>NZ_PIGG01000026.1:0-300000 GCF_002924445.1 Minwuia thermotolerans
GCACGCAAAGCCGACAAGGGGAATCCCCATCGGGACTCCACTGTCGGGTTCAATCCACTAGCATGGCCAATTGCAGTAGCCAGCGTCGGTATTTTGGTCGGGATTGTAATTGCCGGAATTTGCGCGGTCGACGTTTTGCCGTTTGAAAAGTGTTCAGAATAGAGGATGTGCCGTTTGTAGACTGAAATTTATCAATTTGCTCTGACAGAGAGCTGCCAATCTCATCTAGTTTCGAAACCTTCTGTGCACGTGCCGGCACGGGCATTCGCCCAACAGATTTTAAGTCTGTTGCGTCTACCAATTCCGCCACGCCCGGTTGCCATGACGCTGGCAGGAAGCCTGCCCCCGCGCCCGCGATTTGCCAAGGGGTGGCGCGCAACCAGCGACGGCGCCCTTGGGCTTGACCCAAGGGCCCAGCGGAAAGTCTGACTGGGTCCCGGGGTCGAGCCCCGGGACGCCGTATTGTGGGTGGCGGTGGCGGAGCGGGTCCGGATGGGTCGGTGGCAGGAGTCAGAAGGCGCGCGGGCCAGCCCAACCATCCCCCGCGCGCCGACCGGGAAAGTCAGAAGGCGCGCGGGCCAGCCCACCATCCCCCGCGCGCCAACCGGTAATGCCAGCCATGCCAACCCCGGCGGGCCAACCGGTGATGCCAGCCCAGCCATCCCCCGCGCGCCAACCGGTGATGCCATCCCCCGCCGGCTCCTATTGCCCTTCTATGAGTCTTATCAGCGGCAGCCAGTCGTCGACCGCGCCGGCGCGGCGGGAGGGGGCGAGGTCGAAGATGCCCAGGCCGCGCCGCGCCACATCCGGGTAGAGCGCGCGGTCGGCCAGCCGCGCCGCCGTCTCGTGGCCCAGGCCGGCCAGGAATTCGTCCAGCTCCTTCGCCGCGCGGGTGTTGGCGCGCACCCGGTTGGCGACCACGGCCAGGGGCTTGCGCCCCTTGGCGATGGGCTTGATCTCGTCGACCTTCTTCACGAAGCGCTTCGTCGCCGCCTCGTCGAAGACCGAGGGCAGCACCGGCATCACCACCAGGTCGGCCTGCTTCAGCAGCGCCTGCACGGCCTTCGAGGTGACCCCGGCCGGCGCGTCGATGACCAGCCGCTCGATCCCCTTCGGCACCTCGCCCGGCCCCTTGCGCCAGTCGAGCCCCTCGATCGCCGCGGCGTCCGCCGGGCGGCGCTTCAGCCATTGCAGGGCCGAGCGCTGCGGGTCGCCCTCGGCGATGGCGGTCCTGAGCCCGGCGGCGGCGAAGCAGGCGGCGAGATTGGTCGCCAGGGTGGTCTTGCCGCAGCCGCCCTTGGCGTTGGCCACCAGCACGGATATCAGCGCCATTCGCTCGTCCCCCCTCAGTCGCGCCAGAACGGCGCCGCCGCCCGGAAATCGTTCCAGGCCGCGATCATGTGCGGCTCCACCGCCTTCAGCCGGTGGGTGTACCAGCCCTTGACCAGCGCCGCGCCGACCATCGCTTCCGGCTGGCCCGCGGCGAGATTCTCGGCCAGCCCCTCGGCCACGGTGGCGTCGTTCATCCGTCCCAGATCGTCCTGCAGCGCGCGCAGGCTCTCGCGGAACGGGCCGATGCTGTCGTCGGGATACAGCGACTGGAAGAAGTCCAGCGCGTAGCGGAACTTCTTCACCGCGATGCGCACCTCGTGGCGCTGCGCCGTCGGCATGGTCTCGAAATCGCGGCCCTTCTTCCGGGCCTTGCGGAAGCGCTTGTCGAGCACCCGCGCGGCGAAGGCGGGCAGCGGCTCGCTCAGGTCGCCGGGCCCGGCCATGTCCTCGGCCAGCAGCATGACCTTCACGATCAGGCGGCTGAGCTCCCGGCCGGCGCAGAGCTCGCGCACCGCCGCGTAGGCCGCGGCCTGACGGGCCTCGGCGGCCTCCGTCAGCAGCTTCAGCCCGCGCGCCTCCCCATGCGCGGCGGCGACCGGCGGCAGGGTCTCGGCCAGGAAGACGTCCAGGTCCCGCGCCGGGCCCAGCGCCTTCAACACCGGCCGCGCGCGCTCGTCCAGGCGCTCCGCCTCCGCGCCGATGGCCTTGCCGAAAACCTTGAAGGCCGAGCGCAGGCGGCGCAGCGCGACGCGGAGCTGGTGCACGCCCTCCGGGTCGCGGCCGTCGGCGGCGGCGGGGATGTTGGCCATGATCTGGGTCGCGGTCTCGCCCAGGATGCGGGCGATGGCGCGGTTGACCGTGTCGCCGGGGCCGAGTTCCGGCTTGCGGGCCTTGCGCCAGGCGGGCGGCGCGCCGCCGGCCAGCTCCATGCCGCGGGCGGCCTTGGAGCGCGGCTCCAGCGCCAGCGCGTGCTTCGACAGCAGCATTTCCGCGGCAGCGAGCACGGCGCGCGGCTCGCCCTTCAGCAGCTCCAGCTCCAGCTCGCCCACGGGCATGCGGCGGTCCCCGGCCTCGATCCGGCCCGCGTCCAGCGAGCATTCGAGCACCGCGCCGCCGAACTCGACGATCTTCTTCGTGCGGCGGACCACCGTGCGATGCCGCTCCGACAGCTCCTCGGGCAGGATCACACCCAGCTCTCCGCGCGGCGCGCCGGCGGGCAGCAGGCCGGGATCCGCGGCCGGCGCGTCCAGCGCGGTCTCCCATTCGCCGCGCGCCAGCTCGCCCTGGCCCTCGCGCTTCAGGGTCAGGATGTGCTCGCCGCCCTTGTCGCGCAGGCGGAAGGTGAAGCCCTTGCGCCAGAGGCGGTCATCGGCGGTGTCGTGATAGACGCTGACCACGTCCGTCATCTTCTGCTCGCCGCGCCCCAGGTCGGCCAGCGCCGCCTTCAGGACGCGCGCCGGGCCCGTCAGCTTGATCTCCACCTCGACAGGCGCGTCCGTCATCTCCGCCTCCCTGGGCGCCATCCGGCCGCTGTGCGGCAACCGATCCGGGGACGCCCTGACCAATCCCGTCCGTTTAACCCGGGCTTCGCGGTCCTGTCAGCCGGAATCGGCATCGGGCCCTGTACAGCCGCGTTGTCACAAAAGTGACACATTTGCGGTGTTCAGTAATCGCAGGTCTCGGGAAGGATTGTTCGGGCGCACGCTATCAATAGCGCGTGGTCAGGGAAATCGCGGCGAAGTAGTGGGGGTCCTGCTGGGTGTCGAACTCCCGGCTGCGGCGCACCATGGTATAGGCCAGCCGGAAACCGCCGATATGGATGGCGATGCCGGCATCCGCCTCGAAAACGAAATTGCGTTTGTCGACCCGCGCGCTCTCGGTGAAGTTGTTGCCGTCCAGGACCAGGTTCTTGGCCACGCCGCGGGCCTGGAAGCCGGTGAAGAAGTACCAGTTGAAATCCGGGGCGCCGGCGATGAAGCCGCCGCCGGCCAGGCTGGGGCGGATGCGCGGCGGACCCAGGTCGTCCTGCAGGTCCGGCCCGAAGCGGGCGGTGAAGCCCAGCCGGCCCTCGGTGCGGATGTTGCCGATGCTGACGCCGGCGCTGGGCAGCACGTCGAAATTGTATTCCCGGCTTTCGCGCCAGACCCGCCAGGTGCGGTCGAAGCTGAGCAACAGGACGGGTTCATTCGACAGCTGGTTGTCCCAGCCCTTGGCGATCTCGCTGGCGATGAGCTGGTGCACCGTGTTCTGGGTGAACTCGCCCATGGCCAGCGGCCCGACAACGCCGAGCTGAAGGGTCAGGGTGTCCACCGCCGAGGTGCGGTCGACCACGCCGGCGAATTCCAGGTAGAGATAACCGGCATAGGGGTGCTCGCCGGGCTGCGGATCGGGGTCGGTGATGTCGCGCGGGGTGAACAGGTTCTGGCCGACGGAGACGCCTTCGTAGATGCGGGTCTCGTCCGCCACATCCAGGAAGGTCTGGCCCAGCCAGTCGGTCAGGTCGCTGACCGCGCCCTTGGGGCGCAGGTACTGCAGCCGCCAGCCATTGGTGTAGTTCTGGTCGGTGCGGGCGAAATAGTCGTTCTCGATCACGAATGACAACGTGCCGATCTCGGTCTCGGGCGCCTGCGCGCGCGCGCCTGACAGGACGGACGACAGCGCCAGCAGGGCCAGCAGGGTCAGCCGGAAACGCGAAGCCTGGGAAATCATGCACTCATCCGAACCTGTCTCGGTTCGTATATGGCGACATGGTCGATGCGCGCAATGGCGCGGCCTTCCGAGAACAGGGCGACGTCCAGCTCGACGAAGCCATGGCCCTTGTGGTCATAGCGCCGCGCGACCCGGGCGCGGGTCTCCAGATCGCCGCCCGCCTGCAGGGGCGCGAAATGGCGCACCGTGCTGCCGACATGGATCCACGGGCCCAGCCGGACATTGTCCTTCAGCGCGCTGTTCGCGCGGCGCAGCAGGAAGCCCGGATGCACCGCCCCGGTCTCCGTGTAGAGCGGATGCGTCTCGCGCACGTCGGCGCGGTAGCTCTGCTGGCCCGCGCCGTCGGCGGTCTCCCGGATCGTGCCCAGCGCCGCGCCTTCGGGCAGGGATTGCGCCGAGGCCGGCGGCCGCGCGTCCGGCGCCGGCAGCCCGGCTGTCGGGTACTGCTCCGGCAGAGGCGGCTCCGCCGGCTCGGCCAGCCAGGCGGTCGCCGTCGCCAGCTCGGTGTCCCGCGCCGAGAGCGCGATGGCCAGCCGGCCGTCCGCGTCGTCCCGGGCCTCGATCCGCGCGGTCTCGCCGTCATAGAGCGGCTTGCCGAAGCGGCACTCGATCATGCCCCGGGCGAGGAACGCCGCGCCGAAGCGGATCACCGCCGCCCGGGTCATGTAGGCGTAGACGTCGACGCCCGGCACCAGGCCGCCCTGGAAACCGAACTTCTTCGCCACCGAATCGTCATGGATTCGGTTCTCGCTGGCCGTGGCCGTGTTGAAGGCCGCCACCTCGTAGGCAATCGCGCCGCTCATCGAATTCCTCCCTGTCACGCCGGCCCGAGCATATCGCCTCGCGTCTGAGGGGTCACGGGGACCGGCGGCGCGGGCGTACGGGATTTGTCGCCCTGTTTCTTCGCGCCCGAAACAAAAACAGAACATATTGGCGTCGCAATTCTCCAATTGTTGGCGGCCATCACCATCCAGTTCCGGTCGATTCCATTGACGGCCCATTTTTTTCCACGTATATCCATTTTTGCCCCAGAAAATTCCGTGTATTTCCGGTGAGATCCAGAAGCCTCGGAGGGGAGAAGGCGTAACGGGCGGCGCGCAGGAAGCCAGAGCAGCGGAGCATCAGGCCGGGCATGAAGTTCTTCCTCGGCACATATGTCCGAAAGGTGGACCGGAACGGGCGGGTCTCCATTCCCGCCAAATTCCGCACGCTGCTGGGCGAGAGTGACGAGTCCGCCGAAGTTCACATCTTCCGCTCGCGCCACGACGACAACGTCCTCATCGGCTGCGGCGACGCCTTTCTCGAAAAGCTTTTCGAGCGGCTGGAGCGGGAAGACCCCACCAGCCAGGCCTATGAAGACATCAGCTATTCCATCTTCGGCGGGGTCAGTACGCTGACCATCGACGGCGACGGCCGCATCGTCCTGCCGCCCGAACTGCGCGAAGCGGTCGGCGTGGAGAAGGAGATCGCCTTCGTTGGCCGGGGCGACCAGTTCTCGCTGATGCATCCCGACGTCGCCTCCGGCAAGGTCGAGGAAGGCCGCGTGCGTTCCCGCAGCGCCCATGAGGGCATGCTGTCCAAGCGGGGGCGGGACGAATGAGCGCGCATCTGCCCGTCATGCTGGACGAGGTGACCGCGGCGCTGCGCGTGCGCGACGGCGGCCGCTATGTGGACTGCACCTTCGGCCTGGGCGGCTACACGGCGCACTGGCTGGCCTCGGCTGACTGCCGGGTCTACGCCATCGACCGGGATCCGGACGCCATCGCCGCCGCCGAGGTCATGGCCGAGGCTCATGGCGGACGGCTGACGCCCCTGCACGGCGCTTTCGGTGACATGGAGACCCTGTTGCGGGATGCAGACGCCGGCGCCGTCGACGGTGTCGCCATGGATCTGGGCGTCTCTTCGCCGCAGCTCGACCGCGCCGAGCGTGGTTTCAGCTTCCTGCGCGACGGGCCGCTGGACATGCGCATGAGCCGAAGCGGCGAGACCGCCGCCGACATCGTCAACACCTGGGAGGAATCCCGGCTGGCGGACCTGTTCTACCATTATGGCGAGGAGCGCCGCTCCCGTCCGGCGGCCCGCGCCGTGGTCCGCGCTCGCGACGAAGCGCCCATCGACACCACGGGCCGCCTGGCGGAGATCATCGCCGCCGCCATCCCCGCGCCGGGCAGCCGCATTCATCCGGCGACGCGGGTCTTCCAGGCCCTGCGCATTGCCGTAAACGACGAGCTGGGGGAACTGCGCCGCGGTCTCCGCGGCGCGGAACGCGTGCTGGCCGAAGGCGGCCGGCTTGCCGTGGTGAGCTTCCACAGCCTGGAAGACCGGCTGGTCAAACGCTTCCTGACCGAACGCTCGGGCGCCGAGCCCAGGGGTTCGCGTCACCGCCCCGAGGCCGCGGACGGGCGGGAGCCGTCCTTCCGGCTGCTCAAGCGCGGGGCGATCAAGCCCGGCGACGCCGAAATCGAACGCAATCCGAGGGCCCGGTCGGCGCGGCTGCGGGTGGCCGAAAGGTCCGCAGCCGCGCCGTGGCCGCCCGGCGCGGGCACGGAGGACGAAGCCGCATGAAGGGCTATATCGCCATCGCTTCGGTGTTCGCCGGTCTTTCCGTCGTCGGCGGGGTCTACGAGATCGAGCGCCGCCATGACGCCGCGGACAGCCACGCCCGTGAGATCGAGCGCCGCATTGAGAACGCCCGGCGCGAGATCCATGTGCTGGAGGCGGAGTGGAGCTATCAGACCCGCCCGTCCCGGATCGAGGACCTGGCGGCGCGGCACCTGCCGCTCAAGCCGACCGCGGCGGAGCGCATCCTGGCCGATCCGGCGGCGCTGCAGACCGTCATCGACCGCATGGGCGGCATTGTCGAAGCCCGATCGACGGAGGCACTGAAATGAGCCGCACCCTGTTCGATCCGGCGCCCTCGGCGGAACTTACGGGCCGTGATCTGAAGTCCCGGCTGCCCTCCAGCGACGCCGCGCGCGTGCGCCGCCGGCTGGTGCTGCTGGCCGTGGCTTTCGCCATCGGGTTCTTCGGACTTTCCGCGCGGACGGTGCAGCTTTCACTGCCCGCGCAGCCCCTGCTGGCCGACGCCGCCCAGGCGTCGGAGTCCGAGGCGCCGGCGTCGGCATCCGAGGCGCTGCCCTGGCGCAAGCGGGCTTCCATCGTGGACCGCAATGGCGGCCTGCTGGCCGTCGACCTGCCGACCCATACGCTGCTGGTCCACAAGCGGCGGGTGAAATCGATCCCGCATCTGGCGGAACGGCTGGCCGTGGCTCTTGGCGAAGACGACGCCGCCGGGATCCGCGAGCGGCTGGAATCGGCCCGCGCCAGCGTCATCCTGCGCCGCCGGCTGACTCCCGATCAGGTGGCCGCGGTCTACCGGGTCGGCGATCCGGCCATCGAGATGCTGCCAACGGTCACCCGCAACTACCCGGCGGGCGCGCTGACCGCGCACGTGGTCGGCTTCCTGGACGGGGAGCACCGCGGCCGCGCGGGCATGGAGCGGGGCCTCGAGACGCGTCTGCACGATCCCGCCGCGGAACCGGTCGCCCTTTCCATCGATCTCGGCGTGCAGCATGTGGTGCACCGGGAACTGAAGCGGGCCATCGAGACCTTCTCCGCCATCGGCGGCGCTGGCGTGGTGATGGACGTGGACACCGGTGAAGTGATCTCGCTGGTCTCCCTGCCGGACTTCGACGCCAACATGCGCGAGGCGATGCGCGAGGACGCCTTTTTCAACCGCGCCACCTATGGCCGGTACGAGATGGGCTCCACCTTCAAGGCCTTCACCACGGCCATGGCGCTGGAGGTGGGGCGCATGCGTCTGACCGACGGCTACGACGCGACACATCCGATCCGTTATGGCCGCTTCACCATCCGCGACCACCACGCCAAGGCGCGCTGGATGACGGTCGCCGAGATCTTCATGTACTCGTCCAATATCGGCGCGGCGAAGATGGCGGTGGACGTCGGTACCGAAGCCCAGCGCCGCTTTCTGGGCTCGCTCGGTCTCCTGGACCGGTCGCCGCTGGAACTGCCGGAAGTCATCGATCCCCAGGCCCCGGCCCGCTGGAAGGAACTCGAGACCATGACCATCGCCTTCGGGCATGGTCTCGCGGTCTCGCCGATGCAGGTCGCCGCCGCCATGGCCGCCATGGTCAATGGCGGACGCCACGTCACGCCGACGCTGCTGCGGCGCGGACCCGGCAACCCTGCCACCGAACGCGAGGTGATCTCCCCGGCGACCTCGGAGAAGCTGCGCAAGCTGTTCCGGCTCGTCGTGGCGGAAGGCACAGGGCGCCAGGCCCAGGCGCCGGGCTATGTCGTCGGCGGCAAGACCGGCACGGCCGAAAAGCCGAAGGCCGGCGGCTATTCCCGCAAGGCGATGATCACCTCCTTCGCGGGCATCTTCCCGATGCACGACCCGCGATACGTCATTCTCATCATGCTGGACGAGCCGAAAGGCACCAAGGAGACCTTCGGCTACGCCACCGCCGGCTGGAACGCCGCGCCGACCGCCGGTCGCATCATTCCCGAGATCGCGCCCATCCTGGGCGTGCGCCCGGTCGCGCCCGACGATCCGCGTGTCATCGAGGCGCTGTCCCTCCCCGCCAACGCCGAACGGACAGCGAGGCGGAATGAAACTCTCTAGGCTTGCAGGCGGGAGCGCGGGCGAACTTGGCGATATCGACATCGCCGGACTGACAGCGGACAGCCGGGAAGTACGTCCCGGCTTTCTCTTTGCCGCGCTGCCGGGCGTCCGCCATGACGGGACCGAATTCGTGCCGCAGGCGGTGGCGAGCGGCGCCGTCGCCGTGCTTGCCGGACGCAGCCTGGACGCCGGCGTGCCGCTGATCACCGGTCAGGATCCCCGACGCTGTCTGGCGCGCATGGCAGCCCGATTCTACCGTTCCCAGCCGGAAACGGTCGTTGCCGTGACCGGCACCAACGGCAAGTCCTCGATCGTGTGGTTCCTGCGCCAGATCTGGGCCGCGGCAGGGATCAACGCAGCCTGCCTCGGCACGCTGGGCGTGACCACCCGGAACGGCCACTATCCCGGTTCGCTGACGACACCGGACCCGGTGGCGCTGCAGCGACGGGCGGCGGCGCTGGCCAATGACGGCGTGACCCATCTGGCGCTGGAGGCCTCCAGCCACGGGCTGGCCCAGCGCCGCCTCGACGGGCTGCGGCTCGCCGCCGGCTGCTTCACCAATCTCAGCCACGATCATCTCGACTATCACAGCTCCGTCGAGGATTACCTCGAGGCCAAGTCCCGGCTGTTCGCCGAGTTGCTGCCAAAGGGCGCGCCGGCGGTGATCTGCGCCGATTCCGAACATGGCGCCACGATCGCCGGCCGCGCCCGTGAGGCCGGGCTGCGCGTGGTCACCTATGGCCGGAGCGGCGCCGACGTCGCCTACCGCGTGCTGGAGGCCGACCTGGACGGACAGCATCTCGAGATCGACGCCGCCGGAGAGCGGGCGCGGGTCCGCCTGCCTCTCGTCGGCGCGTTTCAGGCCGAGAACGCGATCGCGGCCTTCACCCTGGCGACCGTCCTGGACTCCGGGCGCCGGGGTGCTCTGGCGGCGCTGGCCGGACTGACGGGGGCGCCGGGCCGGCTGCAGCCGGCCGGCAGGTCCGCCGGCGCCGCCGCCTTCATCGACTACGCGCATACGCCCGAGGCGCTGCGCGCGGCGATTACCGCCCTCCGGCCCCACACGGCGGGCCGCATCGTCACCGTCTTCGGCTGCGGCGGCGACCGCGACCGGGCCAAACGGGCAGTGATGGGCCGGATCGCGGCCGAGCTGTCGGACGTCGCCATCGTGACCGACGACAATCCGCGCACCGAGGACGCCGCCGCCATCCGCGCCGAGATCATGGCGGCCTGCCCGGGCGGAATCGAGATCGGCGACCGCCGCCGGGCGATCGTGCGCGCCGTTTCCATGCTGCGCCAGGGCGATATCGCGCTGATTGCCGGAAAAGGCCATGAAACCGGCCAGATCGTGGGCGATCAGGTGCTTCCGTTCGACGACCTGTCGGTGACGGGCGAGGCGATGGAGGCGCTGACATGATCGATCTCTGGCATGCGGACGAGGTGGCTGCGGCCACGGGAGGGCAGGCGGCCGGCGGCTGGCGGGCCGGCGGCGTCTCCATCGACAGCCGCACCGTGACCGGCGGCGACCTGTTTGTCGCCCTGGCAGGGCCGAACTTCGACGGGCACGACTATGTCGAAGACGCGCTCGCGAAGGGCGCCGCGGCGGCCATGGTCCACCGCGCGCCGGCCGGCGCCGATCCGGCCCGGCTGGTCGTCGTGGGCGATACGCTGAAGGGGCTGCAGGATCTCGGCCGCGCCGCCCGCCAGCGGACCTCGGCGAAGGTACTGGCGGTGACCGGCTCCGCCGGCAAGACCGGCGCCAAGGAGGCGCTGCGCCACTGTCTTGCCGCCTGCGGGGTGCGGGTCCACGCCTCGGACAAGAGCTTCAACAACCATTGGGGCGTGCCGCTGACGCTGGCGCGGATGCCGCGCGACACGGACTACGCCGTCCTGGAACTGGGCATGAACCATCCCGGCGAGATCTCGGCGCTGGTCGAGATTGCCCGGCCCGAGGTGGCGCTTATCACCACCATCGCCCCGGCGCACATGGCGGCGTTCGAATCGCTGGACGCCATCGCCGACGCCAAGGCCGAGATCTTCGAGAAACTCGGTCCGGAAGGCGTCGCGGTCATCCCCGCCGACCTGCCGCAGACCGCACGTCTGACCGCAGCAGCGAATCGGGCGGGCGCCGGTCGGATCGTGACCTTCGGCGCGGCGGACGCGGCGGATGTCCGGCTGATCTGCGCGAAGGTCAAGGCCGACCGCTCCTGTGTCCGCGCCGATCTCGCCGGCGTGGAGGCCACGTTCTGCGTCGGCTTGCCCGGCGAACACTGGGTGATGAATGCGCTGGGCGTGCTGGCCGCGTTGCAGGCTGCCGGCGCCGACATCGGACGCGCGGCCCCGGCGCTGGCGCGGCTGCAGCCGCTCGCCGGCCGCGGCGCGCGCGAACAGGTGCCGATGCGCGGCGACCGATCCTTCACCCTGATCGACGACAGCTACAACGCCAATCCGGCCAGCATGCGCGCCGCCTTCTCCGTGCTTGGCGCCGCCGAGCCGGCGGGCCGGGGCCGCCGCGTCGCCGTGCTGGGCGACATGCTGGAACTGGGCCGCGAATCGGGCCGGATGCACGCAGGCCTGGCCGACGACCTCGCCGAAAGCGGCGTCCGGCTGGTCTTTCTCTGCGGCCCCGAGATGGCCCGGCTGGAGACGGCGATGAAGCACCGCGCCGACGTCGTGCACGCGCCCGACTCCGAGACACTGGCGCCGAAGGTGGCCGCCGCGGTCGGCGACGGCGACGTGGTGCTGGTCAAGGGCTCGCTGGGCAGCCGCATGGCGGTCGTCGTCGAGGCGTTGAAATCCCTGGGCGAGGGCGGCCGCGCAGCCGCCGCCCGCGGCTGAAGGGGGCGGAGATGCTCTACAACCTCCTCTCGCCCCTCTCGGAGCAGTTCCTGTTCTTCAACCTGTTCCGCTATCTGACCTTCCGGACCGGCGGCGCGGTCATCACGGCGCTGCTCGTCTGCTTCATCGTCGGGCCCTACTTCATCCGCTGGCTGCGTTCCCAGCCGCGCTACGCCCAGCCGATCCGCGAGGACGGGCCCCAGGGCCACATCGTGAAGAAGCAGGGCACGCCGACCATGGGCGGTTTCCTGATCCTGTTCTCCGTCACGGTGGCGACGCTGCTCTGGGCGGATCTGTCGAACCAGTATGTCTGGATCGTCATGATGGTGACCCTCGGCTTCGGTCTGGTCGGCTTCGTCGACGACTATTCCAAGGTGAAGGGCGGCACCCATCGCGGCCTGCCGGGACGGTTGCGCCTGGGCGTCGAGTTCGGGATCTGCCTGGTGGCCACCGTCTGGCTGGCGCTGATTGCGCCGGAGAACCTGTCCAACCGGCTCGCCTTCCCGTTCGTGAAGGACTTCATGCTCGATCTCGGCTGGTTCTTCGTGCCCTTCGGCATGTTCGTCATCGTCGGCACGGCGAACGCCGTGAACCTGACCGACGGGCTGGACGGTCTCGCCATCGTGCCGGTGATGATCGCCTCCGCCACTTTCGCGCTGATCGCCTATGTCAGCGGCCATACGATCTTCGCCGAATACCTCCAGATCAACTTCGTGCCCGGCGCGGGCGAACTGGCGGTCTTCACCGGCGCGCTTGTCGGCGCGGCACTCGGGTTCCTGTGGTTCAACGCGCCGCCGGCCATGGTCTTCATGGGCGACACCGGCAGCCTGGCCCTGGGCGGCGCGCTGGGCGCCATCGCAGTGGTGGTAAAGCACGAGTTCGTGCTCGCCATCGTCGGCGGCCTGTTCGTGCTGGAAACCGTCTCCGTCATCGTTCAGGTGGCCAGCTTCAAGCTGACCGGCCGCCGCGTCTTCCGCATGGCGCCGCTGCACCACCACTTCGAACAGAAGGGCTGGGAAGAGCCCACCATCGTCATCCGTTTCTGGATCATCGCCCTCATCCTGGCGCTGATCGGCCTCGCCACGCTGAAGCTGAGGTGAGCCGATGATCGCATTGAGGGGGATGGAGGGGAAACGGATCGCGGTTCTGGGCCTCGGCAAGAGCGGCCTCGCCACTGTCCGGGCCGCCCGCGCCGGCGGCGCCGAGGTCGTCGCCTGGGACGACAGCGCCGAACGCCGCGCTGCGCTGAAGGACGCCCCGGTTGAAGCCCCCGAGCGTATCGACTGGGCCGCCGTCGACATGCTGGTGCCGGCGCCGGGCATACCGCTGACCCACCCCGAGCCGCATCCGGCAATCCGTGCGGCCACGGCGTCCGGTGTCGAGATCGCGGGCGACATCGAGCTTTTCGTCCGCGCCTGTCCCGAGGCGCGCGTGATCGGGGTCACCGGCACCAACGGCAAGTCGACGACGACGGCGCTGATCGGACATGTTCTGACCGAATGCAGGGTCGACGCCGAGGTCGGCGGCAATATCGGCACCGCCGCGCTCGATCTGGAGCCGCCGAAGCCGGGCACGGTCTGCGTCCTGGAGCTCTCCTCCTACCAGCTCGACCTCACTGAATCGCTGAAGCCGAAGGTGAGCGTGCTGCTCAACATCACCCCCGACCATCTGGACCGGCATGGCGGCATGGCCGGCTATGTCGCCGCAAAGGAGCGGCTGTTCGCCCGGGTCGGCCAGGGCGACACGGCGGTGATCGGCGTCGACGACGACTTCGGCGCGGATCTGGCGCAGCGCCTCGCCGACCGCCACGACGTCCATGTCGTGCCGGTCGCCGTCGGCCGGCCGCTGGCCGACGGGGTCTATGTTCTGAAGGGGCAGCTGTTCGACGGCGGGCTGAAGATCATGGACCTTGCGGCGGCCAGGGCGCTGCCGGGCGCGCACAATCACCAGAACGCCGCCGCCGCCTACGCGGCCTGCCGCGCCATCGGCTGCCGGACCGCAGACATCGCCCGCGCCATCGCGAGCTTTCCCGGTCTGCCGCACCGGATCGAACGCATCGGCGAGCGCGAGGGCATAACCTTCTACAACGACTCCAAGGCGACCAACGCCGAGGCCGCGGCACGGGCGCTGGGCGCTTTCACCGGCATCTACTGGATCGCCGGGGGCAAGCCGAAACAGGGCGGACTGGGCCCGCTTTACCCGTTCCTCGACCGGGTGCGCCGTGCCTATCTGATCGGCGAGGCCGAAGCCGCCTTTGCAGACGAGCTGGAGGGCCGCGTCGAGACCCGGCGCTGCGGTACGCTGGCCGCGGCGGTCGAGACCGCCTGGTCCGACGCCCGGCAGGCCGGTTCCGGCGTCGTGCTGCTGTCGCCCGCCTGCGCCAGCTTCGACCAGTTCCCGAACTTCGAGGCGCGCGGCGACGCGTTCCGCGCCGTGGCGTCGTTCATCATCGAACGGTCGGACGCGGAGGGCGCGCCATGATCGGTTTCGGACGCACCGACCGCTCGACCCTGGGCCGCTGGTGGTGGACGGTGGACAAGTTCACCCTGGTCGCCTTCGTGCTGCTGATCGGCATCGGCATCACCCTGACCCTGGCGGCGGGGCCCGCGACCGCGCACCGCAAGGGGCTGGACCACTTCTTCTTCGTGCAGCGCCAGATGATCTTCCTCGCGCCCGCGCTGGCGGCGCTGGTCGGCCTCTCGATCCTTTCGGTCGCCCAGGTCCGCCGCCTTGCCATCATCGGTTTCGCGCTGGCCTTCCTCGCCACGCTGGCGACGCTGTTCATGGGTGTCGACGTCAACGGCGCCACCCGCTGGCTCCGGCTGGGCGGTCTTTCGGTGCAGCCATCGGAGTTCATCAAGCCGACCTTCGTCGTGGTCACCGCCTGGCTGATCGCCGCCGGCCGCCGCGAACCGGGCGGCCCGCCCGGCGTCGGCATTTCCGCCGTGCTCTGCCTGCTGATCGTCGGCGTACTGGCCTTGCAGCCGGACATCGGCATGTCGCTGGTTGTGGCCTGCGTGTGGGCCGCCCAGTATTTCGTCGCCGGGATGCCCATGCTGCTGGTCGGCGTGCTGGCGGCGGCGGGTGCCGGAGCGCTGTACGGCGCCTATCACCTGTTCGAACATGTCCGGGAACGCTTCGACCGGTTCCTCGATCCGTCCGCCGAGAACTACCAGGTCCATCGTGCGCTGGAAGCCTTCGAGGCCGGCGGCCTGACCGGCCGGGGTCCGGGGCAGGGAGAGGTCAAGTACCTGCTGCCCGACGGCCATACCGACTTCGTCTTCGCCGTCGCCGCTGAGGAGTTCGGCGCACTGGCCTGCGTCGTCGGCATCGCCCTGTTCGCCCTGATCGTGGTGCGCGGGCTGATGCGCATGCGCCGCGAGGACGATCTGTTCGTCGTGCTCTGCTGCACCGGCTTCCTCGCCATGTTCGGCCTGCAGGCGGCGGTCAATATCGGCGTCAATCTCAACCTGCTGCCCACCAAGGGCATGACGCTTCCGTTCATCTCCTATGGCGGCTCGTCGCTGGTGGCCCTGTCGATCGGCGCGGGATTCCTGCTGGCGCTGATGCGCCGTCAGGCGCCGGGAGGCGGCGGCTGATGGCGGGGCGGAAGAAATTCGTGCTGACTGCCGGCGGGACCGGCGGTCACCTGTTCCCGGCGCAGGCGCTGGCCGAGCAGCTCGCGCGCCGCGGCCATGGTCTGGCGCTGATGACCGACCGGCGCGGAGCACAGTTCGGCCAGCGGTTCCCCGACGCCGAGATCGTCACTGTCGAAGCGGCGTCTCCGGCCGGCGGAATCGGCCAGAAGCTGCGGTCCGCGGTACGCATGGGGCGTGGCTGCATGCAGGCGCTGACGGCGCTGCGTCGTCTGGCGCCTGCGGCCGTCATCGGCTTCGGCGGTTATGCTTCCCTGCCCGCGCTCTGGGCGGCGGGGCGGCAGCGCCGGCCCATCGTCCTGCACGAACAGAACGCCTTCGCCGGCCGCGCCAACCGGCTCTTCGCCGGCCGCGCCGCTGCGGTCGGTCTCTCCTTCGCTGCGACCGGCGGGTTGGAGCGATTCGGGGACACGCGCACCGTGGTGGTCGGCAATCCGGTCCGTGACGCGATCCTGACCCTGCGGGATGCGCCCTATGAAGGCCCCGGTCATGACGGCCCGCTCAACCTGTTCGTGTTCGGCGGCAGTCAGGGCGCGGCGGTCTTCGCCGAGACGGTGCCCGAGGCGCTGGGCGGCCTGCCCGAGCGGCTCAGGTCGCGGCTGAGCGTCACCCAGCAGGTTCGCCCGGAGAACATGGATGCCGCCCGCGCCGCCTATGCCGCCGCCGGGATGGAAGCGCGGCTGGAGCCTTTCTTCGAGGACATGGCGGCACTTCTGGGCAGGGCGCATCTGGTGCTGTCCCGCGCCGGCGCGTCGACCGTGAACGAGCTGGCCGTTGCCGGGCGGCCCTCGGTCCTGGTGCCCTATCCCCACGCCGCCGACGACCATCAGACTGCCAACGCCCGCGCCATGGCCGATGCCGGCGGGGCCTGGCTGGTGCCCAACGAGAGATTCGACGTGGCGACCTGCCGCCGCACGCTGGAGGCATTGCTGGAGGATCCGGCGGCCCTGTCGCGCATGGCGGCCGCCGCACGGCAGATCGCGATGCCCGACGCGGCCGAGCGTCTTGCCGATCTGGTCGAAGAAGTTTCCTGCGTGCGTAGCGTGGAGGACCGGACATGACCCAGATGCCCCTGGATATCGGCCCCATCCATTTTGTCGGCATTGGCGGTATCGGCATGAGCGGCATCGCCGAGGTGATGCACACGCTGGGTTACCGCGTGCAGGGCAGCGACATCGCCGAGAGCGCCAATGTCGAGCGGCTGCGCGGTCTCGGCATCGGGATCTCGATCGGCCATCGCGCCGAGAACCTGGGCGAGGCGCAGGCGCTGGTCGTCTCCTCGGCGGTCAAGGCCGACAACCCCGAGGTCCGCGCCGCCCGTGAACGACACGTTCCGGTGGTCCGCCGCGCCGAAATGCTGGCCGAGCTGATGCGGCTGAAATGGGCGCTGGCCGTCGGCGGCACCCATGGCAAGACGACGACCACTTCCATGGTGGCGCAGTTGCTCGACCATGCCGGTTTCGATCCGACCGTCATCAACGGCGGCATCATCAACGCCTACGGCACCAACGCCCGTCTGGGCGGCGGCCAGTGGATGGTCGTGGAGGCCGACGAGTCTGACGGCAGCTTCGTCAGGCTGCCGGCCGCGGCGGTGATCGTGACCAACATCGACGCCGAACACCTGGATCACTACGCCGACTTCGACGAGATCCGCGACGCCTTCGTCACCTTCGTCGAGAACATCCCCTTCTACGGCGTCGCCGTGATGTGCATCGACCATCCGGAAGTGCAGTCGCTGATCGGCCAGATCACCGACCGCCGCGTCATCTCCTACGGCTTCAGCCGCCAGGCCGATGTGCGCGCGGTCGACGAGAGCTTCAGCGAGGGCGCGGCGCATTTCGCCGTCGAGTTCCACGATCGCCGCACCGGCGCGGAATCCCGCATCGATGACCTGACGCTGCCGATGCCGGGCCGCCACAACATCCTCAATGCACTGGCCGCGATCGCCGTCGCGCGGGAGATCGGCATCGGCGACGAGGCGATCCGCGACGGGCTTGCCGCCTTCTCCGGCGTGAAACGGCGCTTCACGAAGACCGGCGAGGTCGGCGGGGTCACCGTGATTGACGACTACGGCCATCATCCGGTGGAGATCGCCGCCGTGCTGAAGGCCGCGCGGGAGAGCACGACCGGCCGCGTCATTGCCGTGGTCCAGCCGCACCGCTACTCGCGGCTCGCCGCGCTCTTCGGCGACTTCTGCTCCTGCTTCAACGACGCCGACACCGTGCTGGTGGCGCCTGTCTATCCGGCTGGTGAACAGCCGATCGAAGGTTTCGACCGCGACGCCCTGATCGAGGGGCTGAACGCCCGCGGACATCGCCGCGTGCGCGCGCTTGCCGGACCGGAAACGCTGGCGGCGATGGTGCTGGAGGAAGCGGAAGCGGGCGACATGGTCGTCTGCCTGGGCGCGGGATCCATCACCCAGTGGGCGAACGCGCTGCCCGAACAGCTCCGGGCGCTGCAGGACGGAACGGCATGAGGGCGGCGGTCATGACACGACGGGCTACATTGCTGATCGACCGTCTGCCGCAGGTGCGCGGAAGCTACACGGCCGAGGCGCCGATGAAGGATCTGACATGGTTCCGCGTCGGCGGTCCGGCGGAGGTGCTGTTCCGGCCCGCCGACCTGGACGATCTCATGCTCTTCATGGCCTACCGGCCAATGGATGCGCCGGTCACCTTCATCGGCGCGGGCGCCAACCTGCTGGTGCGTGACGGCGGCATCCCCGGCATCGTCATCCGCCTGGGGAAGGGCTTCAATCATATCGAGGATGACGCGCGCGGCCTGCGCGTAGGCGCGGGCTGCAGCAACGTCTCGGTGGCGCTGCGGGCGCGGGACCGCGGGCTGAAGGGCTACGAATTCCTGCGCGGCGTACCGGGCACCATCGGCGGCGCGCTGCGCATGAACGCCGGCGCCTATGGTCAGGAGATGAAGGACATTGTGCTCGCCGCGCGCTGGGTGAGGGGGGACGGCCTGCTGCAATGGTCTTCGGTCGAAGAACTCGGCTATGGCTACCGGCACTGTTCGCTGCCCGAGGACCGGATCTTCGTGGAGGCGATGCTGCGCGCCGAGCCGGGCGACCGGGAGGCCATCCGCCGCCGGATGGACGAGATCAGCGCCGAACGCACTACCACGCAACCGGTGAAGACCAGCACCGGCGGCAGCACTTTCGCCAACCCGCCCGCACACAAGGCCTGGGAACTGATCGACCGCGCCGGCTGCCGCGGCCTGGTGATCGGCGACGCCCAGGTCTCGGAGCAGCACTGCAATTTCCTGATCAACCGCGGCGCGGCCACGGCCGCCGACCTCGAGACCCTGGGCGAGACGGTGCGCGAACGCGTGAAGGCCGCCACCGGCATCGAACTCCGCTGGGAAATCCGGCGCATCGGCGTTGCCGGGGGGGCGCGGTCATGAGCCGGATCGCGGTCATCATGGGCGGCTGGTCCGCCGAGCGCGAGGTTTCGCTGGTCACCGGCGGGGCCTGTGCGAAGGCCCTGGAATCGCTGGGCCACGATGTGGTCCGCATCGACGTCGACCGGCGTATTGCCGAGACCCTGAACGCCGCGAAGGTGGATCTGGTCTTCAACGCCCTGCACGGCCGCTACGGCGAGGACGGCACGGTGCAGGGGATGCTGGAGATCATGGGCATTCCCTATACCCATTCCGGCGTTCTGGCCTCAGCCCTGGCGATGAACAAGCCCGAAGCGAAGATTCTGTTCCGCGACGCCGGTATCGCCGTGCCCGACGGCGAGGTCATGACCCGCAAGGCGCTGGCCGCGAGCCGGAAATACGCGCCGCCGCTGGTGCTGAAGCCGCTCAACGAGGGCTCTTCGGTGGGCGTCGAGATCATCCTGGAAGGCGACAATTTCCGCCCGCTCGATCAGGGAGATCCGGATGAGCGCCTGCTGGTCGAAAAATACATCCCCGGCCGGGAAATCCAGGTCGCCGTCATGGGCGACCGGGCGCTGGGCGCCATCGAGATCGTCTCGCCGGGCCGTTTCTACGACTACGAGGCGAAGTATGCGCCAGGCGGGTCCAGGCACCTGATGCCGGCGCCCATGCCGAAAGCCGACTACGAGCTGGCCCTCGACTATGCGCTGCGCGCCCACAAGGCGCTCGGCTGTCGCGGTCTGACCCGGAGCGATCTTCGCTACGACGACACCGGTGAGGGCGGCGCGGAACTCTACCTGCTGGAGGTCAATACCCAGCCGGGCATGACGCCCACGTCCCTGGCGCCGGAAATCGCCGCGCACCAGGGACTCAGCTTCGAGGACCTCTGCAGGGAACTGGTGGAGGACGCATCATGCGACCGTTGATGGCGGACAGCGCCGACCGCGTGCTGGGCGGCGGCGAGAAGGGCAAGGGCGCGGCGGGCCGCAAGGCGCCGGTGGAGCGGGAACTGTTGCGGCGCCAGCGCCACCGCAAGCTCGGCCGCTTCGTCATAGCCGGAGCCTTCGCGGTCGCCCTGGCCGGTGGCTATGTCGGCCTGCAGCGGGACTGGCACGGCGCGGCGCTGGCGGCGATGGACCGGGGCCTCGACACGGCGTTCCGCGCCGCAGGGCTGGGTGTCGCCGAAGTGACGCTGGAAGGCCGTCGCCGCGCCGGCCCCGAGGCACTTCGCCGCGCGCTGGGCGTCGCAGTCGGCGACCCGATCCTGCGCCTCGACCTGGAGGACCTGCAGCATCGCGTGGAGGGCGTCGGCTGGGTCGAGACCGCGACGGTCACCCGCCGTCTGCCGGACCGGCTGCACATCGCCATCATCGAACGCGAGCCCTTCGCGCGCTGGCAACTCGATGGCCGCACCGCGCTGATCGACCGTACGGGCCAGGTGATTCTGGCCGATGTGGGCGCGCGCTACCTCACTCTGCCGCGTCTGGTGGGGCCGGGCGCGAACCTCCGTGCGGCCGAACTGTTCGCCCTGCTGGACAGCGCGCCGGCGCTGAAGCGCCAGGTGAGCACCGCCAGCCTGATCCGGGAACGCCGCTGGGACATCGGCATGGAAAGCGGCGTCACCGTTCGCCTGCCGGAGACCGATCCCGGCGAGGCCTGGGCCCGCTTCAGCGAGGTCAACCGCCGGGACGGGCTGTTGGAGAAGCGTCTGAATCTAATCGATCTTCGCGTGCCCGGACGGGTGATCGTGCGGCTGGAGCCGCCGGCCGCCGAACCCGGCGCGGTCGAGCGGGAGACCTGAAAGCATGGCCAGTTCGCGTTCCCACATCATCGCCGCACTCGACGTCGGTTCCGCCAAGGTGGCCTGCGTCGTCGCCCGGCCCGGCGAGGATGGCTACCGCGTCCTCGGCGCCGGCACGCGGCGCGCGCACGGGCTGCGCAAGGGCGTGGTGACCGACATGGACGCGGCGGAAGCCGCGATCCGCGCCGCCGTGGATACCGCCGAGAAGATGGCGGGTATCGCCATCGACGAGGTCTTCGTGGTGCTCTCGGGCGGCCATCCCGCCTCCCACATGGTGGGTGTCGAGGTGGCTGCCCCGGACCGTCCGATCGGCGACCATGACGTGCAGCGCCTGCTGAAGCAGGCCGGTGCGCGCTCGGAGCCGGGCGAACGCTCCGTGCTGCACGCCATTCCCGTGGGCTTTTCCCTGGACGGCGCGGGCGGCATCCATGATCCGCGCGGCATGGAAGGCCGGCGGCTGGGCGTCGACGTCCACATCGTCACCGCCGCCACCTCGGCCCAGCGCAATCTGGACATCTGCATCGGCCGTGCGCACCTGACGCCGGTCGACCTGGTGGCCGGCGCCTACGCGGCCGGACTCGGCGCGCTGACCTGGGACGAGCGGGATCTCGGCGCGGTGGCCGTCGACATCGGCGCCGGCGTCACCAAGATCGGCATCTTCCGCGACGGACACCTGATCCACGTCGATTCGGTGCCGATCGGCGGCGCGCACGTCACCAACGACATCGCCCGCATTCTCGCCACCTCGATCGATGCCGCCGAGCGGCTGAAGACCACACGCGGCGGCGTCTTCGTCGGCCCGCATGACGACGACGAGACGATCCCCGTGCCCGCGATCGGCGACGGCTGGACCGAGAGCGCATCCAGCCGCATGCCGCTGTCGCTGCTGATCGGCGTCATCCGCCCGCGCGTCGAGGAAATCCTGGAGACCGTGCGCGAACGCATCGAATCGAGCGGTCATGCCGCCATGGCCGGGCGCAAGATCGTGCTCACCGGCGGCGGCAGCCTGCTGTCGGGAATCGACCGCCTCGCCCACGACATCCTGGACAAGCCGGTTCGCATCGGCCGCCCCCAGAACGTCACGGGTCTGCCCGAGGCCATGCTGAGCCCCGCCTACTGTGCGCTGGCCGGCAGCCTGGCCTTCGCCGACCGCAGGCTGGAGGCCCGGGCGCAGCTCGCCGGCGGCCCCACGGCGCAGCGTCGCAGCGGCGGGCTGATCCGCATCGGCCGCTGGCTCAGGGAGAACTTCTGATGGCCCGGGCCGATCGAATCCACACGCAATTCCCCGGTCGGGGAACCGACGGGAAGGCGCGCCCGCGAACAGCGCCACGGGACCGGCAAACCGGCCCCGCAACCCTGAACCCCTCTGTCGAGCATTGAGCAAGGAGGCATCAACATGCCCATCAATCTGACTTATCCGGAACTGACGGAAACGCTGCCCCGGATCGTCGTCTTCGGCGTGGGTGGCGCCGGCGGCAACGCAGTCAACAATATGATCGAATCCGAACTGCAGGGCGTGGAGTTCGTGGCCGCGAACACCGACGCGCAGGCGCTGAACAAGTCCCGCGCCTCCAAGCAGATCCAGCTTGGCGCAGGTCTGACCCAGGGGCTCGGCGCCGGCGCCCAGCCCGATGTCGGCCGCCAGGCCGCCGAGGAGGCCATGCCCCAGCTCATGGAGCATCTCGAAGGCGCACACATGTGCTTCATCACCGCCGGCATGGGCGGCGGCACCGGCACCGGCGCCGCACCCGTGATCGCCCGCGCGGCCCGCGAGGCCGGCGTGCTGACCGTCGGCGTCGTCACCAAGCCCTTCCAGTTCGAAGGCAAGCGCCGCCTGGCGATCGCCGAAGAGGGCGTCAAGGAACTGCAGCGCAATGTCGACACGCTGATCGTCATTCCGAACCAGAACCTGTTCCGCGTGGCCAACGAGAAGACCACTTTCGCCGACGCCTTCAAGATCGCCGACGAGGTGCTGCACTCGGGCGTGCGCTCCATCACCGACCTGATGGTGCAGCCCGGCCTGATCAACCTGGACTTCGCCGACGTCCGCACCGTGATGAACGAGATGGGCAAGGCGATGATGGGCACCGGCCAGGCCGAGGGCGAGGAGCGGGCGCGGCGCGCGGCCGGCGACGCCATCGCCAACCCGCTGCTCGAAGATCTCAGCCTGAAATCCGCACGCGGCGTGCTGATCAATGTCACCGGCGGCATGGACCTGACATTGCACGAGGTCGACGAGGCCGCCAGCCTGATCCGCGAGGAGGTGGACGAGGACGCCCACATCATCATCGGCTCCATCCTGGACCCGGAACTGGACGGCCAGATGCGCGTGTCCGTGGTCGCCACCGGCATCGACGCGATCGAGGAAGAGGCCGCCGAGCCCATGGCCGGCTTCACCCCGCGCGTGGTCGCATCGACGGGTCAAACGGGCCGCCCGGCTGCCACGACGGCGCAGCAGGCCGCCGCCAATCCGCCGCAGCCGCAGCCTTCCATGCCCCGCATGCCGTCCTTCGGCGCCGGTGCGACAGCGCTGAAGATGGAGCCGGAGGATCATGCCGCGCCCGATGAGGAAGCCCGCGTTCAGCCTCCGGTGATCGATGACGTCGCCGAAGCGGCGGCGCGTCCCGAAACCCGGGCCGAAGCCGCCGAACAGCATGCGGACAAGCAGAACTACGAGTTTCCGACCTTCCCGACCAACCGCAACGGTCCGCCGCCGGCCCGTCCGGTGATCGGCAGCAAGGCGCCGGCCGAGCCCGAGCCGAAGCACGCCGGCGCCGCGCCGCGTCATGCTGCGGGAGCGGAAAGGGACGACGCCCCGAAGGCGCGGTCGCTGTTCGACCGGCTGACCGGCCGCGCGCCGAAGCAGGAGGAGGCTTCGAAACCGGAACCGCGCCGCGGTCTGTTCGGCGCCAGGACCGGGGTTTCCGCGGAAGACGAGGCCCGCAGCGAGCCCCAGATGGGCGCGCCGCGTCTGGATCTGGGCGAACCGGAACAGAAGCGCAGCCAGGCCGTCGAAGACGACCTCGACATTCCCGCTTTCCTGCGGCGTCAGGCGAATTGAAGACCGCCCCGCCAGAGGCTTGGCAGGGTAACAGAGGGTAACAAAGAGTGACTTGAGCGCTGTCAGGGCCGTTCATATAACCCTGACAGCGCCTTTCTTTAAGTGATTCAGTCGCTTAATCGAGGCGACAGCAAGGCCGGCGAGGGGCTTTTTTTACCCGGCCGACAGATTGGATGAGTACCGGATCGGGTCACGATAGGGGCATTACGCGTGAGCTTTCAGAAAACCATCGCGAAGGGCGTCGAGCGCAACGGCGTGGGTCTCCACTCCGGCGTGGATGTGCGCCTTGCCCTCAGGCCCGCCCCGGCGAATACAGGCGTCGTCTTCCGCCGTACCGACCTGGAAGGCGATGCCGCCGCGATTCCGGCGCGCTTCGATCATGTCGCCGACACGCGGCTCTGCACGGCGATCGCCAACGCGCACGGCGCGTCGGTCGCCACCATCGAGCACGTCATGTCGGCGCTGTCCGGGATGGAGGTCGACAACTGCTTCGTGGACGTCTCCGGCCCGGAAACCCCGGTGATGGACGGCAGCGCCGCGCCCTTCGTGGAGATGATCCGCGAGGCTGGCATCAAGCAGCAGGATATGCCGCGCCGGGTCATCCGCATCCTTCGCGAGGTGCGCGTCGGCGACGACCGGAGCTGGGCGCGGCTGTCGCCGGCGGACGAGTTCCGGCTGAGCTTCAACATCGCCTTCGACAATGCGCTGCTCGCGGCGCAGTCGACGCAGTTCCATCCCGGCTTCCACAGCTTCGAGCAGGACGTCGCGCGGGCGAGGACCTTCTGTCTCTACGAGGAGATCGAGGGGATGTGGGCGGCCGGACTCGCCAAGGGCGGTTCGCTGGACAACGCTGTCGTGGTGCAGGGCGACAAGGTGCTGAATCCCGAGGGGCTGCGCTACGAGGACGAGAGCGTGCGCCACAAGGCGCTCGACGCGATTGGCGATCTCTATACCGCGGGCCATCGCATCGTCGGCGCCTATCACGGCGAACGCGCTGGTCACGGGCTCAACAACCGGTTGCTGAAGGCCCTGTTCGCGGACCGGGCCAACTACGCCATCGAACAGGAAACGGCTGACTGGGAAGAACTCAGGCTGGTCGACGCCGCCGACTGACCGTCGGCATCCCTTCAGACTGGCATTGCTGCGGTGCGGCTATTCCGCCGCGATCCGGTGGGCCGCCGCCTGGATGCTGGTTTCCTCGCCATCGGCCAGCGCGCGCACCAGGCTGCTGATCGCGCCCTTCACGGTGCCGGTCGGCAGGCGATTGAAATTGCGCGCCAGTTCGATCGTGGTCCGGTTCTGACCGCCATGACCGAGTTCCGGCATCACGGTGGAGGGTTCCAGCCCGTCGAAGAAATATCCGACATGGCAGCCGAGCCGCCGGGAGAGATCATAGAGCCGTCCCGCACTGACGCGATTGGACCCGGTCTCGTATTTCTGAACCTGCTGGTAGGAGATGCCCAGGGTCGACGCCAGATCGTGCTGCGTCAGGCCCAGTTCGGCCCTGCGGCTGCGGATCCGCTCCCCGACATGCCGGTCGACGCTTCGGTCGTGTTGCATTTGGTCTCTCCCTGTCACCAATTGTGATCCAGTTGGGGACTTCGGCTCCGGCCGGGCTCGGTCGGCGTCTGGTCCGCAGCCTCAAGCTTCAAGTCCCGTGCCGTCTTCCGCTACGGCGCGCGGACGGGCTCGGGGCCGCTTGATTTCGCTCATCCGTCGTGAGAATAAGCCCTCATGGACTCCAGATTTCCGATCGTGCGCTCACTGGGCGCGCTGACGCTGCTGACCCTGCTTGCCGCGTTTCTCGCCGGCTGCTCGGGCGGCGAGGACGAGACTCCGGTCGCCAGCGCGCAGCCGGCCCCGGAACCCCCGGTCGAAGTGCTCTACAACAGCGCGCTCGATGCGCTCGTGGCGGAGGAGTACGAACAGGCGGCGGCCGGCTTCGATCTGGTCGAGCGGCAGTATCCCTATTCGGTCTGGGCCACCAAGGCGCAGATCATGGCGATCTTTTCCTATTACATGACCAACGATTACGACCTCGCCATCGGCGCGGCCGAACGCTTCATTCGCCTGCATCCGGGCAGCAAGGACACGCCCTATGCCCACTACATGATCGCGGTCTCCAACTACGAGCAGATCGCCGATGTGGAGCGCGACCAGGGCCGCACGCGCGAGGCGCTGAACAAGTTGCAGGAGGTTCTCCAGCGTTATCCGCGCTCGGCCTACGCTCAGGATGCCCAGGCCAAGCTGGCGCTGACCCGCGATCATCTGGCGGGCAAGGAGATGACGGTCGGCCGCTATTACCTGCAGCGCGGTCACTACGTCGCGGCCATCAACCGGTTCCGCAATGTCGTGGAGCAGTTCCAGACCACCAGCCACACGCCCGAGGCGCTGCATCGGCTGGTCGAATCCTATCTGTCCCTCGGCGTGACCGACGAGGCGCAGGCGACCGCGGCCGTGCTGGGCCACAATTACCCGCAGAGTCAGTGGTATCGGGACTCCTATGCCATGCTCCAGGGCGAGGACCTGGAGCCGGAGCCCAGCGAGGGCTCCTGGATTTCGCAGGTCTGGAACAGCATTTTCTGATGTATATGGGCGATGCTCCGGTCGCTCTCGATTCGTGACATCGTCGTCTTCGACCGGCTGGATATCGATCTGGCCGGCGGCCTTTGCGCGCTGACCGGTGAGACCGGCGCTGGCAAGTCCATCCTGCTCGATTCCCTGGGCCTCGCCATCGGCCAGCGCGCCGAAGGCCGGCTGGTCCGCTCCGGCGCCGACCGCGGCGCAGTGATCGCCGTCTTCGAGCTTCCCGGCGATCATCCCGCGCAGGAACTGTTGCGCGAACAGGAAATCGAGCCCGAGGACCAACTCATCGTCCGCCGCACCCTGTCGGCGGACGGCCGCAGCCGGGCCTTCGTCAACGACCAGCCGGTCAGCGTGGGCTTCCTCGCGCGGCTGGGCGAAACCATTGTCGAGGTACATGGGCAGGCGGCGGAGGTCGGGCTGATGAAGACGGCCAACCATCGTGGCATTCTGGACCGCTTTGCGGGCAACGACGCCCGCCTGGCGGCCGTCGCGCGGACGCACGCCGAGTGGCGGCGGCTGGAGAAGGCACACGCCGCGCGCGTCGCGGAAGTCGAGAAGGCGCGGGCGGAGCAGGACTTCCTTGAACACGCCCTGGCCGAGCTGGAGGAGCTGGCGCCGGAGCCCGGTGAGGAGGAGCGGCTGGCCGAGCGCCGCGGTTTCCTGATGCAGGTGGAGAAGATCGCCGAGGCGGTCTCCGACGCGGTCGGCGCATTGGAGGACGAAGGCGGTGTGGCCTCCCGCCTGCGCGCCGCCGAACGCGCCCTGGACCGGGTGCGGGACCGGGCCGCGGGACGGCTGGAGGCGGCGCTCGACGCACTGGCGCGGGCGGCGGTGGAGGCCGATGAGGCGGTGAACGCGATTTCCGCCGTGGCGGCCGATCTGGACGCGGAACCGGGCGAACTGGAGCGCGTCGATGAGCGGTTGTTCGCGCTGCGCGGCGCGGCGCGCAAGCACCGGGTCGAAGCGGCCGGTCTCCCGGAACTGCTGGAACGCTACCGCAGCCAGCTCGCCGCGATCGAAGGCGGCGGCCGGGACATCGAGCGGCTGGCCAGCGAAGCACAGGCAGCGCGGGAGACCTATCTTGCGGCGGCGGAGACGCTGTCGGCCGCGCGCCGCGAAGCGGCCGGCCGGCTGGATGAGGCGGTTCGCGGCGAACTCGAGCCCCTTCGAATGGGCGGGGCGCGGTTCCTGACCGGCGTCGCGCCGCTGGGGGAGCAGGACTGGGGCGCGCAGGGCGCCGATCAGGTGCGCTTCGAGGTCGCCACCAATCCGGGCGCGGAGCCCGGCCCGATCGCGAAGATCGCTTCGGGGGGCGAACTCTCGCGTTTCATGCTGGCGCTGAAGGTGGTGCTGGCCGGTTCGGGCGATGCGCCGGTGCTGATCTTCGACGAGGTCGACCGAGGCGTCGGCGGCGCGACGGCCGACGCCGTGGGCGAGCGGCTGCAACGTCTCGCCGGGCGCTTCCAGGTTCTGGTCGTCACCCACAGTCCGCAGGTCGCCGCGCGCGCGGGGCGGCAGTGGCTGATCGCCAAGGACGTCTCCGACCGCGCCACGACGCGCGTTGTCCGGCTGGAAAGCGGCGAACGGCGCGAGGAGATCGCGCGGATGCTTTCCGGCGCTGAGATCACCGCGGAAGCGCGCGCCGCCGCCGACAAGCTGCTGAGCGGGAGGCAGCCATGAGCGACAAGGCGCCGATCGAAGCGCGCGAGGAGCACGCCGGGCTGGTGAAGCAGATCCGCGAACACGACCGCCGCTATTACCAGGAGGATGCGCCGACGGTCACGGACGCCGAATACGACCGGCTGCGCGCGCGTCTGGAGGAACTGGAGGCGGAGCATCCGGACCTCGTGACCCCGGACAGCCCGACGCAGAGCGTGGGCGCGGCGCCGGCCTCCGGCTTCGGCAAGGTGACGCACGCCCGGCCCATGCTCTCGCTGGGCAACGCCTTTTCCGAAGAGGACGTCGCCGACTTCATCCAGCGCGTGCGCCGGTTTCTCAACCTCGACGCCGAAACGGAAATCGCGCTCAACGCCGAGCCCAAGATCGACGGGCTGTCGGCCTCGCTCCGCTACGAGAAGAGGCGGCTGGTCACCGGCGCAACGCGCGGCGACGGCTATGAGGGCGAGGACGTCACCGCCAATATCCGCACCGTGGGCGACATTCCGAACGAGTTGCCGAACGGCGCGCCGGATGTCTTCGAGGTGCGCGGCGAGGTCTACATGTCGAAGACGGCCTTCGCCGAGCTGAACCGCGCCCAGGCTGAGGCGGGGCGGCAGATCTACGCCAATCCGCGCAATGCGGCGGCCGGCTCGCTCCGCCAGATCGACGCTTCGGTCACGGCGAACCGGAAACTCGCCTTCTTCGCCTATTCCTGGGGGGAGGTCTCGGCCCTGCCCGCCGACACCCAGTCCGGCGTGCTGGCGGCGCTCGAAGGCTGGGGCTTCACCATCAATCCGCTGACGCGCATCTGCCACGGCATCGACGAGATCATGGCGCTCTACCGGGAGATCGAGGCCGGGCGCGGGGAACTCGACTACGACATCGACGGCGTCGTCTACAAGGTCGACCGCCTCGACTGGCAGGACCGGCTCGGCTATGTCAGCCGCAGCCCGCGATTCGCCATCGCCCACAAGTTTCCGGCCGAAAAGGCCATGACGGTGCTGAAGGGCATCGACATCCAGGTTGGCCGAACGGGCGCGCTGACGCCGGTGGCGCGGCTGGAGCCGGTGACCGTCGGCGGTGTCGTGGTCTCCAACGCGACGCTCCACAACGAGGACGAGATCGCCCGCAAGGACGTCCGTATCGGCGACACGGTGATCCTGCAGCGCGCCGGGGACGTGATCCCGCAGATCCTGGGCGTGGTCGAGGACAAGCGGCCCGGGGACGCGAAGCCCTACGAGTTTCCCGAGACCTGCCCGGCCTGCGGCAGCCACGCCGCCCGCGACGTGCGCGCCGACGGCCAGCTCGACGTGGTGCGCCGCTGCACCGGCGGACTGATCTGCCCCGCCCAGGCGGTGGAGCGGCTCAAGCACTTCGTCTCCCGCAACGCCTTCGACATCGAAGGTCTGGGCACGCGGCAGATCGAGATGTTCTTTCAGGAAGGCGTGATCCGAGCCCCTGCGGACATCTTCACCTTGCCCGGGCGCAACGGGGAATTGAAGCTGGAGGAACGCGAGGGCTTCGGCGCGACATCGGTGCGGAACCTGTTCGCCGCCATCGAGGAACGCCGCGAGATCGGCCTGGACCGTTTCCTGTTCGCCCTCGGCATCCGCCATGTGGGCCAGCAGACCGCGCGCGTGCTGGCGACCAACTATCTCAGGCTCGACGACCTTCTGGCGGCTGCAAGGGCGGCGGCGGAAGGACCGGAGTCGGAGGCCTATCAGGAACTGGTCGCCATCGACGGCATCGGCGCGACTGTCGCCGACGCGCTGGCCGAGTTCGCCGCCGAACCGCACAACCGCGAGGTTCTCGACGCGCTGCTGGCGGAAGTGCGGGTCACGGATTTCGAAGCGCCGAAGCGCGACACGGCGGTCGCCGGCAAGACCGTGGTGTTCACCGGTACGCTGGAAACCATGACCCGGGACGAGGCCAAGGCCCGTGCGGAATCGTTGGGGGCAAAGGTTTCCGGCTCGGTCTCGAAGAAGACCGACTACGTCGTCGCCGGCCCCGGGGCCGGCTCCAAGGCGAAGAAGGCCGCCGAACTGGGCATCACGACCCTGACCGAGCAGGAATGGCTGGAACTTATAGGCTAAAGCGTTCCGGTGTTTGATTGAATCGCCGCCGCCGCTTGGGTGTCATGCCCGCCCCCGTGCGGGCATCCGGCCAGGATCATCGACTTGCGGCGCAGCCGCTCCGAACCCCCGCACAGAGGCGGGGGTGACTCGCCGAGTGAGTGGCGGTTCCGCAATTTGGTGAATCGATCTGTCCCGTTGACCGTTTAGTCGCTCCGGCGCAGCCGCACCCGGCATGGCGGAACCGCGAGGCCGGCGACGCCGATGCCGGTGACATAGATGCTGCCGCAGTTCTCGTGCGGGCCCTCGCGTGAGCCGGTCACCACATAAAGATCGCGGAGATCGTTACCGCCGAAGGCCACGCTGGTGACCATCGGCAGCGGAACCCGGAGGCTTTCCCGCAGCGACCCGTCCGGCTCCAGCACGGCGACGCGGCCGCCGAAGGCGACGGCGACAACGACGGCGCCGTCCTCGGCGACGCACAGCCCGTCCGGATGACCGTCCTCGAACTCGGCGAATACCGACCACTCGCCGACCCGGCCGTCGTCGACATCGTAGACCCGGACGATGTTCTTCCGGGCGTCCGAATGGTAGAGCCGCTTGCCGTCGGGCGAGAAGCCCATGCCGTTGGTCAGCATGACGCCGTCGGAAACCGTCGAGGCGGTGCCATCCAGGTGAATGACATGGAGGTGTCCCGGCCGTTCGGGATCGCCGCTGAAGACCTGGAAGCCGAGCGAGCCGACAAAAAGCCGGCCGGCCGCGTCGGTGGTGAAGTCGTTGAAGCCGATGGCCGTTTCGGTGATGTCCTTGTCCAGCAGGATTTCCGTGCGCGTCCCGTCGAAGCTCTTGAATGCGATGTTGCGTCCGCCGACCACCACGCCGCCGTCGGCATGATGGACCATGCCGCCGATGCCGCGGCGGTGGGGGAGAAGCGTCGTCACCGCGCCGTCACGGCCCAGGGCGTGAACCCCGCCGTTCTGAACGTCGCTGAACAGCAGCCCGCGTTCCGCATCCCACAGCGGCGCCTCGATCAGGCCGTAGCCCGTCGCCAGTTGCTTCATGTCGCATTCCTCCCGCGCGGCATTCTGGGCGAGGGCGTCGGAGCGGGCAAAGAAAAACCCCGGAAGCGGCGCTTCCGGGGTTTCCCGTTCGGTTCTGGCCGTGGCGTCAGTCGCGCCGGCGGGGACGGCGGTCGCCGCCGCCCGAGCGCTCGCGCTGGGGCAGGGGCTCGACGCCCTCCTTCTCGATGCCGGTCTCCTGATCGACATAGCGCATCGACAGGCGCACCTTGCCGCGGTCGTCGACCTCCAGCAGCTTGACGTAGACCTCATCGCCCTCGTTGACGACGTCGGTCACTTTCTCGGTGCGGCCTTCCTGCATCTCGGAGACATGGACCAGGCCGTCGCGACTTCCGAAGAAGTTCACGAAGGCGCCGAAGTCCATGATCTTCACGACCTTGCCCTTGTAGACCGCGCCGGGCTCCGGCTCCGCGACGATGGAATGGATCCAGTCCAGCGCCTTCTGCGCGGCGTCGCCGTCGCTGGAAGCCACCTTCACCGTGCCGTCGTCGTCGATGTCGATCTTGCAGCCGGTGACCTCGGTGATTTCCCGGATCACCTTGCCGCCGGTGCCGATGACGTCGCGGATCTTGTCGGTCGGAACCTTGATCACGGAGATGCGCGGAGCGGTCTCCTTCAGCTCCTCGCGGCCTGCGCTGATCGCCTTGGACATGCAGTCCAGGATGTGGGCGCGGCCCTCATTGGCCTGACCGAGGGCGGTCTTCATGATCTCCTCGGTGATGCCCGCGATCTTGATGTCCATCTGCAGCGAGGTGACGCCCTTCGACGTGCCGGCCACCTTGAAATCCATGTCGCCCAGATGATCCTCGTCGCCGAGGATATCGGACAGGACGGCGTGACGATCGCCTTCCAGGATCAGGCCCATGGCGATGCCGGAGACCGGGCGGCGCAGCGGCACGCCCGCATCCATCATCGCAAGCGAGGTGCCGCAGACGGTCGCCATCGAGGAAGAACCGTTGGATTCCGTCACCTCGGAAACGATCCGGATGGTGTAGGGGAACTCGGTCTTCGACGGCATCAGCGGATGCACCGCCCGCCAGGCCAGCTTGCCGTGGCCGATCTCCCGGCGTCCCGGGCCCAGGCGGAAGCTGGTCTCGCCCACCGAATAGGGCGGGAAGTTGTAGTGCAGCATGAAGTGCTCGCGGCTTTCGCCGGCCAGCGCGTCGATGATCTGCTCGTCCTGGCCGGTCCCCAGTGTGGTGACCACCAGGGCCTGGGTCTCGCCGCGGGTGAACAGCGCCGAACCGTGCGCGCGGGGCAGGATGCCGACCTCGCATTCGATCGGGCGGACCGTGCGGGTGTCGCGGCCGTCGATGCGCTTGCCGGTGTCCAGGATGCCGTTGCGGACGATGTTCTTCTCGAGGTCCTTGAGCGCGGCGCCGACAGCCTGCCGGCCTTCCTCGTGTTCGGCCAGGGCGTCCTTGACCTTCTGCTTGGCCGCCGAGACGGCGTCCTGGCGGGCGGTCTTCTCGCGGATCGTGTAGGCGGCGGCGAGATCGTCGCGGGCGATGCCGGAGATCTGCTCCATCAGAGAGTCGGTGTAGAGCGGCGGCGGCGGGGCCCAGGGCTCCTTCGCGGCCGTCTCGGCCAGGTCGATGATGGCGTCGATGACTTCCTGATAGGCCTTGTGGCCGAACATCACCGCGCCCAGCATTTCGTCCTCGCTGAGCTCGTCGGCCTCCGATTCCACCATCATGACGGCGTCGACGGTGCCGGCCACGACCAGGTCGAGCCGCGAATCGGGCATCTGCTGGCGTGTGGGGTTGAGCACGTACTCGCCGTCCACCATGCCTACGCGGCAGCCGCCCAGCGGGCCCATGAAAGGCAGGCCGGAAATGGTCAGCGCCGCGGAGGCGCCCACCATCGCGGCGACGTCGGGCTCATTCTCCAGATCGTGCTGCAGCACGGTGCAGATGATCTGGGTCTCGTTCTTGAAGCCCGGGGCGAACAGCGGCCGGACGGGCCGGTCGATCAGGCGGCTGGTCAGCGTCTCGCTGTCGGCCGGCCGGCCCTCTCGCTTGAAGAAGCCGCCCGGGATCTTGCCCGCGGCGAAATACTTCTCCTGGTAATTGACGGTCAGCGGGAAGAAATCCAGGTCCGGCTTCGGGGACCTTTCGGCGACGACCGTGCAGAGCACCATGGTTTCGCCATAGGTCACCATCACGGAGCCTGTCGCCTGGCGGGCGACCTTGCCCGTTTCGAGGACCAGCTTGCGCCCGCCCCACTCGATCTCTTTTCGTTTTACCTGAAACATTCTTGCATACCTTCCTTCAGCCCCCCTGGGCTGATCCTGAAACCGGAAGGCGGGGTCCGCCCCTGCGGCCCGCGCCTGTCAGCTTTCCGATTTCCTTGCCCGGCGCGACGGCCGGGCCGCAGCATCAGCGGCGGATTCCGAGACGCTGAATGAGTTCGCGATAGCGCGACTCGTCCTTGCCCCTGACATAGTCAAGCAGCGAGCGCCGCTTGGAGACCAGCATCAGCAGGCCGCGGCGCGAGTGGTTGTCCTTCTTGTGGGTCTTGAAGTGCTCGGTCAGATTGACGATCCGTTCGGTCAGGATCGCGATCTGCACCTCGGGGGAACCCGTGTCGCCGCCTTCGCGGGCAAATTCCTTGATCAGTTCCGACTTGCGTTCGGCAGTGATCGACATCGTATTCTCCATCTCGATTTCGCAGACCGGCCGCGGCCGGTCAGAGATTGAACACACGCACCGGCTCGACGAATTCCGAGCGGTAGCGGGCCAGCGCCACCGGCTTGCGGTCGTGCGTCACGCACAGCAATTCCGCCTCCGGGGACGTGAAGTTGAGGACCCGGACCGGCTGACCATGACGAAGTCTGTCAGCCTGCTCACCGGTCAGGGCCAGAGCCGGGATGTCGTCCAGCGCGGTCTCGATCGGTGACAGGGCCTCAAGGCCGGCGCGCTTATCGCACAGGGAAACGAAATCATCCAGAGAAATCGCCGTGTTTTCGCGGAACGGACCCACCGCCGTGCGGCGCAGTTCGGCCACGTGGCCGCGGGCGCCGAGCGCCAGGGCCAGATCGCGCGCCAGGCTGCGCACATAGACGCCCTTGCCGGAGCGCATCTCGAAGCGGCTGTGGTCCGGATCCGGGTCGTCGATATGCACAAGGCCGTGAATCTCCGCCTCGCGGGGCGGCAGATCCGGCGGGGCGCCGGCGCGCGCCAGGTCATAGGCCCGCTGGCCATTCACCTTGATGGCGGAGAAGGTCGGCGGGGTCTGCATGATCCGGCCGGTGAACGTGGCCAGCGCGGCGCCGATCGCTGCCGGGGCTGGCCGGATATCGCTCTCGGCCAGAGCCTCGCCTTCGGCGTCGTCGGTCGTCGTCTGGACGCCCCAGCGCACGGTGAAGCGATAGACCTTCGTGGCGTCGTTCAGCAACGGCACGCATTTCGTGGCCTCACCGAAGGCGATCGGCAGGATGCCGCTGGCCAGCGGATCGAGGGTGCCGGCATGACCCGCCTTCTGCGCATCCAGCAGCCGCCGTGCGCGATTGACCATGTCGGTGGAGGTCGGCCCCACGGGCTTGTCGAGGACCAGCCAGCCATGTACGGGCTGGCCGCGCCTACGCCGTCCCATCGTCGTCCAGGTCGCCGCGGACGGCGTCGGAGCGCAGGATCCGGTCGATGTGGTCGGCGTGTTCGAAGGTCTCGTCGCGGCGGAAGATCAGCTTCGGCGCGTATTTCAGCTTCACCGAGCGGGCGATCCGGCCGGCCAGGAAGCCGGCTGATCGGTTCAGGCCGGCCAGCACGTCCTCGACCTCGACGCCACCCAGCGGTTCGACGAAAACCGTGGCGTTGCGCAGGTCGGGCGAGAGCGAAACCTCGGTCACGGTGATCGAGCGGCCACTGACTGCCGGATCCTGGACCTCGCCGCGGTTCAGCGTTTCCGACAACGCGTGACGGATCAGTTCGCCGACACGCAGTTGCCGTGTGCCGGGGCCTTCGGACTTGTTGCGGTGATGACGCATGGGATGGAGAGCGGCCGCTGCGCGCCGGTCATGGCGCTACAGCGTCCGCTCGATCTCCTGGATCTCGTACACCTCGATCTGATCGCCTTCCTGGATGTCCTGATGGTTCTGGAAGGCAATGCCGCATTCGCTGCCCTGGCGCACTTCGGCCACTTCTTCCTTGAAGTGCTTCAGGTTGGCGATGGTGCCTTCGTGCAGCACGATGCCGTCACGCAGCTGGCGATATTTCGCATTGCGCTTGACCGTGCCGTCGACAACCAGACAGCCGGCGATCTTGCCGACCTTGGTGATGTTGAACACCTGACGGACCTCGGCCGTACCCAGGTTGATCTCCCTGGCTTCCGGTTCCAGAAGGCCGCTCATGATGGCCTTCAGGTCGTCCGTCAACTCGTAGATGACGTTGTAGTAGCGGATATCGACGCCATCCCGCTCGGCCGCCTCGCGCGCCTGCTTGTTGGGTCGTGCGTTGAAGCCGAAGATCACCGCCCCGGCGGATTTCGCCAGGGTGACGTCGGTTTCCGTGATGCCGCCGACGCCGGCGTGGAGGATCCGCGCCTTGACCTCGTCGGTCGACATCTTCTCCGCCGAGGCGACGATCGCCTCGACCGAGCCCTGCACGTCGCCCTTGATGAGGATCGGCACCTCGGCCGCCTGGCCTTCCTTGATGGCGGACAGCATCTGCTCCAGCGTGCCGCGGCCGCCCTGCGAGGCGAGGTGGTTCTTCATGCGCCGGGCGCGGACCTCGGCCACTTCGCGGGCGCGGGATTCGCTGTCGACCACGATGAAGTCGTCGCCGGCCGACGGGGCGTCCTGATAGCCCAGCACCTCCACCGGACGGGACGGCTCGGCGGCATCGAGGCGAGCGCCGTGTTCGTCCACCAGGGCGCGGACACGGCCCCAGGTCGCGCCGGAGACGAAGATGTCGCCGACCTTCAGCGTCCCGCCCTGAACCAGAACGGTCGCCACGGCGCCGCGGCCCTGTTCCAGCTGGGCCTCGATCACCGTGCCGTTGGCGGTGCGGTCGGGATTGGCCTTCAGGTCCATCAGCTCCGCCTGGAGCACGATGGTTTCCACCAGCGAATCGAGGTTGGTGCCCTTCAGCGCGGAGATCTCGACGACGAGTTGCTCGCCGCCCATCTCCTCGACCACGATATTGTGCTGCAGCAGATCCTGCTTCACGCGGCTCGGATCGGCGTCCGGCTTGTCGATCTTGTTGACCGCGATGATGATCGGCGCCCCGGCCGCCTGGGCGTGATGGATCGCCTCGACGGTCTGCGGCATGACCGAATCGTCGGCCGCAACCACCAGTACCACGATGTCCGTCACCTTGGCGCCGCGGGAGCGCATGGAGGTGAAGGCCGCGTGGCCCGGCGTGTCGAGGAAGGTGATCTTCTGGCCGTTGTCCGTGGTGACCTGATAGGCGCCGATATGCTGGGTGATGCCACCGGCCTCGCCGCGGACGACTTCGGTCTTGCGCAGCGCGTCCAGCACCGAGGTCTTGCCGTGGTCGACATGGCCCATGACCGTGACCACGGCCGGGCGCGGCTTCAGATCGGCGTCCACATCCTGCGGCGGGACGATCGCGTCCTCGACATCGGTTTCGGAGACGCGCTTGATCCTGTGGCCGAACTCCTCGATGACGAGTTCCGCGGTGTCGGCGTCGATGGTCTGGTTGATGGTCGCCATCACGCCCATCTTCATCATCGCCTTGACGACGTCGCCGCCTCGTACGGCCATGCGGTTGGCCAGTTCGCCCACGGTCAGCGCCTCGGGCACCACGACCTCGCGCACGATCCTGCCCTGGGCCTCCTGGCCGCCGCCGGAGCCCTTGGAGGACCGCTTGTCGCGGTTGGTGCGGCGGCGGAAGGCGGCCAGCGATTTCTGTTTCTCGCCGGTATCGTCCAGCGCCTGGGATATCGTCAGCTTGCCGCTGCGGCGATTCTTGCCGCCCGGCTTGCCGCGCGCGGGCGGACGCGCCGGCGTCGCCGCGGGGCGGCCGCCCTTGCGGGCGCGGCTGCTCTCGTCGCTTTCGGTTTCCTCGGCGGCGGCGGCGTCGGCTGTCCTGGCCGGCCGGGGCTTGTCGGTCGCCTGCTTCGCCTTCTCTTCCGCAGCGGCCTTGCGGCGGGCTTCCTCTTCCTCGGCCTGCCGGCGGGCCTCTTTCTCTTCGGCCTTGCGGCGGGCTTCCTCTTCCTCGGCCTGCCGGCGCACCTCTTCCTCTTCGGCCTTGCGGCGGGCTTCGGCGGCGGCGAGCCGCTCGGCGTCCTCGCTGGCCTTGGCCTTGCGATCGGCGGCCTGCGCCTGGGCCGATTTCAGCGCCTTCGCCCGCGCGGCCTTCTCGTCCTCGGTCAGCCGCGGCAGGACGTTGCGGTTGCGCGTCTGCTCCAGACGCGAGCGACCGTCGGGCTTCGCCGGCGGCGAGGTCGCGCCCTGACGCCTGGTGATTTCCTCGCGCTCGGCGGCGCGGGCCGGATCGGCCGGTTTGGGCGCCGGCTGTTCGGACTGTGGCGCGGGGGCCTGCCGCTCGGGCTCGCGCTTCGTCGAGCGCTTCTTCTTGACCTCAACCTGGACGTTGCGCGTGCTGCGGCCGCCCGAGCCCTGACGGCCCGGACTTCCGTCCGAACGTTTCTTCAGTTCCAGCCGTGCGCCTCGCGAGACGGTCAGTGTCTTCTTCTCGCCAGGTTGCTTTTGGTCAGTCATGTACGATCCGCTTTTCCGTTACCAATCTACCGGCGAACCCGAGATCAGGCTCAGCCGTTCCGTTTCACGCAGGAACATGTCGGCCAGCCGCCCCGACGCGACCGCAGCATGTACCACATTTTCCCGGCCCAAGGCCAAGCTCAATTCCTCCCGGCCGAACAGGCCGATCAGAGGCGCCGGACCGGCCAGCCTGGCCGCCCTTTCCCGGGCGGTCCCGCCGCCGTCGGCGGCGACGATCATGACCGCCGCCTCGCCCTTTCCGGCCTTGTCGGCGACCTTCTCGAAGCCCGCCGTCACCAGGCCGGCGCCGTTCGCCAGACCCAGAAGGTTCAGGCAACGCCGCCGGAGCAGCCGTTCCGTCAGACCCGCCAGGTCCTCGGGCAGATTCGCCTCCTCGCGGAAGGCGCGGGGAAAGGGATTCTTCCGCCCCAGCCCTTCGAAGGTCTTCCGCTCGGCCGACAGCCAGGCGCCGCGGCCGGGCAGCTTCTCCTCGACGTCCGGCGTCACCACCCTGGCCGGATCCAGCACGAACCGGATCAGCCGGGCAGTCTCGCCGCTGGCGCCGCTGACGATGCAGCGCCGCTGCGGCGTTTCGCGCGCGGGCTTGCCGGTCACCGCGTCCGGCGGATCAGACCGCCGGGGATTCCTCGTTTTTGTCGCTCTCCGCAGTCTCTTCTTCCTCGTCGGCGAACCAGTGCGCCCGCGCGGCCATGATGATCTCGTTGGCGTCATCGACACTCAGATCGAATTCGCGCAGCGGCGCGTCCGCGTCGGTGACAAGCTCCTCCGATGCAAAGTCGCCCAGGTCGTCGAGGGTCTTGACCCCGGCCTCGCCGAGCTTCACCAGCATGGCCGGGGTAAGCTTCTCGATCGCAGCGATGTCGTCGTCGACGCCAAGCTCCCGGCGCTTCTCGTCCATCGCTTCCTCGAGCCGCTGGAGATGCTCCTGGGCCCGTGACGACAGCTCTTCGGCGACGTCGCGATCGAAGCCCTCGATCTCCTCCAGATCCTCCAGCGGGGAATAGGCGACTTCCTCGACGCTGTCGAATCCTTCCGCCACCAATAACTGGGCAATCATCTCGTCGACGTCCAGAGCCGCGATGAACATTTCCGAGCGTTCGCGGAACTCCGTCTGGCGGCGTTCGGATTCCTCTTCCTCGGTCAGGATGTCGATATCCCAGCCCGAAAGCTGGGAGGCGAGGCGCACGTTCTGGCCGCGGCGGCCGATCGCCAGGCTGAGCTGGTCGTCTGGGACCACCACTTCGATGCGATTCTGATCCTCGTCCAGCACCACCTTCATCACATCGGCCGGCGCCAGCGCGCTGACGATGAAGCTGGCCGGGTCGGAGGTATGCGGGATGATGTCGATCTTTTCGCCCTGCAGTTCGTTGACCACCGCCTGGACGCGGCTGCCACGCATGCCGACGCAGGCGCCGACCGGGTCGATCGAGGAATCGTGGCTGATCACGGCGATCTTGGCGCGGCTGCCCGGATCCCGGGCCACGGCCTTGATCTCGATGACGCCGTCATAGACTTCCGGGACTTCCTGGGCGAACAGCATCGCCATGAAGCGCGGATGCGTGCGCGACAGGAAGATCTGCGGCCCGCGGTTCTCCCGCCGGACATCGTAGATATAGGCGCGGACGCGGTCGCCGGGGCGGAAGGTTTCCCTGGGCAGCAGCTCGTCGCGGCGCAGGATCGCCTCGGCGCGGCCGAGATCGACCATGACGTTGCCGTGTTCGACGCGCTTGACCAGACCGTTGATGATCTCGCCGACGCGGTCCTTGTATTCGTCGTACTGGCGGTCGCGCTCGGCATCGCGGACCTTCTGGAAGATGATCTGCTTCGCCGACTGGGCGGAGACGCGGCCGAAGTCGATGGGCGGCAGGGGCTCCGAGATCAGGTCGCCGAGCTGGGCGTCAGGGTTCATCTCCCGGGCCTCGTCCAGCGAGATCTGGGTAGCCGCGTCCTCGATCTCGTCGACCGTCTCGCGCAGGCGCCAGATGCTGATGTCGCCGGATTTGCGGTCGATCTCGGCGCGGATCATGTGCTCGGCGCCGTAGGTCACCTTGGCCGTGCGCTGGATCGCTTCCTCCAGCGCCTCCATCACGATCTCCGGATCGATGGACTTCTCGCGGGCGACCGCGTCGGCCACCTGCAGCAGTTCCAGCCTGTTCGCTGTGGTCACCGCCATGATGCTGCTACTCCGTCTCTTCCGTCTTGCGGCGCGCCTTTTCGCGCGCCTTGCTTTCCTTGAGGCTCGCCTCGATCAGCCGATCGGTCAGAACCAGCTTGGCGTCCGCGATATCGTCCAGCGGCAGGGTGACTGCCGCGTCCTCCGGCCTGACGCCGTTCAGTTCCATCTTCACGGCGTCGCCGTCCAGGCCGGTCAGCAGGCCCTTGAAGCGCTTGCGGCCATCGATCGGCTGGTGCAGCTCCACGCGGGCGTCATGGCCGGCATAGCGCTCGAAGTCCTTGCGCCGGGTCAGCGGCCGGTCGATGCCCGGCGAGGAAACTTCCAGCGAATAGGCCTCACTGACTGGATCCTCGACGTCCAGCAGCGCCGAGACCGCGTGGCTCACCGTCTCGCAGTCCTCGACCTCCATGCCGCCGTCCGACATCCGCTCCGCCATGATCTGCAATACGGGCCGCGCGCCGCCCGTGTAGCGGATGCGGACGATCTCGTATCCCATGCTTTCCAGTGACGGCGCGATCAGTTGCCCGATGCGGTCCGTCAGTGCCGATGTCATGAATCCGGTACCCAAAGATTGCCCAAACCGGCTGCCGACACACGCCAGAAACAAAAAAGTGGGCCCGCGGCCCACCCGATCCGACGCTCCAAGCAGCGTTTACTGGTGTAGGCCGGATAATAAGGATTTCCGCCACATCTTCAAGTGTTTCTCGTGAAGCGGAAATACAGTGGCCGGTCGCCCTTCTCCAGCGCCTTGGCCTCGTAGCGCGTCCGCCGGTGCCCGGCCGGCGGCAGCCGCCAGTCGCCGGGGCGCTCTGCGGGCCAGTCGAAGTCGGGATGGGCCAGCAGATGACGCAGGATCCAGCGCGCGTAGTCCATGTGGTCGGTGGCGATGCGCAGATCGGCGCCCGGCTTCAGAACCCGCGCCAGGCTGTCCAGATTCTCCCGCGAGACGATGCGCCGCTTGTGATGACGCAGCTTCGGCCAGGGATCGGGGAACAGGATGAAGCAGCGGTCGACCGACGAGTCCGGCAGGCCGTCGAGCAGGGGCCTGACGTCGTCGTCCAGCAGCAGGACGTTCCCCAGCCCCTCGTCCTCGATCATGCCGAGCGTCTTGGCCACGCCTTCCAGGAAGGGTTCGCAGCCGATCAGGGTGGCCTCGGGGTGGTCCGCGGCCTGGGCCGTCAGATGCTCGCCGCCGCCGCTGCCGATTTCCAGCCAGAGCGGCCCGGCAGGCAGGCGCGCCGGATCGGGCGCAAGCCGGGGCAGCAGGTCGTCGATCAGCCGTTCCTGGCGCGGACTGAGCCGCTTGCCGCGTCGCCGGCCGTAGAACCGGTAGGGCGGTCCGTCCGCGCGGCCCAACTCAGGCGCAGGCGTCTTTCAGCGCGCCGACCAGATCCAGCTTCTCCCAGGTGAAGCTGTTGTCGGCGCCCGGTTCGCGGCCGAAATGCCCGTAGGCGGCGGTGCGCTCGTAGATGGGCCGCATCAGGTCCAGGTGCTGGCGGATGCCCCGAGGACTGAGGTCCATGACCTGGCGCAGCGCGCCTTCCAGTTTCTCCTCGTCAACCTGGCCGGTGCCGTGCAGATCGACATAGACCGACAGCGGCTTGGAGACGCCGATGGCGTAGGAAAGCTGGATCGTGCAGCGCTCCGCGAGCTCGGCGCCGACGACGTTCTTGGCCAGATAGCGCGCGGCATAGGCGGCCGAGCGGTCGACCTTGGTCGGATCCTTGCCCGAGAAGGCGCCGCCGCCATGGGGCGCCGCGCCGCCATAGGTGTCGACGATGATCTTGCGCCCGGTCAGGCCGGCGTCGCCGTCGGGCCCGCCGATCACGAACTTGCCCGTCGGGTTGACGTAGAATTCGTCCTCCGGGCACATCCAGCCCTCGGGCAGGGCGGCGGTGACGAAGGGGCGCACCATCTCGCGCACCTCCTCCTGGCTCAGGCCGTCGGCGTGCTGGGTCGAGACCACGACCGAGGTCGCGCCCACCGGCTTGCCGCCGACATAGCGAAGCGTCACCTGGCTTTTGGAATCGGGGCCGAATGCGGGCTGGCTGCCGTCATGTCGGGCCTTCGCCATGGATTGCAGGATGCGGTGCGAGAAGTAGATCGGCGCCGGCATCAGCGAGTCGGTCTCGCGGCAGGCATAGCCGAACATGATGCCCTGGTCGCCCGCGCCGAGATCCTTGTTGCCGGTCGAATCCACACCCTGGGCGATGTCCATCGACTGCTCGTGCAGGTAGATCTGAACCTTGGCGTCGCGCCAGTGAAAGCCTTCCTGTTCGTAACCGATGTCGCGCACCGCCCGCCGCGCCGTCTCCTCGATCATGTCGTTGGTGATGGACGCCGGCCCGCGGGTTTCCCCGGCGAGCACGATCAGATTGGTCGTGGTCAGCGTCTCGCAGGCGACGCGCGCGTCCGGTTCGTGCTTCAGGAACAGGTCGACGATCGCATCCGAAATGCGGTCGCAGACCTTGTCGGGATGACCTTCGGAAACGGACTCGGACGTGAAAAGATAATTCTGCCGCGGCACCGGGGCCCCTCCATTGTCGTCTGCGGGGCGTGATGCCCTTCGATTTCGATCGCTGTTTCTGGCAAGCGGAAACGGCGCGGTCAAGCGCGACCGCGCGTGTATCGCCGGCGGTCGGGCTGCCGCTTCAGTCCTTGCCGGAGTACTGTCCGCCGATGGCCTTGACCAGTTCGAACAGCCGCTTGCGCACGGCCGGGTCCGAGATCTTGTCGTAGGCGCGCACGAACTCGAGGATCTCGCGGCGGAAGAGCCGCTCGGAATCGAAGGGGGTCTGGTCGCCCTCGGAGAGACCGGGAGCCGCCGACGGCTCGCCGTCGCCGCCCGGTGCGCCGTCGAAGAAGAACGATGGCGGCACGTCCAGGATGCGGCTCAGTTCGAACAGCCGGCTGGCGCCGATGCGGTTGGCGCCGCGTTCGTATTTCTGGACCTGCTGGAAGGTGAGGCCCAGCGCCTGGGCGAGTTTCTGCTGACTCAGGCCTTTCAGGGTCCGGCAAAGCCGCACGCGGCTGCCCACGTAGATGTCCACGGGATGCGGATTCTCAGCCAATCTGTCGTTTCCCCTTCGTGTCGTCGCCCGGCTCGGTTTCGCCCGGCGCTCTCAAAATGTCGGACCCCTTCTCCCTTTCGCTTCTATGTAGAAGCCGTGCCGTCGGGTCAAGCGAAAACCACGCCTCTAAAGAAGCTGATTAACGCTTCGACAAGGTCTTCAAGCAATCGATGTTCTGGTATATTTGTTTCGCATTCTCAATTACTTGCTGACAATGCCTCGCAAAATCACGAATATTTTGCTTAATGCGTCGTGGAAGCCCTACCGGAAGGTAGGTCTTCATTTCGTCGCGAAAGTAAAGCCCCGGCGGCTACCAATAAAAGAACCGCCAAGGTCGTTCCGAAGACAAGTGCATTACCGGTTTTTGCATAGAATGTCTTGGCGGCCGGCGCAGGCAGCTGCGCGTCGATCACGCCGGCGCTGTTGAGCGGCAGCGATGCGACAATTCGCCCGCGGGCGTCCACGACCGCAGAAATCCCGGTGCCGGCGGCGCGGACGAGGGGCAGGCCCTGCTCGACGGCCCGGAAGCGCGCCATGGTGAAATGCTGATCGGGACCGGTGAGTTCGCCGAACCAGCCGTCATTGGTGAGGTTGAGCAGCCATTCCGGACGCTCACCGCGGTTGCTGAGAGCGGGGAATATCGCCTCGTAGCAGATCAGCACCGATGCAGGGGGAAGGCCCGGCGGATCAAAGCGTTGGTCCTTCGGGCCGGGGATGAAGTCGCCCCGGCCCCGGGCCAGTTTCTCGAGACCCAGGAACTGCAGCAGTCCGCGCAACGGCAGGTACTCGCCGAACGGCACCAGGTGGGTCTTGTCGTAGACGGCGACGATGCCCGCCGCCGGGTCGATGGCCAGAGCCGAGTTGTGCGGCATTTCCCGCCCGTCCCGGACCTCGACGCGCGGCGCCCCGGTGATCACCAGTCCGCCCCGGCCATCGTCCAGCGAGGCGGCGATGGCGCCCAGGGTCTGACGCGGCTGCTCGGCGCGCGAGAGCAGGAAAGTCGCCGCCGTCTCCGGCCAGATCACCAGGTCCGGCGTCCCTTCCTCGGCCGGCTGCAGGCTCATCTCGACCAGCTTCTCGAAATTCGTGCGGATCAGGTCAGGCCGCCATTTCTCGCGCTGCGGGATATTGGCCTGGACGATGCGCAACTGAACGGGTTCGGCGCGCGGGCCCGGCGCATCGAGACGCAGCATGCCGGCGCCGGCGGCCAGTACAGCCGGAAGGATCAGCGCCAGCGCCGCCCATGTCCGGCGGCGGGGCAGAAAAAGGAGCGCCGGCGCGGCGAAGGCGAGCACCGCGAGGAAGCTCAGCCCATAGACACCGATCCAGGCGGCGGGCTGCATCGCCGCCGGGTGGAAGCCGAAGGCATAGCCCGCCAGGTTCCAGGGGAAGCCGGTCAGGACATGACCGCGCGCGAACTCCAGCAGTGTCCATGACGCGGCCAGGGTCGCCAGGCGCAGCGGACCCGGCGCGGTCAGCCGCCAGGCGGCGGTCACGGCGACCGCCGGGAACAGGGCGAGAAAGGCGGGCAGGCCCAGCAGCGGCCCCGGTATCATCCAGGCGAACTTGTCCGCCTCGACCAGGAAGGCGGATGCGGTCCAGTACAAACCGGCGATGAAATGGCCCCAGCCGAAGAACCACGCGGTCCAGAAGGCGCCCGCCATCCGCCCGAGCCGGTCGAGCAGCACCGCGAGCCCGGTGAAGGCGACGAAGCCGGCCAGAGGCAGGTCGAAGGGCGAGAAGACCAGGGTGGCGAGCCCGCCCAGCAGGAACGCCGCCGCCAGACGCAGGGGCGTGGAGAGCATCCGCCGCCCCGCCTGCGCCGCCTGGTTCACGCCCGCGGCGGGTCGCTGCCGGCGGTTTCCGGTGTCCGCGCGGTCCGGTGCACCTTCAGCCTGTGGATGCGGCGGGGATCGGCGTCGACGACCTCGAACTCCAGGCCGCAGTCATGGCGGATGACTTCGCCGCGTTTCGGCACGCGGCCCAGGGCGACAAAGACGAAGCCGCCCAGCGTGTCGATCTCCTCGTCCTCCTTGTCGGCCAGCAGGTCGCAGCCGACGCGGGACTCGAACTCTTCCAGCTCGAAGCGGGCGTCGACGTCGATGCTGCCGTCGGGCTGCTCGATGAACAGGGGATCCGCCTCGCTGTCATGTTCGTCGCGGATGTCGCCGACGACCTCCTCGATCAGGTCCTCGATGGTGACCAGACCGTCCACGCCGCCATATTCGTCTACCACGATGGCCAGATGACGGCGGTTGGCCCGCATCTCGACCAGCAGGTCTATGACCGGTTTCGAAGGGGGCACGACCACCGGCTCGCGCAGGATCGACTGCAGGTCGACCTGGCCGGTATGGCCCCAGAACTTCACCAGATCCTTGATGTGCAGAATGCCCGCGATGTCGTCCAGATTGTCGCGGTAGACAGGCAGCCGGCTGTGCGGCGCCTCCATGTAGCGGTCCACGACTTCCTCGACGGGCAGGGAAATGTCCAGTGCCACGATGTCGGCGCGGGGAACCATGGCGTCTTCCACGCGCTTGCCGTCCAGCGCGATGATGTTGGTGAGGAGCCGGCGCTCCTCCAGGCTCAGTCCGTCGTGCTCGTTGGTATCGTGTTCCTCGAGTATCTCCTCGAGGCTCTCGCGCCAGCCATTGTCGCCGTTGCGGCCGCGGCCCAGGCCCCTCCAGATGTCGCCGAACCAGCCGCCGAGACCGGAGCCGCCCTCTTCTTGCTGTTCATCCCCGCCTTCCGCGGGGACGCTACTCGATGCGGAATCGCTCATTGCTCCTGTCCGTCAAGTTGCTGCCCGGCATAGGGGTCGGCGATGCCGAGAGAAGACAGGATGCGCCGCTCCATATCCTCCATCAACTCCGCTTCGCCGGGCGTCTGGTGATCATGCCCCAGGAGATGGAGCATGCCGTGAACCACGAGATGACACAGGTGGTCCTCGAAAGTCTTTTCCTCAAGTCCCGCTTCGCGCCGAGCCGTCTCCAGCGCCAGGGCGATGTCGCCGAGCATGCCGTCATGGCCCGGCCCCGCCACGAGGTCGTCATCGGCGGGGAAGGACAGCACGTTCGTCGGGCCTTTCCTGCCGCGGAACTCGGCGTTGAGACGGCCGATGGCGGCGTCGTCCATAAGCGCGACGGCGACCTCTGCCCGACCACCATCGCCGGCGGCGGTCCAGGCCGCGGCGGCGGCGCGCCCGATCAGGTCGGCGACGTCAGGCCAGTCGCCGCTGTCGGTAACGATGTCTGTTTCGAGTGCCGCGTCGTGGTTCGCGGCCGGCGCCACGCCCATGGTCAGTTGCCCTTGTCTTCCCTGCCGCCTTCGAACAGCTCGGGCTGGCGGGCATAGGCGCGGACGATCTTCGTGACCAGCGGATGGCGCACCACGTCGCGGTCGTCGAAGGTGGTGAAGGCGATCTCGTCGATGTCGGCGAGCACCTCGATCGCCTCGCGCAGTCCCGATTTCGTCCCCCGCGGCAGGTCCACCTGACTGAGGTCGCCGGTGATCGCCATGCGCGAGTTCTCGCCCAGACGGGTGAGCAGCATCTTCATCTGCACCGGCGTCGTGTTCTGCGCCTCGTCCAGAATGACGAAGGCGTTGGCCAGCGTGCGGCCGCGCATGAACGCCAGCGGCGCGATCTCGATCTCGCCGGTTTCCAGCTTCTTGGCCACCTGCTCCGCCGGCAGCATGTCGTAGAGCGCGTCGTAGAGCGGCCGGAGATAGGGGTCGACCTTCTCGCGCATGTCGCCGGGCAGGAAGCCGAGCCGCTCGCCGGCCTCGACCGCGGGGCGCGAGAGCACGATGCGGTCGACCCGGCGCGCCAGCATCAGGTTCACCGCCGCCGCGACGGCCAGATAGGTCTTGCCGGTGCCGGCGGGACCGATGCCGAAGACGAGTTCGTTTTCCAGAAGATTGCGGGCGTAGTGGATCTGGTTGGGCGAGCGCGGCTGGATCGGCCGCTTGCGGGTCTGGATCACCAGATGGCTGGCCGCTTCCGAGGCGTCGCCCAGGCGGATGGCGTCGTCGACCTCGCGGCGGCCGACCGGCCGGCCCATCTCCAGGCGCTGGTAGAGGCCCTGCAGGATGCCGCGGGCGCGCTCGCACAGTTGCGGATCGCCACCGATGAGCACGCGGTTGCCGCGCGTGGTGAGCGAGACGCCGAGCTGATCCTCCAGGCGCACGAGATTCTGGTCGTGATCGCCGAACAGGGCGGACAGCAGCGTATTGTCCTCGAAATCGACCATCAGGCCGCTCTGATCGCGATCCTCTCCGGGCCGCGCTACCAATGTATCATCCGTCCGCACTGCATCAGGCGGCGTCCCGCGCCGGATCCGCGGCCAGCCGCCCGGAGAGCGAGTTCGCCTTGCCGGCCTCGATGATCACCGGCGCGATGCGGCCCAGCCGGTGGCCGGGGGCGTCGACATGGACGGCCTGCATGTAGGGGCTGCGCCCGACGAGCTGGCCGTCGCGCCGTCCCGTGCGCTCCAGCAGCACATCCAGGGTGCGGCCGGCGGTGGCCTGGTTGAAGGCGAGCTGCTGGGCGTTGAGCAGCTCCTGCAGGCGCTGCAGGCGCTCGGCCTTCGCGGCTTCCGGCACCTGGGCCGCGGCCGCGGCCGCAGGCGTGCCCGGACGCGGGCTGTACTTGAAGGAGTAGGCCTGCGCGTAGCCCACGCGGCGCACAAGATCCATGGTCTGTTCGAAGTCCTCGTCCGTTTCGCCGGGGAAGCCGACGATGAAGTCTCCGGAAAGCGCGAGGTCGGGCCGCGTGTCCCGCAGACGATCTATGATACGGAAATAGGTGTCACGATCATGACGGCGGTTCATCGCCGTCAGAACGCGGTCGGCGCCGGCCTGCACCGGCAGGTGCAGATAGGGCATGAGCTGCGGCACCTCGCCATGAGCGGCGATCAGGTCGCCGGTCATTTCCAGCGGATGCGAGGTGGTGTAGCGCAGCCGCGCCAGCCCCGGCACCTCGGCCAGTTCGCGGATCAGCCGGCCCAGCGTCCAGTCGCGGCCGTCCGGACCCTCGCCGTGATAGGCGTTGACGTTCTGGCCCAGCAGGGTGATCTCGACCACGCCGTTGGCGGCCATGCCGCGCGCTTCGGCCAGGATATCGCCGGCGGGCCGCGAATATTCGGCCCCGCGGGTATAGGGCACGACGCAGAAGGTGCAGAACTTGTCGCAGCCCTCCTGCACCGTCAGGAAGGCGGCCGGCCCGGCGTCGGCCGACGGCGCCGGCAGCACGTCGAACTTCTCGACCACGTCGAAGTCGGTTTCCAGCACCGTCTTTCCGGCGGCGCGTGACGCGCGCGCCACCATCTCCGGCAGACGGTGATAGCTCTGCGGTCCGAACACGATGTCGACATAGGGCGCGCGGCGGACGATCTCCTCGCCTTCCGCCTGGGCGACGCAGCCGGCCACGCCGATGACCATGTCGGCGCCGGCCTCGCGGCGATGTTCGCGCATCTGACGGAGGCGGCCCAGTTCGGAAAAGACCTTCTCGGCGGCCTTCTCGCGGATGTGGCAGGTGTTGAGAATGACCATGTCGGCGTCGGCGGGCGCATCGACCGTGCGATAGCCGAGCGGCTTCAGGATGTCGGCCATACGATCGGAATCGTAGACGTTCATCTGACAGCCATAGGTCTTGATAAAGAGATTCTTCGTCACTCAGGACCGTGTCTTGCGGGGCCGGCGAACCATGCGCCGGGAACCCCATTCTTACGCGCTCTTCGCAACCTAGCCGCCACGCAATCGAAGTCAAGACCGGCCGGGCTTCAGGCGCGGGCGGACAGGGCCTCCGAATTGCCCTCGACGATCAGCCGGCGGCAGTGCTGCGCCAGGGCCTTGCGGTTGCCGAACTGCTCGATGGTGACCGGTTCGAAGAACTTCAGCGTCGCCTCGTAGGGACCGCCCAGCAGGAAGTCCTTCAGATGCGGCGCCAGATCCATGTCGCCGTACCAGGCGGCCTTGTCCATGGAGCGGCGGGTGACGGGGAAGCCGTCGACCCGGGTATAGGTGATGGAAAACGGCTGCACCTTGAGGGCATGGCCTTCGGCTTTCAGCTCGGCCAGCGAGAAGAATGCGGCGCGGAATTCGCCGATGCGCAGGCCGTCCGAGGACGTGCCTTCGGGAAACAGGATCAGGCTGTCGCCCTTCCCCAGCCTTTCGGTCATGTCCTCGCGCTCCTTCGCAGCGGTCTTGCGGTCGCGGGAGACGTAGACCGTGCGTTGCAGGTTCGCGAGATACTTGATCACCGGCCAGGTGCCCACCTCCCGCTTGGCGACGAAGGAGGCCGGCAGGACCGCGCCCATCACCACGATGTCGACCCATGAGACATGGTTGGAGACGAACAGCGCCGGCTCTCCGATCAGCGGCCGGCCGACGACCCGGATGCGGATGCGCAGCAGCCGCCGTGTGAACTGGTGCCAGAAGACCGGTATCCACTTGGCGATGCGCGCGCCCAGCGACAGGCCGAGCGCCGAAAGTGCGAGCCCGACGAGATGGGGGAGCAGCACCACCAGCGTCATGAGAAGAATCGCCAGGATGACGAACGCGATCCTGATGACAGCCATGCTTCAGTCGTTCTTGCGGTCGGCCCGCGTGCCATAGAGCTCCAGGCGGTGGCCGACGAGCCGGTAGCCGAGCTGTTCGGCGACGACACGCTGGAGTTCCTCGATCTGTTCGTTGCGGAACTCGATCACCTCGCCGGAGTTCACGTCGATCAGGTGGTCGTGATGCTCGACCGGCGCCTCCTCGTAGCGGGCGCGGCCGTCGCCGAAGTCGTGGCGTTCCAAGATGTTGGCTTCCTCGAACATCCGCACCGTGCGGTAGACGGTGGCGATGGAGATGTTCTCGTCGACTTCGCTGGCGCGCTGATAGACCTGCTCGACATCCGGATGGTCTTCGGATTCGGAGAGAACACGCGCGATGATGCGGCGCTGCTCGGTCATCCGCATGCCGATGTCGATGCACTTCTGCTCCAGGCGGGAAGGCTGGTCGTTCGAGGGCATGGTGCAATCTCTCTCGTTCAGGCCCGCGCTGTATAGCGATGGCGCATCCGCCTCGCAACCGAACGGCAGCCGCCGCGCCAGAACCAGGGCGTCGGCGCCATTGTCGTAGTATTTTGGTCTGCGGCCAACCTCGTTGAAGCCGAGGCTGCGATAGAGCCGTCTCGCGGCCCGGTTGTGCTCCGATACTTCCAGGAAGAGCGTCGCGCAATTCTCCAGTCCGCGGGCCGCGCGCCGAATCAGCTGGCCCGCCATGCCCCGGCCGCGCATCTCCGGCACGACGCCCACGCTGATGATCTCGGCCTCGTCGGCGGCCTGGCGGACAACCGCGAAGCCGGCGGGGGCGCCATCAAGCGCCGCTATCCAACCGAGTGTGCCCGGCATGGCGAGAATCCCGGCGAAGGCCTTCTCGTTCCAGGCATCGGCGAAGCAGGCCGCGTGCAGCGCCGCCAGCAGCGCCGGATCGCGCGTGATCCTGATGGCGACAGTCATCGGTCCGGACGGGGCCGGGCGGGCGTCGCATCGGCCTGTCTCAGATAGATCGGCGCCGGCGGCGGCGCACCGCGCCACGCAGATCCCCGGGAGGCGGCGATCCGCGCGATGTCGCGGGCATCCGGTTCCATGTCGGCGGCCAACACGCCCGGCTGCGTCGCGCCGCAATGGGCGGCGACGAGAGCTGCGCCGCTGCCGGCCAGCGCCGTGCCCGGCACCAGCATGGCCGCGGCCGCCGCCGCCGGCATCGCCGCAGGCGCGGTCCAGGCTTCGGCGAAGGGTCCGTCGGCGCGGCGGAAATACTGGACGTAGACCTGATCCCGGCGGGCGTCGATCGCGGCCAGTACCGGCCGGTCGGGCCAGCGCCGCGCGGCGCCGGCGGCCAGCGCTTCCAGGGTTGAGAGTCCGATGACGGGAATGCCGAGCGCGACCCGGAAGCCGCGCGCCGCGGCCAGTCCGATGCGCAGTCCGGTGAACGTGCCGGGGCCCAGCGTGACCGCGACGGCATCCAGTTGCGCGGGCGTGGTTCCGGCGGCGTCGAGCACCCGCTCCAGCAGGGGCATCAGAGCTTCGGCATGGCCGCGCCGCCGCCGCTGGAAGACCGCGAACCGCACGCTGTCCTCCGCCCAGAGGGCGGCCGAGAGCGCGCCGCAGGCGGTATCGAAGGCCAGGATACGCAAGGCGTCAGAGGATTTCGCAGGCCTCGGCGAACGCGGGGCGGTCGCCGGGCGGCTGCAGCGCCGAGGGATCGCCGTGGCCAATGGCGCAGACGAAGCACGACCGCGCGCCGCTGCCGGGAAAGAACGCCGCGTCCACCAGCGCGGCGTCGAAGCCGCTGATCGGTCCGCAGTCGAGACCCAGCGCGCGCGCGGCGATCATCACGTAGGCGCTCTGCATGGCCGCGTTGACGGTGTCCTCCGCGCCGGCGCTGTCATGGGCCACGACAACGACGACGGGTGCGGACATGGCCGGTTCGCGCTCCGCCACCGGCAGGGCAGGGGCGAGGCGGGCCTTGGCTTCCGGCGATTTCAGGAATCGCAGCCGTGCAGTCGCGCCGGCCGGATCGGTCGGGCCCTGGCGCACAAGATCGTAGAGGGCGTGCAGGCTCACGTCCGCGACCGGCTTGTCCAGCCATGCGCCATGCGTTCCCGCGTGGCGGAAGATCAGGTCCATGCCGGCGTCGCTGAGTATGGATGTCACTGGGCGTCTCCATGCCGGGGCCGAGGTGGCGGAGCGAGGTGCTCCATACTAGATTGACGACCAATTCTGAACAGCCGGTTGAGGAACCCTGAACGATGCCGCGCTTCCGCTTCGCCGCACTGCTGCTCGCGGGGCTCGTCGCGTCCGGCGCACGCGCCGCCGACCATGCCGTCGTGTTCATGTATCACCATTTCGGCCAGACGGGTCTGCCGGCGACCAATATCCGTCTGGAGCAGTTCGAGGCGCATCTGGATTACCTGGCGGCGGAAAACTACACGGTCTGGCCGCTCTCGCGCGTCGTGCAGGCGCTGCGGACCGGCGAATCCATGCCCGAGCGGACGGTGGCGCTGACGGCGGACGACGCCTATCGCAGCGTGATGACGGAGGCCTGGCCGCGGCTGAAGGCGCGAGGCTGGCCTTTCACGCTGTTCGTCGCCACCGACCAGGTCGACGGCGGTGGCAAGCGGCTGTTGGACTGGGACGAAGTGCGCCGGCTGCGCGATGAGGGCATGGAGATCGCCGGCCATTCGGCAGCTCACGGCCACATGGCGGACATGACGCCGGAGGAGGCGGCAGACGACTTCGAGCGCGCCAACCGGCGGTTCCGGAAGGAACTGGGGTTCACGCCGGAGATCCTTGCCTATCCCTATGGCGAGTACAGTCGGGCGCTGATCGACGTCGCGCGGCAGGCCGGGTACAGCGCGGCCTTCGGTCAGCATTCCGGGCCGGTGGGCCCGGGGCGGCCGATCATGGCCCTGCCGCGCTTCGCCCTGAACGAACGCTTTGGCGAGATGGAGCGGTTCCGAACCGCGGCCGCGAGCCTGCCGCTGCCGGTCGCCGACGCCGAGCCGGCGGACACCCTGCTTCCGGCCGGCGCAACGCCCTTGATCGCGTTCACCCTGCAGGGCGTTGTAGCGCCCGAAGCCGTGGCCTGCTTCCATTCCTCGGCGCCGGGCCCGCTGCCGCTCGCAATCGAGGGACAGCGGATCAGCTTCGAGTTTCCGGTCCCCGCGCAGCCCGGGCGTTCGCGCTTCAACTGCACGGCGCCGGCGGGGGAGGGGCGCTTCTACTGGTACGGGCGTCAGTTCGTGGTGAAGGGTGGGCGCGACTAATCCCGGAAGTTGCGGGCGACCCTGTCGGCCATGACAGGAACGATTCGGCGGTCGAAGTCGCGCAGATCGTTGACCCGCATGATCAGACGCAGGTCGTCTACATAGACCTGGCCGGTTTCGGCGTAGCGGGTCAGATGGCCGGCGAGCCGGTAGCCGTCGATCAGCCGGCCCTCGCGGCGCATTTCTGCCCGCGCGCGCCGCAGTTCGGCATAGGCCGGATGCGTGTTCAGGTTCCGCATGTAGGCGTTGACCGATTCCAGCAGGCTGCGGAACGCCTTGACCTCGAAATTCTCGCCGCTGCGGCGGCGCTCGGGAACGATGCCGTCGCCGCGCGACCAGGTCCGCTGGCCGTAGAGCGCCCGTCCGTCCTGGGCGAAGCGTGAGGTGCCCCAGCCGCTTTCCGTGATCGACTGGGCGATGGCCAGCGAGGGCGGGATGATATCGACGCGCAGCAGCAGCGGCCGCACGAGGTCGCGCGGCGTGCCGTCCATGCCGTAGTCCCAGGCCAGTTCCTGGATCCAGAGACGGTCTTCCCGCGTCAGCACGCCCTGACGCGAGATCTCCAGCAGCCGATGGCGATTGGCCAGGATGCGGGCGTTGGCCTCCATCACCAGCGGCAGCACCAACCGGATGAAGGTGCGCTTCTTCTGTGCCGTGTCGGCGATCTCGCCGATATCCTCGGGAAGGGCCGTGGCGAAGACCGGCGGCGGCAGAGCCGCGCCGCGCCGGACTGCGTCAAGGTCGTAGCTCAGCCTGCCCTGCTCCCAGAGAACGGCCGAGTGCGGCGTCGGCGGAGCCGCGCCCTTCAGCCTGGCCTCCGTCGCGTGGGCACCCTGCAGCAGCAGCGGCAACGCCAAAAGCGCGGCCGCCGCATGGCGTCCATACAGCCCCATGGTCAAATACCCCGATTTCCGAATCGCCCAGCCGCGCACGCCCCGCGACCCTTGCGTCGTTGTTGTTCTTACGGTTCGGCGCGGAGGCTAGACCGCGCGGACCTCTTGCACTTCCGGCACGTAGTGGCGCAGAAGATTCTCGATACCATGCTTCAGGGTCATTACCGAGCTGGGGCAGCCCTGACAAGCACCTTGCATCGCAAGGTACACGACGCCGTCATCGAAGCCATGGAACACGATGTCGCCCCCGTCCTGGGCCACGGCGGGCCGCACGCGGCTGTCCAGCAGTTCGACGATCTGCTTGACGATCTCCGGGTCGCCGTCGCCGGCGTCCGCGTGAGCGCTGGCGGTCCCGATGCTGGCGCCGTCCTCGATCACCGGCAGGCCGGCGCTGAAGTGCTCCATGATGGCGCCGAGGATCGAGGGCTTGATGTGATGCCACTCGACATTCTCGTGCTTGCTGACCGACACGAAGTCGTGGCCGAGATAGACGCCTTCCACGCCGTCGACCTCGAACAGCCGGCGGGCGAGCGGAGAGACGGCCGCGTCCTCGGGGCCGCGGAAGTCGGCGACGCCCTCGTTCATGACCGTGACGCCGGGAATGAACTTCAGCGTCTGCGGGTTCGGTGTCGGTTCTGTCTGGATGAACATCCGTTCCTCCGTCATGCCCAGTGGACCCTTGCTCTCGGGTCTCAGGCAGCCTATCTGGCGCGCTCGGACGCGCCGGTCAATACTGGCCCGTCGCCGACGAGGCCTCGAGAGGGTGGAGTTTCGAAACTGGCGGGGCATATGCCACAGACTGATCGGGAAACCAAGACCGCCGTGATCGCCGGCGGCGGCTGGCGCTCGGACCCGATGGCGCTCTGGCTGATGACGGTCCTGCACCGGCCCAATGCCGAGCTGGATTTCTTCGCCGAGCTCTGCGAGCGGCTGACGGAGGAGGGCATGGAGCTGGCCCGCGGATTCTGCGGGCTGCTGTCCCTTCATCCGCAGTTCGTCTCGCGGAACCTGATCTGGACGCCGGAAACCGGCAGCGAGGTCAAGGGCCGCGAGCACGGCGTCGTCAGCACGAATTTCTACTACCAGAGTCCTGTCTATCTGATTCACCAGGGCGCCGAGGAGGTGCGGCAGCGTCTCGATGTGGACGAGGATCTGCTGGCCTTCGATATCTGGAAGGAAGCGCGGGCGGCCGGTATGACCGACTATATCGCCCTGCCGCTCAGGCATTCGACCGGCGAGGTCAACGTGCTGTCCTTCGCGACCCGCCGGTCCTCCGGCTTTGCCGACGCCGAGATCGCGCGGTTCAAGGATCTGCTGCCGCTGATCGCGCTCCGCCTGGAGTTGATGAACAGCTATTTCGCCACCAACACGCTGCTCACGACCTATCTGGGCGAGGCGGCGGCGCGGCGGGTGCTGGCCGGCACCATCCACCGCGCCGAGGGCGAGGCGCTGCGCGCAGCCATCTATTTCTGCGACCTGCGCGGCTTCACGCGCCTCTCCGACCAGCTGGGCGGTGAGCAGATGATCGAACTGCTGGACGATTACTTCGACTGCATGATCGAACCGATCCGCGCCTGCGGCGGAGAGGTGCTGAAATTCCTCGGCGACGGCATGCTCGCCATCTTTCCCATGGACGACCGCACCGCCCGGCTGGCCTGCCAGTCGGCGCTGGTCTCCGCGGAGGAGGGCATCGCCAATCTGGCCGCGCTCAGCCGTCGGCGCGAGGCCGAGGGCCAGCCGCCGCTGGTTGCCGGCGTCGGCCTGCATGCGGGCGACGTGATCTTCGGCAATATCGGCGCGGCGGACCGCCTAGACTTCACGGTGATCGGCCGCGCCGTCAATGAAGTCAGCCGCGTCGAGGCCCTGACCAAGCGGCTCGCCCGGCCGGTGCTGATGACTGCCGAATTCGCCCGTCTGCACGGCGACGGGCGTGCCCTCCGCTCGCTCGGACCGCAGCGGCTGTCCGGCATATCGGAACCGGCCGAGATCTTCGCGCCGGCCTGACCGCCACCCCGCCCCGCCCGCAGCCGCAGGACCCAGAATCCGGATGATCCAGTTCGCCCTCGCCGTCGCCTTCCTGATCATCACGCCCGGCCCCGGCGTCCTCTCGGTCGCCGGCGTGGGCGCCGGGTTCGGCCTGCGCGCCGGCGCGCGCTACATCGCGGGGCTGTTCGTCGGCACCAATCTGGTCGCCATCGCCGTGGTGAGCGGGTTGTGGGCGGCGCTGTCGACGGTGCCGTACCTGACCACGGCACTGCTGTTCGTTTCGGTCGCCTTCCTGGCCTATCTGGCGCTGCGCATCGCCTTCGCCGGCGCCTCCATCGCCTTCAACCGCGCGCTCAAGCAGCCCGGCGCGGCGGACGCGGTCTTCCTGCAGTTCGTCAATCCGAAGGCCTATGCGGTCAACACGACGCTGTTCGCCGGTTTCCCGATGGGCTTCACAGATCCCGCCACCGAGATCGCCATGAAGTTCCTGATCATGAACCTGATCTGGGTGCCGGTGCATTTCGGCTGGCTGTGGCTGGGCATCACCATCAAGCGCCTGGACCTGCCGGCGCGCACGCAACGGCGCATCAACTATCTGATGGCCGTGGCCATGATGGCGGTCGTGGCGATGACGCTGCTGGCCGGCGGCATCGCCGGGGCGTGAGACCGGACGCGGCTCAGTCGCGCCGTTCCATCTCCAGCAACGCCTGTTTGCGCTCCAGCCCCCAGCGGTAGCCATGCAGCTTGCCGTCCGATCCGACGGCGCGATGGCAGGGTATGGCCAGCGAGACGGGGTTCCGCCCGCAGGCCGACCCCACGGCGCGGACCGCCTTTGGCTTGCCGATCGCCTCGGCGATCTCCGCATAAGTGCGTGTCTCGCCGTAGGGAATGTCCATCAGCGCCTGCCAGACCCGCCACTGGAACGCCGTCGCCCGAACATCAAGCGGCAGGGCCGGATGCGGGCCGTCGCTGTCGAGATAGGCCGTCAGCGCCGCCAGCGATTCCGAAAGCGCCGCGCCGTCCTCGGCCAGTTCCGCATTCGGATACTCCTCGCGAAGTTCGCCGGCAAGCCGGGCCGGATCGTCGCCCAGATAGACCGCCGACACGCCCTTTTCCGTCGCCGCCGCCAGGACCAGGCCCAGCCGGCTCGCAGCGAAGCCGTAGGCCATGCGCACGCCCGGCGCGCCGCGGGCGTAGACGCCGGGCGCCATGCCGAGCGTCCGGTCCGCGTTCTCGTAGACCCTGCTGGGCGAGCCATAGCCGGCGCCGTAGATGGCGTCGGCGACGCCGTTCTCGGCGCGCAGCCCGGATTTGAGCAATGCCACGCGCCGGGCCTCGGCGTACTGGCGCGGGCTCAGCCCCACGGCCCTCTTGAACGCCTTCTGGAAGTGATGGGCATTGAAGCCCGCCCGCTCGGCCAGCGCCGAGAGCGAGGGCACCGCGCCGGCCTCCGTCAGGCTCCGCTCGATGCCGCGCGCGGCATCCTCGATGGCGGCCATCATCGGGTCGGCCAGGTGCTGGCGCTGGGGATGGCAGCGCTTGCAGGGGCGGAAGCCGGCCTGTTCGGCCGCCGCCGGCACGTCGAAGAACATCACGTTCTCGCGCTTCGGCGTGCGCGCCGGGCAACTCGGCCGGCAGTAGATGCCCGTGGTCTTCACACCCAGGACGAAATGGCCGTCGAAGGTCGCGTCGCGCGTCTCGACGGCGGTCCAGAAGTTCTGTTCGGTCATGGTTCGCTCCTCGATCATGACCGGCAATCTCGTCCTTTCTCCCGGCCGCGGCTATCCGGGGCTTGTCGTCTATATCAGGCGGCGGCCCGGCCGGCATCGATGCCCCAGGACCTGGGGATATCGATATCCATGTCCATCAGCATCTGGGCGTAGGCCTTGCCCTGCGGGTCATTGCGCAGGCTTGCCACGCCGCCGCCGCCCAGGCTGCCGTAGAGCATGAAGTTCATCGCCCCGATGCCGGGGAGGTCGTAGCGGTCCACCTTCACCTGGTCGTCGAAGACATGGGCCATGTAGGCGCCGACCGCCTCCGCCGTCAGGGCGTGGCGCAGCACAGGCAGGTATTCCGGCCTGCGGGCAATGACGCCGATGTTGGAATGCGCGCCCTTGTCGCCGGATCGACCATGGGCCACCGCCAGCAGCGGTACCGTCACCGTCTCGCCGGACGGCGCCTCGGCCGGTACAGCGTCGACGTCGCCGACCATGGCGGGATCAAATCCACCCCCGGTCGGCACATCGACATCGAACCTCGCGCCGTCGACGACGACGGAAACGGGCACGTCCGACTTCTTCGCCAGGAAGGAGAACAGGCGGATCACCGGCTGGGCCTTCGGCCGGCCGGCGCCGAAGCCGGTGGTGCCCTGGCTGAACGACGTTCCGGCCGCCGCAATCTCCTTGGTGAAGATCGAGAGCGCCTTCATGTCCGGATGCTTGACGGCGAGTTTCATGATCGCCTCGCGCGCGGCCCGGGCGCGGGAATGCGGGCCGTACATGGATTCGCCGCCGAGTACCTCCAGATGGGTCTCGGTGTAGTCGCCCAGATTCCGCTCCGCCAGCATCCGCCGCGTGCGCTTGAGGATGGCGTCGGCCGTCTTCTCGCACTTCGCCACGGCCTCCCAGCCGCCGATGGTCATCATGGCGACGGCGCGGAAACCGTCCTGCCAGGTGGCGGAGACCTTGTAGCTGTCCGTCGGCGGTCGGCCCTTCGCGCCCTTAACCAGCACGCGGTTCTCGCCGACCTCCTCGACCTCGACCTCCGTGAAGTCGCAGACCACGTCGGGCAGCATGTAGGCGCGGGGATCGCCAATCTCGTAGAGCAACTGCTCCTTGATCGTCCCGGCCTCGACCAGGCCGCCGGTGCCTTCGGGCTTGGTCAGCACGAAGCTGCCGTCGGCGCGGCATTCGGCGATCGGGTAGCCGATGTCGTCCCAGTCGGGGACGCGGTGATAGTCGGTGTAGAGTCCGCCCGTCGCCTGGGCGCCGCATTCCAGGATGTGACCGCACAGGCTGCCGGCGGCCATCAGGTCGTGGTTGTCCGGCGACCAGCCGAATTCGTGCATCAGCGGTCCGAGGGTCACCGCCGAATCGACCGCGCGCCCGGTAATGACGACGTCCGCGCCCTCGTCCAGCGCCTTCGCGATCGGCACCGCCCCCAGATAGGCGTTCATGGACCAGCATTTCTCGGGGAAAGGCGCGCCGGAGAACATTTCCGTCACGCCCGCCTTCCGCAGGGCCTCCTCCCGGTCCATCAGGTCGTCGCCCTCGACCCAGGCGATCTTCAGGCTGACTCCGGCCTCCTCGGCGACCTTGCGCAACGCCTCCGCGCAGGCCTTCGGATTCACGCCGCCGGCATTGGAGACGACCTTGATGCCCTTCTCGGCGATGTCGCGGATGACCTGTCTCATCGCCACGGAGACGAAGTCTACCGCATAGCCGGCGTTCGGGTCCTTGGCGCGCATCCGGGCCATGATCGACATGGTGATCTCGGCCAGGTAGTCGAAGACCAGATAGTCGATCTCGGCGCGGCGTACGAGCTGCGGAGCGCCGACCCCCGAATCGCCCCAGAAGCCGGATGCGCCGCCGATGCGGATGATCTTCTCGCTCATGTCATCCTCCCCAGAATGAACTGACTTTGTGCCGCAGTAGCAGAAAATTGCCCTGACCGCCGCCTCTACCTATCCTGCGCCGCCATGAGCGAGTTGCAAGCCTTCTGGGAAGAGATCGAACTCGTCTGGCAGCGCGGCGTCTTCGGCGTGGAGACCGACCGCGCGCTGCTGGCCATCGCCGTCTTCCTCCTTTTCGTCATCCTGCGCGGGCTGTTCACCGCGGTCGTGGTGGCAGGGCTGGGGCGTCTCACCCAGCGGACCGAGACCACCATCGACGACCAGATGCTGGAAGCGGCCCGCGGCCCGCTTCGATTCGTGTTCCTTGTCGCTGGCCTGTTCTTCGCGGCCCGGGTCGCGCCCCTGCCGCCGGAGGTCGACGAGTATGTCACCAGGATCGTCCGCTCGCTGATCGCCTTCACCATCTTCTGGACCATCTACCGGATGGCGGAGCCGCTGTCGTTCCTGCTTGACCATGTCTCCAACGCCATGCGGGGACAGGAGATCGGCGCCGCCCTCAAGAAGTTCGCGGTCCGCATCTTCCGGGTCATCGTTGCGGTCATCGGCGCCGCGGCGATCCTGGAGGAATGGGATTTCGATGTCGCCGCCGTGCTGGGTGGTCTCGGCCTGATCGGGATGGCGGTCGCTTTCGGCGCGCAGAACCTGATCGCCAACCTGTTCGGCGGCGTGGTGATCTTCCTCGACAAGATCTTTGTCGAGGGACACTGGATTCGCGCCGGCGACGTGGAGGGCGTGGTCGAGAAGATCGGCTTCCGCACCACCAAGATCCGCCGCTTCGACAAGTCGCTGGTCACCCTGCCGAACACGAAGCTTTCCGATGACGCGGTGGTCAACTTCTCCATGATGACCAACCGCCGGATCTACTGGGTGATCGGGCTGGAATACCGCACCACCCACGAACAGCTCCGCCAGGTGGTGGAGGGGATTTCGGCCTACGTCCACAACAATGACGACTTCGAGACCGACCCCAACCGCGTCTCCACGCTGATCCACGCCGACAGTTTCAACAACTCCTCCATCGACATCATGTTCTACGCCTTCACCAAGACGACCATCTGGGCCGAGTGGATGCGGGTGAAGGAGGAACTGCTCTACGAGGTGAAGCGCATCGTTGAGGAGGCCGGTACGTCTTTCGCCTTCCCGTCGTCCTCGATCTATGTGGAGGCGCTGCCCTTTGGCGAGCCCGAGGTGCCGATCCGCATCAAGGACACGCGTTCGTCCGGCGGTGGTGGTGGCGAGCCGGACCGCTCGATCGAGCCAAGTGGCGACACCCAGACCGTCCGGCCCGGCGCCCGCGGACCGAGCGGCGAAGACGGGGAATAGAGCGGGTGTTCAGATGACGCCGATGCGTTCGACGGTCCAGTAGAGGCCGGTGAGCGCGATCGCCGTCGAAGCCGGTATCACCACGGCGCGGCGGTAGATCCTCTCCGGCAGGCCCCAGATGCCGACGGCCAGCCAGGCCACCAGGATCACGGCGAGCTGGCCGAATTCGACGCCGATATTGAAACCGATCAGCGCCTCCAGGAACTCGCCGCGCGCCAGGCCGAGATCCGTCAGCACACCCGCGAAGCCGAGGCCATGTAGCAGCCCGAAGCCGAAGACGACGAAGGGCCGCCACGGGGTGAGATGGCGGGTGAAGATGTTCTCGATGGCGACGAAGGCGATGGAGAGGGCAATCAGCGGCTCGACGACCGACGGGTGGAGTTCGACCACGCCGTAGAGCGACAGCGCGAGCGTGATCGAATGGGCCACGGTGAAGGTCGTCACCTGCACCAGAAGCGGCCGCATGCGCTGCGACAGGAGAAAGAGGCCGAGGACGAACAGGATGTGGTCGAGGCCCCTGGGCACGATGTGGATGAAGCCCACCCAGAGATAATCGGCCACCACCGCGACCGCCGTTCGCTGCGGCGCAAGCCCCTCCAGCGGCAGGCTCTGTTCGGTCGTGCCGTCTGAAAGCCACCAGGTACGGAACTCGCTGTCGCCCTCGCGTTTCATCTTCAGCGCGATGGGGCCGTAGGCTTCCGGGTAGGACCAGGTGAAGCGCTCGGAGCCGGGCGGAATGGGCCCTGCCGCCGCGATGCGGGTGACGCGGGTGACCGAGATGTCCTCCGCCGGCTGCGGTTCCACCGAAACCAGCTCCGGCACCACCACCCGCCCGTCGAAGCGCAGCGCGAAGTCGTCCATCACCCGCTGGGCGTCGGCCCGGAAGGCCTCGGTCAGCTCGGCTTCGTTCATGGCGCGGTAGCGGTCGTAGATTTCCGCGTTGGGGCTGTCGTTGGTGTCGTCGTAGCCGGGACCGATCTCCGCCAGCATTGCCTCGGCGTTCATTTCCATGTCTATCTGGAAACGGCCGTCGGCGCCGAGCACCACTTCCACGACGGAGGGCTTGATCTCGTGTGCGCCAGCTGCCGCGCCCCACAGAAAAAGCGGCGCCGCCGCGAGCAATGCGAGGATCGAGATGACGAAAGCCCGGCGCATCGGCCGCTCCCTTTATCGTGCTGGACGGACCATGGCTTACCGCGTCGCCGCCCTTGGCGCCATCGCCCTGTTGGCCGCCGGCGGGGCCGCGGCGCACGAGTTCTGGCTGCTGCCCGACAAGAGCCGCGCGGGCACCGACGAGGCCGTGGAGATCACCATCGCCGTGGGCCAGAACTTCGTCGGCAACACCCTGCCATTCATTCCGGACACGACGGAACGGTTCGACATCTACGGTCCCGGCGGCACGCTGACCGACGCCGCGCGCGGCTTCGCCAGGGATCCGGCCGGCGTGGTGCAGCCCAGCCGCCCCGGTCTCTACACGGTCGCCTATCAGAACAAGGGCAATTCGATCGTCATCGACCCGGAGACCTTCAACAAGTATCTCCGCGACGAGGGACTGGATATCGCCCTGGAGCACCGGCAGGCCAACGGCCTGATGGACACGCCGGGACGCGAGTTCTACACGCGCTACCCGAAGACCTGGGTGCTGTCGGGCGACAATATCGACGCCGGGCGCTGGGCGCTGGCGCCGTCGAACCTGCGCTTCGAGATGGTGCCGCTGTCGAACCCCTTTCGCTGGCTCTCGGGCGACTCGGTGGATGTACGCGTGCTCTACGAGGGCCAGCCGCTCGAAGGCGTGCTCGTCACCACCTTCACCAAATCGAGCCAGGGCCGCATCGGCGCGGTCCGCTCCGGCCCGGACGGTGTGGCGAGGATTTCGATCGACCGGCCGGGGCGCTGGCTGGCGGCGGCGGTGCACATGATCCCCGCCGAGGGCCGCCCCGACATCGACTGGGAAAGCTTCTGGACCAGCTTCACCATCGACGTGCCGGCGGAGTGATGCCACCCATGCGGCGTCCCGGGGTCTTGGATCGTGTCCAGAGACGCTCTTCGGGGTCACCCCCTCAGCACGTACTCTGCGCCCTTCTCGGCGATCATGATTGTCGGCGTGTTGGTGTTGCCCGAGGTGATCGTCGGCATCACCGAGGCGTCGATCACGCGCAGGCCCTCGAGGCCGATGACGCGCAGCCGCTCGTCGACCACCGCCTGCCCGTCGTCCGCGCGGCCCATCTTCGCCGTGCCGACGGGATGGAAGATCGTCGTGCCGATGTCGCCCGCCGCCTGGGCCAGGGCCGCATCGTCGTCGCCGACGCCGGGGCCGGGCAGCAACTCCTCGGGCTCGAACTGCAGCATCGCGGGCTGCCGCATCAGCTTTCGCGTCACCCGGATCGCGTCCGCGGCGACCTGCCGGTCCTCCGCCGTCGCTAGGTAGTTGGGCGCGATCAGCGGGTGGTCTTCCGGCTTCGGTGAGCGGATGCGGATCGTGCCCCGGCTGGTCGGCTGCAGGTTGCAGGCGCTGACCGTGATCGCGGGGAAGCGGTGCAGCGGGTCGCCGAACTTGTCGAGCGACAGCGGCTGGACGTGGAACTGGATGTTGGCGCGGTCCCGAGACGGGTCGGAGCGGGTGAAGATGCCGAGCTGCGACGGCGCCATGGTTAGCGGGCCTTTGCGGAACAGCGCGTATTCCAGACCCATCGCCGCGCGGCCGATCAGCGAGTGATAGGTCTCGTTCAGCGTCTTGACGCCGTGGACCTTGTAGATCGCGCGCTGCTGCAGGTGATCCTGCAGGTTGCGGCCGACGCCCTGGCGGTCGGCGATGACGTCGATGCCGTGCTCGCCGAGCCATTCCGCAGGCCCCACGCCGGAGAGCTGGAGGATCTGCACCGAGCCGATGGCGCCGGCGGACAGAATCACCTCGCCCCGCGCCTTCGCCATGTATTCCGCGCCGTCGCGGCGAAACCGCACGCCCACCGCCCGCCGGCCCTCGAAGGCGACGCGCTCGACGGTGACGCCGGTCTCCACGCGCAGGTTCGGGCGGCGCATCACGGGCTTCAGGAAGGCGCGGGCCGCCGAGACGCGGACGCCGCGCCTCTGATTGACGTGGAAGTAGCTGACGCCCTCGTTGTCGCCGGTGTTGAAGTCGGGGATCCGGCTGACGCCCATCTGCTCGGCGGCGTCCTCCACCGCATCCAGCACCTTCCAGGAGACGCGGGGCGGCTCGACCCGCCATTCGCCGCCCGTGCCGTGATGTTCGTTCGGTCCCAGGAAATGGTCCTCGATCCGGCGGAAGACCGGCTGCACGTCCTCCCAGTCCCAGCCGTCGAGGCCGAGCTGGCGCCAGTGGCGGTAGTCGTCCGCCTGGCCGCGCATGGAGATCATGGCGTTGATGGCGGAACTGCCGCCCAGCGCCTTGCCGCGCGGATAGATCAGGCTGCGCCCGTTGAGTCCGGCCTCGGCCTCGGTCTTGTAAAGCCAGTCCGAGCGCGGATTGCCGATGGCGAACAGATAGCCGACGGGGATGTGGAACCAGATCCAGTTGTCCCTGCCGCCGCCCTCCAGCACCAGCACCCGGTTCTTCGGGTCGGCCGACAGCCGGTTGGCGAGTACGCAGCCGGCCGAGCCTGCGCCGACCACGATGTAGTCCCATTCGCCCTCGAAGGACGTGGCCTCGTCTCCGTTCCCCATGGGGGCATTGTCTCAGGCGGCAGGGTACCGTGGCAAGCGCATGCGCGTTTCGCTAGTCTTCCGCCATGACAGAGACGCTCGACGATATCCGCCAGCGGCTCCGGGCCGCGATCCTGGCCGACGAGGCAGAGACCATCGCGCGGCTGCGCGAGGAAGCGCGGCTGTCGCCGGCGGAACGCGATGCCGTCAGTCACCGTGGCGCCGGCCTGGTCCGGTCGGTGCGCGAAGCCGGGCCGCCCGTGGCGCTGGAAGCCTTCCTGTCCGAATACGGCCTGTCGACGCGGGAGGGCGTGGCGCTGATGTGCCTGGCCGAGGCCATGCTGCGGGTGCCCGACGCCGAAACCATCGATGAACTGATCCGCGACAAGATCGCGCCGCACGACTGGGGCAGCCATGTCGGCGATTCAGGTTCCATCCTGGTCAACGCCTCGACCTGGGCGCTGATGCTGACCGGCCGGGTGCTGGAGGACGAGGAGCCGGGCATAGCCGGCGCACTGCGCGGGCTGGTCCGGCGCATGGGCGAGCCGGTCATCCGCACGGCGGTCGCCGGCGCCATGAAGGAACTGGGCGGGCAGTTCGTCCTCGGCCAGACGATCGAGGAGGCGATGAAGCGCGGCCGGCCCATGGAGGAGAAAGGCTACACCTATTCCTACGACATGCTGGGCGAGGCCGCGCGGACCGAGGCCGACGCCGCCCGCTACCGGGAAGCCTATCGCAGCGCCATCGCCTCGATCGCGAAGCATGCGAAGTCCGACGAGATCGCCGCCAATCCCGGCATTTCGGTCAAGCTCTCCGCCCTGCACCCGCGCTACGAGTTCGGCAAGGGCGAAGCGATGATCGGGACGCTGGCGGAACGGACGCTCGAGCTCGCCCGGCAGGCGGCCCGGGCGAGGATCGGCTTCAATATCGACGCCGAGGAGGCCGACCGACTCGACCCCTCGCTGGACGTGATCGAGCGTGTGCTCTCCGATCCGGAACTCGCCGGCTGGGATGGCTTCAGCGTGGTCGTCCAGGCCTATGGCCAGCGCGCCGGCCCGGTTCTCGACTGGCTTCACGCCCTGGCGGAGAAGCTGGACCGGCGAATCATGGTCCGCCTGGTCAAGGGCGCCTACTGGGACACCGAGATCAAGCGCGCCCAGGTGATGGGCCTCGACGGCTTCCCCGTGTTCACGCGCAAGATCAACACCGACATCAGCTACATCGCCAATGCGCGCAAGCTGCTGGAGATGCGCGGCCGTATCTACCCGCAGTTCGCCACACACAACGCCCACACGGCGGCGGCGGTGCTGCACATGGCCGGCGACCGCATGGAAGGCTTCGAGTTCCAGCGTCTGCACGGCATGGGGGAGGCGCTGCACGAAGCGATCCGGAAGAAGGACGGCACGCGCTGCCGCATCTATGCGCCGGTCGGCAAGCACCGCGACCTGCTGGCCTATCTGGTCCGGCGGCTGCTGGAGAACGGCGCCAACAGCTCCTTCGTCCACCAGATCGCCGACACCGAGGTGCCGCCGGAGGAGATCGCGCGCGACCCCTTCGCCGAACTGGAGAAGCTGGAGAGCGTGGCCCATCCGAAGATCGCGCGCGGCACCGATCTCTACGGCAGGGGCCGGCGCAATTCGAAGGGCTGGGATATCACCGATCCGGCGGACGTCGCCCGCATAGAGGCCGGGCGCGCGCCCTTCGCCTCGCCGCACCAGTGGACCGCGGGGGCGGAAGGGATGGTCCGCGGCGTGGTCAATCCGGCCGATCCCGATGATGTGGTGGGCCAGGTGTTCGAGGCCGACGCCGCCATGGCGAAGGCTGCGGTGGGCCGCGCCATCGACGCGCAGCCCGGCTGGGCCGCGACGCCGGTCGCCGAGCGCGGTGCGATTCTGAACCGCGTCGCCGATCTCTACGAAGCGGCGGCCGAGGAGTTCTTCGCCATCGCCGCGCGCGAGGCCGGCAAGACGCCGCTGGACGCCGTCGCCGAGGTCCGCGAGGCGGTCGACTTCCTGCGCTATTACGCCATGCAGGCCCCCCGCGTGGAACAGGGCACGGCGGCGCGCGGCGTCATCGCCTGCATCAGCCCGTGGAATTTCCCGCTGGCGATCTTCACCGGCCAGGTGGCCGCGGCGCTGGCGACCGGCAACGCGGTGATTGCCAAGCCTGCCGAGCAGACGCCGCTGATCGCCGCCCGCGCCGTCGAGGCCATGCACGAGGCCGGGGTGCCGGCCGACGTGCTGCAGCTCCTGCCCGGCGACGGCCCGTCGGTGGGCGCGCCGCTGACCGCCGATCCGCGCCTCGCCGGGGTCTGCTTCACCGGCTCCACCGAGGTCGCCAAACGGATCGAGCGCCAGCTCGCCGAGACCGGCCCGGCGGACGCCATGCTGATCGCCGAGACCGGCGGGCTGAACGCCATGATCGTGGATTCCACGGCGCTGCCGGAGCAGGCCGTGCGCGACATCCTGGCCAGCGCTTTCCAGAGTGCGGGTCAGCGTTGCTCGGCGTTGCGTGTGCTCTACGTCCAGGACGACGTCGCCGATACCATGCTGGAAATGCTGTTCGGCGCGATGGATTCGCAGGCGCTCGGCGACCCCTGGTCCTGGGCCACCGATGTCGGTCCGGTGATCGACGAAGAGGCCCGCGACGACATCCGGGCCTATGTCGACGCCGCTGAGCAGAAGGGCCGGGTGCTGAAGCGCATGGCCGTGCCCGAGCGCGGCCTGTTCGTCGGCCCGGCGGCGATCGAGGTCAGCGGAATCGGCGAGATGGAGCGGGAGGTCTTCGGCCCGGTCCTGCACATCGCCCGCTACGATGCCGAGAAGGTCGACAGCGTGGTCCGGGAGATCAACGCCCGCGGCTACGGCCTCACCTTCGGCATGCACAGCCGCATCGACCGCCGGGTGCAGGACCTGGTCGAGGGCGTCCATGTCGGCAATCTCTACGTCAACCGCAACCAGATCGGCGCCATCGTCGGCTGCCAGCCCTTCGGCGGCGAGGGGTTGTCGGGCACGGGACCCAAGGCCGGCGGCCCGCACTATCTCCGCCGTTTCCGCCGGGCGGTCGAGGCGCCGCAGGACGCGCCATCAGGCAAGGCCATCGGAGCGGACGATCTTCGCAAGGCGCTCTCGAAGCTCGATGCCGGCGGCTGGGCCGGTCAGCCGGGGCGGGTGACGGCGCTGCGCAACGCGCTCCGCGGCAGGGCCGAGGAAGCGATGGCCGCCGCGGCGGCGCTGGATTGCGGGCCGATCGACCTGCCCGGGCCGACGGGCGAATCCAACCGCTACTGGCTGAACCCGCGAGGGCCCGTGCTGTGCCTCGGGCCCACGGCGGAGGCGGCGCTGGATCAGGCGGTCCAGGCGCTCCGCATCGGCGCGCCGGCGCTGATGGCGGCGCCCGGGGCCAGGGAAGCCGCACAGCCACTGATCGAGGCGAAGCTGCCCGTCGCGGCGCTGGATGGCGAAGCCGACGCGACGGCGCTCGCGGAACTGGAGATCGGCGTTGCGGCCTTCTGCGGCGGGGCGGACCGGATGCGCGCGCTGAAAAAGGCGCTGGCGGCGCGCGAGGGGCCGATCACGCCGCTGATCGCCGAACGCATCCACCCGGCGGCCTTCGCCCACGAGCGCGCCATCTGCATCGACACCACCGCCGCCGGCGGCAACGCCCAGCTGCTGGGGAGCGTTTGACTGCCAATGTCTGCCGCCCTTGGACTCGATCCAAGGGCCCAGCGAACCGAAAGACTGGATCCTGGGGTCAAGCTCCAGAACGCCGAGTCAGTCAGATCCGCGAGAGCAGCTCGGTCTTCTTGGCGTTGTAGTCCTCGTCCGTCAGCGCGCCCTTGTCGCGCAGTTCGGCCAGCCGCTCGATGGTCCTCAGAACGGAATCGACGTCAGCCAGGGCGGTGGAGGGGCCGGCGGTCATCGTCGCGGGCGGCGGGGGCGGCGGGGCCGCCCGGGGCGCCTCGGTCCTGGTCTCCTGCGGTGTTTCCGGATCCACACGCGCGGGAGCGTGTTCAGCCTGCACGCCTGAGTCCTGCCAGGAAGCCTGACCGCCGCCGCCCTGGGTCTGGGTCTGGGCCTGGCCGCCGCCGTCGACGCGCGGCAGCTCGACCAGGGCCAGATTCCCAAACTGGCTCTGGAAGCTCAGCGACGACAGGCCGCCGCCGGACTGGCTCTGGGAGACGCCGCCGATATTGTGCTCGCGGGTGTCGAACAGGAAGACGCGCTCGCCCAGCTTTACCGCCAGCCGCCGCGTGGACGGAAAGACGGCGTAGGCGATGTCGTTCTGGCCGCCGGTGGCGCTCGGCTGGCCCAGCCCGTCGGGCCACCAGCCATGGCTCTGGCCCATCATCCCCATGGACGTGGTCTTCGGCGCCTCGACCAGCCGTTCGGCGTTCATCTGGCCGGCGAGGTCGCTGGCAAGGCCGGCGACGGTCGCCTGAAGCCCGTGATTGAACATGTCGCCGACCATGGTCATGCCGCCGGCCAGCCACTGGCCGCTGCCGCCCAGTTCGGGAATGTTGAATTGCGCCATGGTGCCGCCGCCGCGGACCAGCGCGTGCAGCATGGCTTCGGCCGTCTGCTCGGAGACGCCGTATCGCCCGGCCGCCTCGCGCACCGCCCGACGGCCGGCCTCGGTCAGTCCGCTCATTGTCGCCTCCTCGATGGAATATGGCACGGAGATGAGGCTTCCCCCTGGCGAAGTCCAGCGGGAAGTTGGGGCCGTCGTTCCTCAGACCGCCGTGCCGACCTCCAGCGCCGTGCCGTCGGCGAAGCGGCCGAAGCGGAAGGCGGCAAGGTCGAGGGAAGGTCTGCCGTCTGCGACGATCTCGCTGACCAGCCGCCCGACGATCGGACCCATGCCGAAGCCGTGGCCGGAAAAGCCGGTGGCGATCACCAGGCCCTGCGGTTCGTCCATCGCCTCGATCACCGGCAGCAGGTCGGGCGTCATGTCGATATAGCCGGCCCAGCTCCTGTCGATGCGCGCGGCCTTCAACGCCGGAATCGCCTGTTTCAGCTCGGCCAGGGCCTCTTCCAGCACCTGCATGTTCGGCTTCGGATCGAGCACGCGATGGCGCAGCAGTTCGTTGGCCAGCGCGGCGTCCGAAAAATGTCCCATCGCCGTGTCCAGCAGCAGCTTGCGGAAGCGGATGCGGAAGTCGCCGGCGTGCTGGCGGCTGAGTTTCCGGAACGACCGCCCGTGCAGAAGGCTCTGCACCATCAGGTCGTGATCGGCGGAACGGCGGGCGAAGTTGACCGTGCCGTCGCGGCGCTGGCGGATGCCGACGCCGGCCCAGATGGCGGACTTCGCGAATTCGGGCTGCGGATCGGTGCGTCCGACCGAGCCGGTGACCCAGACCTGCGGCAGTTTCAGCCCCAGATGGCTCAGCATCTTCGACGACCAGGCGCCGGTGGTCAGGACCACTACCGGCGCGCGGATTTCGCCCTGTTCCGTCTCGACGCCGGCGACGCGCCCGCCCTCCCGGATCAGCCGGAAGACGGCGCAGTTCTCCAGGAACGTGGCGCCGCGGCCCTCGGCGGCGCGCGCCAAGGCCGGTGTGACCTTCGCGGGTTCGGCGTGACCGTCGGAGGGAGTGTAGATGGCGCCGTGTTCGCCGAAATTCGTGCCCGTGGCGATCCGGTCGATATCGGCGCGGTCGACCATGCGGCTGTCGAGGCCATGCGCCTTCGCGTGATCGAGCCAGCGCCCGAACATCGCCCGCTCCGCCTCGTCGCGGAACACGACCATGTTGCCGCCGGCGGTCCACTCCAGGTCGGCGTTCAGTTCCCGCTCCAGCCCGCGCCAGAGGCGGTTGGCTTCCATCATCAGCGGGATCTCGGCCGGGTCGCGGCCCTGCTGGCGGACGAAGCCCCAGTTGCGGCTGGACTGCTCGCCGGCGATGCGGCCCTTCTCGCAGACGACGACGTTCAGTCCCCGCGAGGCCATGTAGAAGGCGCTGGCCGCGCCGGCGATTCCGGCGCCGATGACGACGGCGTCGGCCGGCAGGTTGGTCACGAAGCCGCGCGGCGCTCGAACTTCTTGCGCTCGTGACGGTCCAGGAAGCGCTTGCGCAGGCGGATGTGGTTCGGCGTGACCTCGACCAGCTCGTCGTCGTCAATATAGGCGATGGCCTGCTCCAGGCTCATCCGGCGCGGCGGGGTGAGGTCGACGGCGTCGTCCTTGCCGGCGGCGCGGATGTTGGTCAGCTTCTTGCCCTTGAGCGGGTTGACCTCCAGGTCGCCGGAGCGCGCGTTCTCGCCGATGATCATGCCGTCGTAGATGTCCTCGCCGGCGCCGACGAACATGACGCCGCGCTCCTCCAGGTTCCACAGGGCATAGGCCACCGACCGGCCGGTCTCCAGACTGATCAGCACGCCGTTGCGGCGTCCCTGGATCGGCCCCTTCCAGGGCGCGAAGCCGTGGAAGACGCGGTTCATGATGCCGGTGCCGCGCGTGTCGGTCAGGAACTCGCCGTGATAGCCGATCAGCCCGCGCGAGGGCGCGACGAAGGTGATCCGGGTCCGTCCCTCGCCGGAGGGGCGCATGTCGACCAGCTCGCCCTTGCGGCCGGCCATCTTCTCCACGACGATGCCGGAGAACTCGTCATCGACGTCGATGACGACGTCCTCCATCGGCTCGATGCGGTTGCCCAGCTCGTCCTCGCGGAACAGGACGCGGGGCCTGGAGATGGAGAGCTCGAAGCCTTCCCGGCGCATGGTCTCGATCAGCACGCCCAGCTGCAGCTCGCCCCGGCCGGCGACCTCGTAGGCGTCCTTGTCGGCCGTCTCGGTCACGCGGATGGCGACGTTGCCTTCCGCCTCCTTCAGCAGGCGGTCGCGGATGACGCGGCTCTGCACCTTGCCGCCGTCGCGGCCAGCCAGCGGCGAATCGTTGATGCCGAAGGTGACCGCCAGGGTCGGCGGATCGACCGGCTGGGCCGGGATCGGGTCGGTGACCGTCGGGTCGCAGATGGTGTTGGAGACGCCGGCGGCGGTGACGCCGGCGATGGCGATGATGTCGCCCGCGCGCGCCTCGTCGATCGGCGTGCGCTCCAGGCCGTCGAAGCTGAGCAGCTTGGTGACCCGCAGCGTCTCGACCTTCTTCCCGTCGCGGCTCAGCGCCTGGACGGTCTGGTTGGGGCGGATCGTCCCGTCATAGACCTTGCCGGTCAGCGTGCGGCCCAGGAACGGGTCGGCGTCGAGCAGGCTGGCCAGCATGCGGAACGGCTTGGCCGGATCGCCGCCGGGGGCGGGCACATGGCGCATGATCAGCTCGAACAGCGGCTTCAGGTCCCCGCCGCGGTCATCGGGGCTCTCGGCGGCCCAGCCATCGCGGCCCACGGCGTAGAGCACGGGAAAGTCGAGCTGCTCGTCACTGGCTTCGAGGGCGGCGAACAGGTCGAAGACCTCCTCGTGGACCGCCTCGGGACGGGCATCGCCGCGGTCGACCTTGTTGACCACGACGATGGGCTTCAGCCCCAGGCCGAGCGCCTTGGAGGTGACGAACTTGGTCTGGGGCATCGGCCCCTCGGCCGCGTCGACCAACAGGATGACGCCGTCGACCATCGACAGGATGCGCTCCACCTCGCCGCCGAAATCGGCGTGGCCGGGCGTGTCGACGATGTTGATGCGGGTCTCGCCGTACATCACCGAGGTGCACTTGGCGAGAATGGTGATGCCGCGCTCCTTCTCCAGGTCGCTGGAGTCCATGGCGCGCTCGGCGATCTGCTGATGCGCCTTGACGGTGCCGGACTGCCGGAAGAGGGCATCCACAAGGGTGGTCTTGCCATGATCGACATGGGCGATGATGGCGATGTTGCGGCGATCTGTGCTCATGGGCGGCTATGTAGCCCCGGCCCGCGCTTGCTGCAATGCACAAAAGCGGGGGCCACGCCGGATCAGCCGCCGCGTCTGCTCATGGCCTCGAGCTGTTCGGCCGCCCTGATACGGGTCTCGGGACCGATCCATGGCTGGGCCAGCGGCTCCGCGCCTTCCAGCGCGGCGGCCATTCGCGCCAGCGCCGGCGCCCGGAACTGGCGTTTGACGGCGGCGTAGGTCTCCCGCGGCGAGCCGGCGAGATGCGCCGCCATCTCCAGCGACCGGGACAGCACTTCCGACGCCGGGCGCAGTTCGTCGACCATGCCGCGCGCCAGCGCTTCGCCGGGTCCGAACAGGTCGCCGGTCAGCACGGCCTTGCGCCATTCCTCGGGACGCAGCTCCGCCTTGAGGATCTCGATCGCCGTCACCGGATAGGGGATGCCCACGCGGATCTCGGTGACGCCGAGCAGCGCGTTCTGATCGACCGCGACCCGGTAGTCGGCCGCCAGCGCGAGAACCAGGCCGCCGGCGATGGCGTGGCCGTTGACGGCTGCGACAAGGGGAACGGGGAGCCGGTAGGCGGCGTGGAACAGCCGGTTGAGGACGCGCAGCATCGTCCGTTGTTCCCCGGCGTCGTAGTGCGGCACTGTCTTCAGGTCGGCCCCGGCCGAAAAGCAGTCGCCGCGTCCGGTCAGCACCGCGGCGCATGCGCGTCCGTCGGCGGCGAGGGCGATCAGCTCACGAGTCACGGTTTCGCAGTAATCGATGTCGAGCGCGTTCACCGGCGCCCTTTGCAGTCTGAGGAGGGCGATATCGCCTTCCCAGTCCACCGCCATTTCTTCGGACATGCGACCCTCCCCTTGTGCGGTCATCATCATTTGCTGGCCGCCTGCTGTGCCGCAACAGGGCCTGTCATTCCGGGGCGTCCGGCTTGCCGCCTACTTAGGCGACCGTTTCGCCAGAATGCGCTGCAGCGTGCGGCGGTGCATGTTGAGCCGCCGCGCGGTTTCGGAGACGTTGCGGCCGCATAGCTCGTAGACCCGCTGGATATGCTCCCAGCGGACGCGGTCGGCCGACATGGGGTTCTCCGGCGGGGCCGGGCGTTCGCCGTCGACCACCAGCAGCGCCTTGGAGACGTCGTCGGCGTCGGCCGGCTTGGCCAGATAGTCGATGGCGCCGGCCTTCACCGCGGCCACCGCCGTGGCGATGTTGCCGTAGCCGGTCAGCATGACCACCCGCGCCTCGGGCCGGACGTCGTGAAGGACGGTGACGATATCGAGGCCGTTGCCGTCCTCGAGACGCAGATCGACCACGGCGAAGGCGGGGTGGATTTCGCGCACCAGCGCCATGCCTTCCTCGACCGACTCGGCCACTTCCACGTCGAAGCCCCGTTTCTCCATGGCGCGCGCCAGGCGCTGGCGGAAGGGGCGGTCGTCGTCGATGATCAGCAGCGAGCGGTCGTCCAGGGTTTCCAGATCGATCTGCTGCCGACCGTCATCGGCGGCGTCGTTGTTGTTTTCGTTCATGCTCACGTTCCGGAAGCTCCGACTCGATACTCTGGTCCGTCACTGTTGCCCTACAGGTAAATGACCCGCAAGGTTCGGGTCAATAATGCCACGCCCCCAGCGGATGGCAACGCGGGCGCCGGTGACGATGCCGTTTTCGACGCGGTTGGCATAGGTCACGCGCGCCCCGGAATGCTCCAGCAGCGTCGTGGCGATGAAGACGCCGAGGCCCATGCCGCCCTTGTGGGGCCGCGACGTCTTGTAGGGCTCGCCCAGATTGCGCAGCACGTCCGGCGGGATGCCGGGCCCGTCGTCCTCGATGACGATGACGATCTCCGGTTCGTCCCAGTAGATGCGGATCCAGACATGGGTGCGGGCGAAATCGACCGCGTTCTCGGTGATGTTGGCCAGCCCGTGCAGCACCTCGGGACTGCGGTAGACATTCGGCGGCCGGCCGGTCTGCGGCTCGATCGAGATCGCGACGCCGAGACTGGCGTAGTGCTCGGCCGCGGCCTCGACCAGGCCGACGATCGTGGTTTCGCGGAAGGCCCGGTCACCCTCGCCGGGCCGGCGGGAGAGTTCGGCCAGGATATCGCGGCAGCGTTCGGCCTGGCTGACCAGCAGGTCCAGATCCTCGCGGTGTTCCCAGTCCCCGGGCAGTTCACGTCCCAGCTCCTTGGCGACCAGGTGGATGGTGCCGAGCGGCGTGCCGAGTTCGTGCGCCGCCGCGGCGGCCAGTCCGCCGACCGCCGAAAGCTGCTGTTCGCGCGACAGCGCCGACTGGGTCGCCGCCAGCGCGTCCGACATGCGCTTGGTCTCGAAGGAAATCCGCCCCGCATAGGCGGACATGAAGACGATGCCCAGCGCCAGACCCGCCCAGATGCCGCCGATATAGAGGTCGGGCAGCACCAGCGGCTCCGGCGACCAGGGCAGCGGCAGATACCACATGGCCAGCAGGCTGATGAACATCAGCGCCAGCCCGCCGAGGACGATGGTGCTCCAGAACGACAGGATGGTGGCCGAGATCGTCACCGGCACCAGGATCAGGATGGCGAAGGGGTTGGTCAGGCCCCCCGTCATGTACAGCAGGGCGCCGAGCTGCAGCAGGTCGTAGGCCAGGAACAGCGAGGCGCCCCGGTCGGAAAGCCGCGCCGTGTTCGGGTACTGCAGCGCCAGGATGATGTTCAGCCCCGCCGAGGCCGCCACCGTGACCATGCAGGGGACGATCGGCAGCTCGAAGCCGATGCCGTAGCGCACGAAGAGCAGCGAGAAGCTCTGGCCGATCACCGCCATCCAGCGGATCAGGATCAGCGTCTGCAGCCGCACCCGCCCGGAGCCGCTGCTGCCCGGCCCGGTCCCGACGACGAAGAGATCCTCCGAATGGAAGGTGCGATCGTTCATGTCCCTCCAATACCGCCGATCCGCCGTCGAGGGAAACAGGACTCGAAAGTCCGGACAGGGTCCAACCCTCGGTTGGATTGGGGCGGCGCCGGCGCTAGATAGGGCGCGTGAGAACACGATGCGGATACGGGGCGGACCCTTGGCTTCCGACGGCGTGAGCGGCGAGCGATCCGCGGATCGGGCCGGCGCGCTGGCCCGCCTGCGTGCGCCCGCCATGGAGACGGGCATGGTTCTGGCCGTATTCGGCCTGGCGGTGATGATCGGGCCCTTCGGCACGTTCGGCCTGACGGTGGCGGAGCGGGCCCAGTACTGGGGCATCATCATCGGGGTGAACTGGGCGCAGCTCCGCTTTCTCCAGATTCTGCTGTTCCGGCTCGCGGGTCACGACCGCTTCTGGCTCGCCACCCTGGGCAGCACGCTGACGGCCTCCTTCCCCGCGACGCTGGAGGTGCTGTGGCTGGAGCGGACCTTCCGTCCGGAGATCGCGGCGGAACTGACCTACCTGGAGCTCTACCCTCAGGTTCTGGCCCTGACTCTGGCGATCATGGCGCCGGTCTCCTGGTTCTTCTTCAGCCGCGCGATGGCCGCCGAGCTGGACGAGATCGAGGCCAATGCGCCGCAGATGCCGTCCGCCGCCGAGAGCGCGTTCCACCGACGCATCCCGCTGGCGCTGGGCCGCGAACTGCATGCCCTGCAGGCCGAGGATCACTACGTCCGGGTCTACACGTCGAAGGGCGACGACCTGGTGCTGCACCGTTTCAGCGACGCGGTCGAGGAACTGGCCGGACATGACGGGCTGAGGGTGCATCGTTCATGGTGGGTCGCCCGCGAGGGCGTCGCCGGCGTCGAGCGGCGCGACCGCAAGGTCTGGCTGAGGCTGAAGAACGGCCAGGAGGCGCCGGTCAGCCGCACCTATCTGGGCGACGTGCGCGATGCGGGGTGGCTGTCATGAGGTCGATTGCCGACCGCCGCCTGCGGCAGAGCCGCTTCTGGGAGAAGAAGAGCCTGGCCGAGATGACCGACGCCGAGTGGGAAGCGCTGTGCGACGGCTGCGGCAAATGCTGCCTCTACAAGCTGCAGGACATCGACACCGACGAGATCGTCTTCACCAATGTCGCCTGCCGTCTGCTGGACTGCCGCACCTGCCGTTGCGGCGACTACGCCAACCGGTTCGCGCGCGTCGACGACTGCGTCCAGCTCAGCCGGGAGAATGTCGGCGATCTCGCCTGGCTGCCTTCGAGCTGCGCCTATCGCCGGCTGGACGAGGGCCGGGGGCTGGCCGACTGGCATCCGCTGGTGACAGGGGACCCCGAAAGCGTTCATCGTGCCGGCATATCCGTGCGTGGCCGCGTCGTCCCCGAGGACGAGGCCGATCCCGATCTCGAAAATCATGTCCTGGAAGGGGAGCCATGACTGAAGCGCGCCAGGGGGTCTGGGCGGCCTCGATCACGCCCTTCAACGCCGACATGTCCATCGACCGCGGCGCGCTCTGCGCCCATGTGGACTGGCTGCTGGAGAATGGCTGCGACGGCGTCGCGCTGCTGGGGACGACGGGCGAGGCGAACTCGCTGGGCGTCAACGAGCGTCTGTCGCTGATCGAGGAAATGGAGGGCCGCTGGCCGGCGGACCGCATCATGATCGGCGTCGGCACCACGGCGATACCCGACACGGTGGCGCTGATCCACGCCGCAGTGGACCACGAATTCCCCAACGTGCTGATGCTGCCGCCCTTCTACTACAAGGGCGTGGCCGACGACGGCCTCTACCAGACGGTGGCCGAAGTGATGCGGCGGATGGGCACCTCCCGGCCGCGCATCCACCTCTACGACTTTCCCGCGATGGTGGGCTTTCCCTTCTCGACCGGGCTGATCGCGCGGCTGAACGATGCCTTCACCCACACCGTCGTCGGCATGAAGGATTCCTCGGGCGACTTCGCCAAGATGAAGGACGTGCTGACCCGGGTGCCGGGCTTCGCGGTCTATGCGGGGACGGAGGCGCTGCTGCTGGACATCCTGAAGGAAGGCGGCGCGGGGTGCATCTCGGCGACCTGCAACGTCACCGCGCCGGGCGCGGCGGCGGTCTGGCGGGCCTGGCGGAGCGGCGACCTGGCGGCGGCGGAGGCGGCGCAGGCGAAGCTGACCGCCCAGCGCGAGGCGCTGCAGAAATGGCCCATGGTGCCGGCGGTCAAGGCGGTGCTGCGCCGGGCCTTCCCCGACCGGGTCGGCCGGGTCATCCGCCCGCCGCTTCTCAGCCTGTCGGACCTGGACCGCGAGCGGCTGTTCCAGGCCCTGGACGAGATCGGCTTCGAGATCCCGGGAGCGGCCGCCAGAACTGCATAGTGCTGGCATATCTCGTGTTTCGACTTGTCGCCCACACCTGATATGGTGGCTTGGGTTTCAGCCAACAGCGTGATTCGATGAACGACATGAGCGATCTTTTCGCCGCGGGCAAGAACGACGGCGGCGACAGCTATTCCGCCAAGGACATCAAGGTCCTGGAAGGGCTCGAGCCCGTCCGGCAGCGCCCCGGCATGTATATCGGCGGCACCGACGAGCGGGCGCTGCACCATCTGGTGGCGGAGGTGCTCGACAACGCCATGGACGAGGCCGTGGCCGGTCACGCCAGCCGCATCGAGGTGGGGCTGGACGCCGACGGGGCGGTCACGGTCGACGACAACGGGCGCGGCATTCCGGTCGATCCGCATCCGCGCTTCACCGACAAGTCGGCCCTGGAGGTGATCCTCACCACCCTGCATTCGGGCGGCAAGTTCGAACAGGGGGCCTACGCCACCGCCGGCGGCCTGCACGGCGTCGGCGTGTCCGTCGTCAATGCGCTTTCCGACGAAGTGAACGTGGAGGTCGCGCGGGAGCGGCGGCTGTGGCGGCAGTCCTTCCGGCGGGGCAAGCCCACGGGGCCGCTGGAGGATCTGGGCCCGGTGCAGAACCGGCGCGGCACGCGCGTCCGTTTCCATCCCGATCCGGAGATCTTCGGCGCCAGCCTGACCTTCAGACCGGCCCGAATCTACCGCCTTGCCCGCTCCAAGGCCTATCTCTATCCGGGCGTCGAGATCCGCTGGCGCTGTGCGCCGGAGCTGATCCAGGACGACACGCCGTCCGAAGCTGTGCTGCGGTTTCCCGGCGGGCTCGCCGACTACCTGACCGAGAATCTGGGCGAGCAGCCCGTGGTGGCGCCTGCGGCCTTCGCCGGTCAGGTGGAGCTGCCCGACGGCCAGGGCCGTGTGGAATGGGCCCTGCAGTGGCTGGAATACGGCGACGGCTGGACCACCAGCTACTGCAACACCATTCCGACCCCGCAGGGCGGCAGCCACGAGAACGGTTTCCGCTCGGCGATCAGCCGCGGACTGAAGGCCCATGGCGAGCTGACGGGCAACAAGCGCGCGGCGCAGATCACGGCCGACGACGCGCTGGGCGGCGCGGCGGGGCTGCTCTCCGTCTTCATCCGCGATCCGCAGTTCCAGGGCCAGACCAAGGAGAAGCTGTCGAGCCCCGAGGCCCAGCGCCTGGTCGAGAATGTGGTCAAGGATCATTTCGATCACTGGCTCTCGGGCAGCCCGAAGATCGCCGAACGGCTGCTGGAGAAGGCGATCGACCGCGCCGAGGACCGCCTGCGCCGCCGCAAGGAGAAGGAAGTCAGCCGCAAGACCGCGACGCGCAAGCTGCGCCTGCCCGGCAAGCTGGCCGACTGCACCTCCAACCAGCGCGACGACACCGAGCTGTTCATCGTCGAGGGCGATTCCGCCGGCGGCTCCGCGAAATCCGCGCGCAAGCGCGAGACCCAGGCGATCCTGCCGCTGCGCGGCAAGATCCTGAACGTGATGAGCGCCGGGGCGGAGAAGCTGGCGCAGAACCAGGAACTCGCAGACCTGTCGCTTGCGCTCGGCTGCGGCATGGGTGCGCGCTTCAACCCCGAGGACCTGCGCTACGGCAAGGTCATCATCATGACCGACGCCGATGTCGACGGCGCGCACATCGCCGCGCTGCTGATCACCTTCTTCTTCCGCGAGATGCCGGGCCTGGTGGACCAGGGCCGGCTCTACCTCGCCTGCCCGCCGCTCTACCGCATGAGCCAGGGCGGCAAGACGCATTACGCCATCGACGACCGCCACCGCGAGGAACTGCTGAAGACCGAGTTCAAGGGCAAGGCGAAGGTCGAGGTCAGCCGCTTCAAGGGCCTGGGCGAGATGCCGCCGGCCCAGCTCCGCGACACTACCATGGACCCGAAGAAGCGAAGGCTGCTGCGCGTCGACCTGCCGGCCGAGGACCGCGCCGACGCCGCCGGCCTGATCGAGCGGCTGATGGGCCGCAAGCCCGAGAAGCGTCTGGAGTTCATCCAGGACAACGCCCGCTTCGTCGACGACGTGGACGTGTAGCGGGTGGATTTTCCCCCCTCTGTGTACACCCCCATGACCACGTACGATCACTAAACGATCACTGATGATACGATCACACATGATCACAGCGCACCTTTGCAAAAAGCCCAGTTTTCCGCGCCTGAGATCGAATGACGTATTTCAGTTCAGATATTGAATGTGCCATATTTATGGCGCTCTGGTGTACTGAATCTGCATTTTTTGGCTGTAACTGGACAAATTGAGCGCGACAAAAATCATGGACGCCCAAGAAATTTTTCATAGATTGAAGGTGGGAGAACCGGGAAGCGGCGAAGCCTAGGGTCCAAACCCAGAACTTCGCCTTCCCGTAACCAGACCATGGTTTTCCTAGGGCCAAGGGTCCAATCCTTGGCCCGCCCCTTATAGGAGGCAGATTATGGCAGGCTCAGGCCGCAGTCGATCTAAGATTGAACGTCGAAATCGCTTGCTTCGTGATAGCTTGTGGCCTGATGCGGAGTCGCGAATCTGGCACTATCAGAAAAGCGATGGCTGGCTGAACATACCTAGGGCAATGCCTGCAATCCTTCGAACTATGGATTCGTTGACAAAAGGGCAGCCCGTATCATCGACCTATTTTGACCTCTGGTGTAGAACCTACAACAATGGGTTTGTTACTGCGAGCAAGCCGGGTGAGATGGCCTTTTTTTCTGGCTTTGATGGCGAAAGAGCGCAAAGAACTTGGATTTCTCGTGTTCGTAAATTGCAGGAACTCGGATTCATAGATATTAAAGAGGGCCCAAGTGGTCCTGTAAGTTACATATTAATTGAGAATCCTTATACTGCTCTTAAGAAATTGAGTGATAAAGGGTTGATTCAAGCGCGAATGTGGAATGCATTGATAGCGAGAATGATTGAGATTGGAGCTGATGATTTTGAATTGTTGTCGGGCGAGAATGATGAAAAGGATGGTGGGCAAGTTGAGGCTGGTTCCGTCACAAGAGGGCGAAAGGCGAGAATAAAAAGAGAGCCAAGGCGATAATTTTATCCCTTTCTTTTAAGTTTTTTGGTGGAGGAAGACCATGAAATTCGGCGTGATGATGTTTCCGACGGACTATTCCATCGCTCCGGCGGCGCTGGGCAGGGCGGCCGAGGAGCGGGGCTTCGAGAGCATCTGGCTGCCCGAGCATTCGCACATCCCGGCGTCGCGGAAGTCGCCCTGGCCGGGCGGGGCGGAGCTGCCGAAGATGTACTACGACGTCATGGACCCGTTCGTGGCGCTGGCGACGGTGGCGTCCGTGACCTCGAAGCTCAAACTCTGCACCGGCATCTGCCTGATCGTGCAGCGCGACGTCATCCAGCTCGCCAAGGAAGTGGCGACGCTGGACCAGCTCTCGGGCGGGCGGGTGATCCTCGGCATCGGCGCGGGCTGGAACGCCGAGGAGATGGAGGATCACGGCACGCCCTTCGACCGGCGCATGAAGGTGATGCGGGAGAAGGTCGAGGCGCTGAAGGCGATCTGGACCGAGGCGAAGGCGGAATATCACGGCGAGTTCGTGAACTTCGACCAGATGATGGCCTGGCCCAAGCCGGTGCAGCAGCCGCATCCGCCGATCCTGGTCGGCGGCGGCTTTCCCGGCGGCGCCAAACGCGCGATCCGCTATGGCGACGGCTGGATGCCCATCGACGGGCGCGGCTGGGACATCACCGAGACGCTGTCGGAGTACCGTCAGATGGCGGCGGCGGAAGGCCGCGAGCCCGACGACCTGCCGCCCACGATCTTCGCCGCCTCCGAGGATCCCGACCGGATCCGGACCTATCGCGACGTCGGCGTGGAACGCCTCGTGTTCGGCCTGCCGCCGGAGAAGGAAGACACCATCCTGCCGAAGCTGGACGAACTCGCGAAGCTGATGGACTGATAATTGGCGTCGCTGCCCGGCTCGTCCGGGCAGCCCTCGGCCCGCACCGCAGCTCGATGGATGGCCCGGACAAGCCGGGCCATGACGATATAAGGCAGGTCGCCGATCTTCCTTCGCCTCGCCGGCGCTTCAGGGCGGCGTCTCGCCGTCGATGAAGATGCGGTGCCAGTGCTCCAGCGCCAGCAGGGCGCGGATCTCGCGGGTGTTGTTCTGCGATCCCTGGATATGGTTCTCCAGCATCAGCTCGACGGCGTCGCGGTCGAACAGCCGCCGGTCGTGGAACCGCTCGCCGCGCAGCATCTCCCGGGCATAGGCGGCCAGTTCGGTGCGGAACCATTCGCCGACGGGGACGGTGAACATCTGCTTGCGGCGATCGGTCAGGGCCGCGCCGATCAGCGGCCGGACCGTGTTCTTGAGCACCACCTTGGTCTCGCCGTTCCGGAGCTTCATCGCGCCCGGCAGGCGGAAGGCGTGCTCGACTACCCTGTAGTCGAGGAAGGGCGTCCGCGCCTCCAGCGAGACCGCCATCGCCATGCGGTCGGGTTTGACCAGATTGTTGCCTGGCAGCAGCAGGGCCGTATCGAGATAGAGGGCCTGATTGACGCGGTCCATGTGGGCGGCGGCCTCGAAATGCTCCTCGATCAGGTCGAAGGTGGAGCAGCCGTCGGTCTCGGCGGCGAAATCGGGGTGGTAGAGCGCCCGCCGCGCCTCGCCCTCGGGGAACATCGCCAGCGCGCGATCGAAATAGCGCCGGCGGAAACCGGCCTCGTCCATGTCTTCGGGCATATCGACGAAGGCGTGCACGTACTTGTCGTAGCCGGCGAACAGCTCGTCGCCGCCGTCGCCGGTCAGCACCATCTTGACCTGCCGCGCGGCCAGCTCGGCGACCCTCAACGTCGGCAGGAATGAGACGTCGCCATGGGGCTGGTCCAGGTGATGCAGCGCCCGGGGCCATCGGTCCAGCATGCGCGGCGAGACGATGTCCAGGTGATGGGATGCGCCGAAACGGCGGGCGGCGGCCTCGGCATGGGCGCTCTCGTCGAAGCGCGGATCGTCGAAGCCGATGGCGAAGGTCTCGACGGGCCGCTCCATGTGCATCGACATCAGCCCGACCACGGTCGACGAATCGATGCCGCCCGACAGAAAGGCGCCGAAAGGCACATCGGCCCTGAGCCTGAGACGGACCGCGTCGTCCAGCAGAGCCAGCACCTCCGCCTGCGCGCCGGCCTCCTGACCGCGCCACGGCTGGTGGCCGCAGTCCGCCAGCCGCCACCAGGCGTCGGTCTCCGCGCCACGCGGGGTGATCTTCATGTGCCCGCCGGGCGGCAGGTGCCGGATGCCCTGGAATGCCGTGAGAGGCGGCGGCACGTAGTTCAGCGTGAGGAAATGGTGCAGCGCGGCCTTGTCGGCCTCAGCCGGTGCGCCACCGGCCAGCAGCGCCTTGATCTCCGAACCGAACAGCAGCCGATCGCCGTCCTCGTACACGAACAGCGGCTTGACGCCGACCCTGTCGCGCCAGAGGTGCAGCACCGGCTCCGGTCCGCGCGCGTCGTAGACGGCGATCGCGAACATGCCGTTCAGCCGGCGGACGAAACCCGGCCCGTCCCTGAGATAGAGGCCGAGCAGCACCTCGGTATCGGAATGGGTCCGGGGGCGCCAGCCCGACTGCCGCAGTTCCGCGCCCAGTTCCACATAGTTGTAGATTTCGCCGTTCTGAACCAGGGCGACCTTGCCCTCGGCGGCGGTCATGGGCTGATGGCCGCCGGCGATGTCGATGATGGACAGCCGACGGTTGCCGATGGCGCCGTGGTCGAAGCGCGCGACCCCCGAATCGTCGGGGCCGCGGTAGATCAAGCTGTCGCTCATGGCCTTCAGCGCCGCGTCGGTCATCGGCCGCGCGCCGCGGTCGAAATATCCGTAAATGCCGCACATCAGCCGGCCGCCCTCTGCGCCGCCGCGAGTTCCGCGATGCGCCGGGCGATACGCTGCCGGTCACGCTCGGCTGCGGCGGGCGTTCGCGCCGCCAGATCGCGCTCGCAGTCTCGGATGCGGCCGACTTCCCTGCCCCAGTCGAAATCCGCGCCGGCTGTCGCCTTGAAGCTGCGCGAAAGGATGACGGCGGTCGAGCCGAGGCGGACATGCTCGCCCAGGATCCATTCGGCCGGCAGATCGCCCCGGCCGATGCGCGCCATGCCGCCGAAACCGAAGGACAGGCCGTGCTCCAGCGCGATGCGGCCCAGACGTTCCACGGCGCCGTCTGCCAGGGGCTCGAACATGAACCGGTCGCCGCGCTGGCGGTGCAGGTCGTTCAAGCCGATGAAGATCTCGCCGACGCCCTCGATCGCGCAGATCTCGGGCAGCCGGTCGGCGGAGGCGACGGTCTCGATCAGCGGAACCACGGGGGCGCGGCCTGCGACCAGGCGGCAGAGCGCGCCAACCTCCCCTGGGGTCGTGATCATCGGCAGCATCAGCATGTCGGCGCCCTGGTCCAGGACGCGTTCGATATCCGCCGCTGCTACCGACGGCCAGGGGTCGAGCCGAACCAGCAGCGTGGCGTCCGGCGCGGCGCGGCGGTAGCGCGCGATCTCTTCGACGCCGTGTTCGCTGATCCAGGTGCCGCCGCCCTGGCGTTCGAACTTCCCGCTGCGCTCCAGGTCGACGAAAATCCTGTCGACGCCGCCCCTGGCCGCTGCCGCCGCCATCTCCGGGCTTTCCGGAATCACCATCAGACGGATCATATGGCGACTGCCTCGGTCAGGGCGTCGATCACGCGGCCCTGCTCATCATCGGTCATGCCCGTGCCGGACGGCAGGCACAGGCCGGTGAGGAACAGACGGTCGCTGACCGACTGGCGCTCCGAATGAGTGAAATAGTCCGCGCCGCGGAACAGGGGCTGCAGATGCATCGGCTTCCATACCGGCCGGGTCTCGATATTGCGCTGACGCAGCAGGCGCATGATGGCGTAGGGGTGGCGGTCGGTCCGGTCGGGATCGAGCGTGATGACCGACAGCCAACGATTGCTGCGGCTCCATTCCGGCTCCGGCATCCAGCCGACGCCCGGCAGGTCGCCCAGACCCTGGCGGTAGCGTTCGAAGATGGCGCGGCGGCGCGCCACGCGGTCGTCCAGGGCCTTGAGCTGGCCGCGGCCGATGCCGGCCAGGACATTGGACAGCCGGTAATTGAAACCGATTGTGCTGTGCTGGTAGTGCGAGGCCGGATCGCGCGCCTGGGTGGCAAGCCGCCGGGCTTCCGCCATCATCTCCCGGTCGCCGCCGATCAGGGCGCCGCCGCCCGAGGTGGTGATGATCTTGTTGCCGTTGAAGGAGTAAACGCCGAGCCGGCCGAGCGTCCCGCTGGCGCGGTTGCGGTAGCGCGCGCCGAGGGATTCGGCGGCGTCCTCGATCACCGGTACGTCGTGGGCGTCGCAGAGGTCCAGGATCGGCGCCATGTCCGCGCTCTGTCCGTAGATGTTGACGACGATGACCGCCGCCGGCTTCCGGCCCGCGCGCCGGTCCGCCTCCAGGGCGCGCTCCAGCGCTGCCGGGCTCATGTTCCAGCTCTCCGGCTCGCTGTCGATGAAGACCGGCTCCGCGCCCTCGTAGAGTATCGGATTGGCGCTGGCCACGAAGGTCAGGCTGGAACAGTAGACCCGGTCGCCTCGCCGGACGCCGAGGAGTCTCAGCGCCAGATGAATGGCCGCCGTGCCGGAACTCAGCGCTACTGCCTCGCTCGCCTCCACGGTTTCCGCCAGTTCGCGCTCGAAGGCGTCGACATGCGGCCCGACCGGCGCGATCCAGTTGGTAGCGAAGGCTTCCGCCACCAGCGCCTGTTCGGTTTCGCCCATGTGCGGCGCCGACAGCAGGATCGGCGCGCTCATCCGGCCAAGGTGATAGAGGCCGACCGGGCGGCCGGTCTCGTCCAGCACCGGCAGATGGACGACCTGCCGTTCCCGCATGATCCGCCGGGCGCCGTCCTCGTCCAGGCCGCGACGGGCGACGGTTGGCTCGACGGGTTCCAGGACGGTCAGATCCGCGTCCAGTGCGTGGCCGGCGATGACAGCCCGGCGCAGATCGCCATCGGTGATCATGCGCCGCAGCGCGCCGTTGCCGTCGACCAGCAGCAGGCAACCGCTGCTGGCGGTATTGAGCTGCGCCATCGCTTCGCGGATGGTCGACTTGGCTTCGATGAGAAGGGGCTGCAGGTCGGTGATCATGGGCGCCCGCGTCTGGCGATCCGGGTTCGGGAACGGGCGGCACTATCGTGGCAGGGCTGCCGGCGGTCAACGTGCGGCGGGAAGGCAGGGGCCCGGACCGTCATGCCTCGCCCTCCCGCCGGGCCAGGACGACCGCCAGCGCCGCCAGCATGAAGAAGGCGCAAAGCCACCAGCCGAGCCAGATCGAGTGCGCCGCGCCGAGCGCCGCCAGCACCATCACCGCAAGCGCCGTGAAGCCAGGCCGGAGCACAGGCGATGCGCGCAGGATGGCGAGAAAGACGCCGCCGGCCAGCACGCAAAGCAATGCCGCGCCAGCCAGGCCCAGATCCTGCCAGATCTGCACGAAGATCGAGTGCGGATGCCAGATTCCTTCGGGACCGTAGAAGACGTTGGGGCCGGGATAGTCGCCGTGCACGCGCTGATAGCCGATGCCGTGGCCCAGCCAGAACCGCTCCGGGACCGTCTTCGCCAGCGCCGCCCAGATCTCCGAGCGCTCCCGGATCTTGTGGGTGAGCGTGCTGCCGCCGGCGAACAGCGCCCCGGTCGCCCGGTCGAGCAGCGGAAACAGCCATGGCGTCGTCAGGATGGCGGCGAGAACGGAAGCCATGATCGCGAGGACGCCCGCTCTGCCCGCCGCCAGCACCAGCAGGGCGGCGATCAGGCCGGCCAGCGCCATCACCAGCGACGTTTCGCTGATCGTCAGCAGCGACGCCGCCATCAGAGCCGCCAGCACGAGCGGCGGTGCCCAGCGCCGTCCGGAGGTGACCGCGAGCAGGGTGAGAGCCAGTGTCGCCAGCATCCAGAAATCGTTGAACCGCGCCAGGAAGTCCGCCGGCTCGTAGCTGTTCGCGCGATCCAGCAATGCGCCATCCCATCCCCCTTCGGCCACGGCCAGCCGCAATCTCAAAAGCCAGCGGCCGCTCAGCATGTCGGCGAGGGCGATGAGCGCCGCGATGCTGCACCCGGCGGTGAGCCAGGGGCGCAGGCGGACGCCGTCCAGTGGTGCGCGGGCGGCGCACCAGAGCAGGACGATGCCGGCCAGCAGCGCCGGGCCGGCGCGGCCGGCCAGCTTCTCCATGCCGGGCCGGTAGGTGCTCTCGCCCCAGCCCGGGCTCAGCAGGGCCAGCAGCGTGATCGCTGCAAGTGCGGCAATGGCCAGGATGAGCGGCAGCCCGGGCCTTGAGGCGCGGAACTCCCGCCGTCCCGGAACCCAGGCGGCGAGGAACGCCAGCACCGCGGGCGCGATCAGCCAGGCCATGGCGCGGTCCGAGGGGAAAGCGAGCCAGGGAAGGAACAGCGCCATGAGGATCACGGCGGTCTGGGCGAGCCTTGGCCCGAGCCGGATGGCTGTCATGGACGGCACCTTCTGGGAGCGGCGGATTCGGCGGCGAAGTTGCTTCAGGCGGGTGCGGGCCGCAAGCTCTTCGTTGCCGGATGCGCAATCCCCTCTGGCGAGTGCCGTCCCGCGCCGGTATCTGTTGATCGAATGGGAGGACGGGAGGACTTCGCCATGGGTGCAACGATCGCGGACAGGATGCTGGCGCGGCGGGCCGAGCGCGAGGTGCTGCCGGGCGGCGGGTTCGTGCTCAGTTCGCCGGCGGCGCTGGGCGAGCATCCGCCGACGATCGGCGCAGCGCTCGGCGAGCAGGCCGCGCGGCGGCCGGATGCGCCCTTCCTGCGCTACCGTGACGGCGATGGCTGGGCGACGCTGAGCTATGCCGACACACTCGGGCGCGCCAACGCGGTGGCGCACCGTCTGCGGGAACTCGGCCTCTCCAGCGAACGCCCGCTGATGATCCTGTCAGGCAATTCGATTGGCCACGCGCTCGCCAGTCTCGGGGCGATCGTGGCGGGCGTGCCTGTCGTCCCCGTCTCGCCAGCCTACAGCCTGATGAGCGGCGACATGGGCAAGATCGCCCACATCGCCGGGCTGGTCACCCCCGGCGCGCTTTACGCCGATGCACGCGAGCCCTTCGGGAAGGCCATCGCCGCTGCCGGCCCCGATCTGCCGCTGCTGCAGGCCGCCGATATCACGGAACGCGCAACCGCCGAGTCGGATCCGGACGCGCACACGGGACCGGACGACATCGCCAAGATCCTCTTCACCTCCGGTTCGACAGGCATGCCCAAGGGCGTGATCAACACCCACCGCATGCTCTGCGCCAATCAGGCGATGATCCAGGCAGGCTGGCCGTTCGTCATGGAGGCTCCGCCGGTGCTGGTGGACTGGCTCCCCTGGAACCATACCTTCGGCGGCAATTTCTGTTTCAATCTGGCGCTGTTCAACGGCGGTGTCTTCCACATCGACGACGGCAAGCCGGCGCCGGGCCTGATCGAGCGCACGGTGGAGAACCTCCGTCTGGCCTCGCCGAACCTCTATTTCAACGTGCCCGCCGGTTTCGCCGCGCTGCTGCCGTTCCTGGAGGACGACGCGGCCTTGCGCGAGAACTTCTTCCGCGATCTCGAACTGATCTTCTACGCCGGGGCCGCGCTGCCCCAGGATCTGTGGGAGCGGCTGGAGAAGGTCGCCGCCCGCTCAGGCAAGGAGCCGCCGATGATGGTCTCCGCCTGGGGCTCGACCGAGACGTCGCCGCTGGCGACGCTGGTGCATTTCCCGATCCCGCGCGCGGGCAATATCGGCCTGCCGGCGCCGGGCGTGGAACTGAAGTTCGCGCCCGTGGGCGACAAGCTGGAACTCCGCGTGAAGGGGCCGAACGTCACGCCCGGCTACTGGCGGCAGCCGGAACTGACGGCGGCGGCCTTCGACGCCGACGGGTTCTACCGCATGGGCGACGCGGGCTATCTGGCCGACGACGCGGACCCTTCGGCCGGCGTGATCTTCGATGGCCGGGTCTCCGAAGATTTCAAGCTGATGACCGGCACCTGGGTCAGTACCGGCGCGCTCCGGGTCCGGCTGGTCGCCGCCTGCGCGCCGCTGGTTCAGGACATGATCGTCTGCGGCCACGACCGGGCCGAGGTCGGCGTCCTGATCTGGCGCGGGCCGGGCGCGGCCGACATGGCCGTCGACCGGCTGACCGACGAGCTGTCGCAGCGGCTGGCCGCATGGAATGCGGGGAACCCCGGCTCGTCGACCGCGGTGCGGCGGTTCCGGGTGCTGGAGACGCCGCCCTCCATCGACGCCAACGAGATCACCGACAAGGGCTATGTGAACCAGGGCGCGGCGCTGGCCGCGCGCGCCGCCGATCTTGCCGCGCTCTACGACGACGCGGCGGCGGGGACTTATCTGGTCGCCCGCTGACTGGCCCCGCCATTGCAACCTGCCTTCGTGAAACCGTGCCGGGGACGACTTTCCGGTATGGAGAAGAAGGCAGAAAGCGATGGAATTTCATAAGCTTGACCAGAAAGACGGGCTGATCCGGGCGGCGGGAAGAATCTGCCGGGCGGATCGCCGGACGTCCGGGATTCCGGCAAGGCTTGCCGCCCGCCGGGGAGGCCGCGCATGAGCCTGACCGCTTCTCTCAACTCCGCGCTCAGCGGCCTCAATGTCGCCCAGGCCGGTATCGCCGTCGTCTCCGACAATGTCGCCAACGTCAATACCGAGGGCTATGCCCGAAAGTCCGTGATCCAGAGCGCCCGGGTCACCGGCGGCGTCGGCACGGGCGTCAAGGTCGAAGAGGTCCGCCGCATCGCCGACCAGTTCCTCAACAGCGAACTGCGCATCGCGATGGCCGAGTTCGGACGCTTCGAGGCCAGGAGCACCCTGCAGGAGCAGGCGACGTCGCTGATCGGCGATCCGACCGGGGAGCGCAACCTGGTCGCCCTGCTGGACAAGGCCCTGGTGGCGGCGGGCGCGCTCTCCGCCAACCCCGAGGCCAGCGGCAACCGCAGCGCCCTGGTCGACGCCCTGCAGCGCTTCGGCGAGGATCTCGACCGGGTTTCCGACGGTATCCTTGATCTGCGCCGCCAGGCCGACCGGCGCATCGACGAAAAGGTCGGCCAGGCCAACACGCTGCTCTCGCAGGTCCACGACCTCAACCTGCGCATCGCTTCGCTGGCCCAGTCCCAGGAGGCAAACGGCCTGATCGAACAGCGCGAGAAGAAGCTGGACGAGCTCTCGCAGATCATCGGCATCCGCGTCAGCAATACCGAGGACCGCCGCGTCTCGATCAGCACGACCGCGGGCCTGCCCCTGCTCGACACGGAGTTGCGCCGGATCGTCCACGAGAATGCCGGCAGCAGCGATTTCGGCCAGGTGTTCTCGCCGCTCTCGGTCGAGCGGGTGGATTCGCTCAGCGGCCAGACCTTCACCATCGACGGCAATATCGACGACCTTCTCGGTTCGGGCGAACTGCGCGGCCTGCTGGAAATGCGCGACGGCGACCTGAACCAGCTATCGGTCGAGGTCGGCGCCTTCGCCGGCCAGGTCGCCGACCGGATCAACGCCGTACACAACGAATTCACCGCCGTGCCGCCGCCTTCGGCCATGACCGGTCACGACACCGGCGCGCTGGCCACCGACCCGCACGGCTTCACCGGCATCGCCAGCTTCCACGCCTTCGACGGCAGCAACAACATCGTCGCCACGGCGACCGTCGACTTCGGCGCCATCGGCGGCACCGTCAACGATGTCATCAATGCCGTGAACGCGGGCCTGGGCGGCGCCGGCACGCTGGCGCTGAACGGCGGCGTCATGAGTTTCTCCGCCGCCGGAGGCTCCGCCGGCGTCGGTATCGCCCAGGATGCGGCGAACCCCGCCGACGCCAGCGGGCGCGGTTTCGCCCACCGCTTCGGGCTGAACGATCTGGTGCGTACGCCGACGGGGCCGCATTTCCAGACCGGGCTCGCCGCCGGTTCGGCGCACGGCTTCACCGGCGAAGCGACCTTCGCCATGGTCGGACCACGCAACGAACGGCCGTTGTCGACCGCGATCGATTTCGGCGCGGTCGGCGGCACGGTCAACGACCTGCTCACCCAGCTCAATACCGACTTCGCGGGCGCCGCGACCTTCGGCATCGACGGTGCAGGCCAGCTCACCATGACCCCGGCCGGTGGCTTCTCGGATTTCCGTCTGGAACTGACCGCAGACAACACCCAGCGCGGCGCCTCGTCCCGTTCGGTTTCCGACTTCTTCGGCCTCGGTTCGGGACCGCAGGCCTCTATGGCCGCCGGCTTCGCCGTTCGCAGCGACATCGCCGCCAGCCCGTCTGCCCTCGCCCTGGCGGAAATCAACGCCGCGGGCACACCGGCGGTCGCGGTCGGCGACAACGCCGGGGCCGTGGCCCTGCAGGGACTGACCTCGGCCACCGACGCCTTCTCGGGCGCAGGCCGTCTGCCGGCGATGAACGCGACGCTTTCCGAAATCGGGGCCGAACTGATGGGCCGGGCCGGGCAGGCTGCGCAGGACATCACCATCCGAGCCGAGGACCGCGAAGCCCTGATGGAAGAGCTGAAGCTCAAGGTCGCGGAAATCTCGGGCGTCAACATGGATGAGGAAATGGCTCAGCTGATCCAGCTGCAGACAGCGTTCAACGCCGCCTCGCGCGTCATCTCGACGACGAACGAGCTGTTCGACATGCTGTTGCAGATCTGATTGGAGTGAACATCTGATGCGGATTGGAACCTTCAGCCAGAACGACCTGCTGGTACAGCAGATGCTGCGCCAGCAGGTGGAGCTCAGCCGCAGCCAGGAGCAGGTCTCCACCGGCAAGCGCTACAACGACACCGAGGGCTTCGGCGCCCAGTCGGCCAACATCGTCAACAGCCGCTCGCTGCTGACCCAGATCGAGGGCTTCCAGACCTCCAACCAGGCGCTGAAGGGCCGGCTCTCGGCCTTCGATTCCGCGCTTGTCGAGCTGGAATCGATCGGGGGGGAGCTTCGCGACGCGCTGCAGAAGGCCCGGGGTCTGGGCGACGGCACCGGCTTGGGCTCCACGGTCAGCGGTTTGCTGGAACGCGCCGCGGCGGTGCTCAACACCCGCTTCGAGGGCCGCTTCCTGTTCGGCGGGACGACCTCCGATCAGCCGCCTCTGCTGGTCACCGACGAAGCCGGGATCCTCGCGGTCGCGGAGCCGCCGGGCGGGCAGTTCTTCGCCGATAGCGGCGAGGCGCTCACGGCCCGCGTCGACGAGCGCACCACCATCGAGATCGGCGTCACCGCCTCCCAGGTCGCCGGCGATCTGCTGCATTCCATGCAGCGCATCCTGATGTTCGATTCCGGCACCCTGCCGGCGGGCGCGGCCGGCTTCGCGCCGGCGGACGCCCTGGCCGGCCAGCTCTCCGAGAACGAGATCGACTTCATCGCCGACGAACTGGACAACATCTCTACCGCGGTCACCGGCCTGCAGACCGCGGCGACGGAGAACGGCCTCAACATGAAGGCCCTGGACGACGTCCAGGGGCGTCTGGAGGATCAGCAGATCGCGCTGACCGACATCCTCGCCAACGAGGAGGACGTCGATCTGGCCAAGGTCGCCGCGAAGCTCAATCAGCAGCAGGTGGCTCTGGAGGCCAGCCTGCGCATGATCGCCCAGATGCGCTCCATGAGCCTGCTCAATTTCCTCTGATCCGGCGCGCGGCGCGCCCCGCGAGAAGAAGGCTTAACCCGGGCCGCTCCGGCGTCCAGAATGGCCGCGGGAGCATGACGTACTGGGGAGGAAGACTTGGCCGCTGTCGCATTCGAACTGCCCGACGAGGTGAGAGACGTCGTCGAGGGCCTGAAGGCCTTCGCGCGCAAGGAGGTGCTGACTCGCCACGAGAAGCACCGGGGGCTGCTGGAGGACGGCCGCCGCAAATATGCCGACGACGGCCGCATCGCACCGGAGGTGGTCGAACTGATCCGCGAAGTGCGGATGGCCGCCTCGGAAGCCGGCTATTACCAGATGTGCGTCCCCGAAGCCCTGGGCGGCGGCGGTCTCGGCATGCAGGCCTATTACGCCGGCTGGGAAGCGCTTTTTCACATGTGCGGGCCGCACAACTGGCTGATGGTATATGCCATCAGTCACTGGGCCTTCGGCCCCAGCCGATTGCTGGAAAAGGTCACCGACCGGGCGCGGGAAGATATCCTGGAGCCGCTGATGTCGGGGCGCGCGGGCATGTGCTTCGGTCTCTCCGAGCCCGGCGCCGGCTCCGACGCTTCCATGATCCGAACCCGCGCGACGCCGGACGGCGACGGCTGGGTGATCGAGGGCCGCAAGATCTGGACGACGAACTCGCCGGTCGCCGACTACTGCATCGTCTTCGCGGTGACGGACCCGGAGCGGGCGAAAGCGAAGAAGGGCGGCATCTCCGCCTTTCTCGTCCCCACGGACGCGCCCGGCTTCGAGGTGCAGCGGATCGTCAAGATGTTCGGTCAGATCGGCGGCGACGAAGCGGAGCTTCGCTTCGAGGGTTTGCGCGTCGAGCCATGGCAGCTCGTCGGCGAATTGCACGAAGGTTTCGCCACCGCGCTCTACGGCGTCTCCCTGGGTCGGGTCTACAACTCGGCCCGCGCGGTCGGTACCGGCCGCTGGGCGCTGGAACTGGCGATCGAGTACAGCCAGGCGCGCGAGTCCTTCGGCAAGACCATCTCCGAGTATCAGGGCGTGACCTTCCCGCTGGCGAGTTCGGCGATGGAGCTGCACGCCGCCCATCTGATGGGCCTCAACGCCGCGAAACTGCTGGACTCCGGTGCGCCGGCGGTGAAGGAACTGTCGATGACCAAGGCCTTTTCCGTGGAGATCGGAGTCAAGGCGGTCGACCGCGCGATGCAGACCCACGGCGCCATGGGGTTCACCAACGAGGTCGGTCTGTCGGAGGCCTGGCACAATCTCAGGATCATCAACGTCGCCGACGGCACCAACGAGATCCTGCGGCGGACCATCGTGCAGCGGCTGATGAAGGGCGATCTCGATCTGTAGGAGGGCGGGGCGATGGCGGACTGGCAGGTAACAGCGGCGGACGGCGTGCGGCTGGGCGGGCTGCGCTGGGACATCCCCGAACCGCGCGGCCTCGTCTACATCGCGCACGGTCTGGCCGAGCATGTCGGCCGCTATGACCGCTTCGCCCGGCGCCTGAACGGACTGGGCTTCTCGGTCGCCGGCCACGACCACCGCGGCCACGGGCGCAGCGTCGCGGGCGATGCCGAACCGGGGCACATCGCCGACCGTGACGGCTTCCATCTCATGGCGGACGATCTCGGCCGCGGCATGGATGCGTGGCGGGCGGAGCATGACGGGCTGAAGCTGGGCCTCTTCGCCCATTCCATGGGCTCCTTCCTGGCGCAGATGGGCATGTGGCGCTGGCCGGAGAAGGTCGACGCCGTGGTTCTGTCGGGCTCCAACGGCCCGCCGCCGCCGATCGCGGGCGCGGGGCGGCTGATCGCGCGCATGGAACGGCTCCGGCTCGGCCGGCGCGGCCGCAGCCTGCTGATTCATGGCCTCGCCTTCGACGCCAACAACAAGGCCTTTGCGGCGGACGGTCCCACGAAACTGGAATGGCTGAGCCGGGACCGGGACGAGGTGGACGCCTATGTCGCCGATCCCCGGTGCGGCTTCATCGCCACGACGGCGAGCTGGATCGCGCTGCTGGACGCGCTGCCGAAGCTGACGGCGAAGGGCAATGTCGGCCGGATTCCGAAGAATCTTCCGTTGCTGATCGCCTCCGGCGACCGGGATCCGATCGGCGACATGGGCCGGGGCGTCCGCCGCCTGCAGGCCATCTACGCCGGCCACGGCATGTCGGACGTGACGCTGAAACTCTACGAGGGCGGCCGGCACGAGATGCTCAACGAGATCAACCGCGACCAGGTCATGGCCGATCTCGGCGACTGGCTGGCCGCGCGCCTTGTGACAGGCCGCGGCGGCGGGGCATAATCGGCGCTTCGGCCCAGCGGCCATTCAACCTCGAGGTGCAGCGTGGACGCGCCGGAACGCCTGTCGATTCTCGTCGCTGACGACAATCCTGCGGCGCGCACCCAGATCGTCCGCATCCTGGAAGAACTGGGCCATGACACCACGGCGGTCGGGGACGGCGCCGAGGCGGTCTCGGCCATGGCAGCGCTGCGTTTCGACCTTGTGGTTCTCGACTTCGAGATGCCGGGCTTGCGCGGCGACGAGGTCGCCCGCCGCGCCGGCGCCGACGGGCCGGTCTCGATCGGGCTTTCCTCGGCCGGTCTCGGCCGCACCGAGTGGGGCGATGCGCCGATCGCCGAATGGCTCGCCAAGCCGGTCGACGCCAGGGCCCTGGCGGAGGCGGTCCGCCGCGCCGCGGCGCGGGGCCAGGACAGCGTCACCTCCGCACCGCCAGTCGATCTCACCCATCTCGCCACCTACACGGACGGTGACGCGGCCCTGGAACGGGAGCTGGCGGCGCTTTTCGCCGAGTCCTGCGAACGCTATGCCGGTCAGATGGCCCGTGCGGAGGACAGCCATCAGTGGCGGGACGCGGCGCACGGGCTGAAGGGCGCGGCGCGCGGCATCGGCGCCACCGAAGTCGCGCGGCTCGCGGCGTTCGCGGAAACCCTGCTGGGCCGCGGCGCGGAACAGCGCCGACAGGATGTGCTGGAACAGATCCGGGCGGCGGCGGACGACGTCAGCGCCTTCTTCGCCCGTCACCTGCAGGAAGGCTGATCAGATACGGATGCGCAGGTCGTCCATCGCCTTCAGCGCGGCGGTGTCGCCCACCTGATGCCGCACGCGGGCGACGGTGTCGCGCAGGTTCTCGTCGACCCGGCCGGCGACTTCCTTCAGCACCTCCTCGCCATCGTCGACGAACAGCGCCTGCAGGCGCGCGATCGCCTGTTCGATCATCACGGTCTCGTCGTGGGGGGCGTGGGGAAAGTCGTCCTTGCTGCGCACGACGTCAGCGAGGTTCTCGGCGAGAGCGTCGATCCTGTCCGCTTCGGCCAGGACGCGCCGCGCCCGGTCGGTGTCGAGCCCATCGGCGGCGGCCCTCAGCCGGGCGACGCCATCCCGGGCCTCGACGATCACCTCGTTGATGGCGACGACTTCGTCACTGCGGATCAGTTCCATGCCCGTATTCTCCGGTCTCCATACTGGTCATTTAGTAGCGGGAACGAAAACCTCCAAGGCTTTCGGCAGCACGGAGAAATCGGCGGGCGTTTCGGCGATCACGTCGCCGTCGACATTGATCTCCTGCGTCGGCGTCGTCTCGACGCGCACGGCGGCGGCGCGGAGGGTGCGGACGTCCTGACGCCGCTTCAGGGCGCCGAACTTCAGATAGGGCAGCAGTTTGAGCATGCCCCATGGTCCGAGCGGTTTGACGTAGTAGACGTCCAGCCAGCCGTCATCGATGGCGGCATCGTCGGCGATGGTGAGGCCGCCGCCGTAATGGACGCCATTGCCGACGGCGATCATGGTCGATTTCGTCTTCTTGGTGTCGCCGTTCCACGTGATCCGGGCCTCGAACGGTTTCATGTCCCGCTGGGCGTCGAGCCAGCTCAGCGGATAGCTCAGCAGTTTGAGGCGCTTCTTGCGCTCGCCGGTATGGTAGTTCGCGACCTTTACGCTGAAACCCAGGCTGGCGACATTGAAGAAGGGCCGGCCGTTTACAATGCCAAGGTCGATGCGCCGCAGACCGCCGCGCAGCACCACCCTGGCCGCGCGCTCGGGCTCGTGGGGAATGGCGAAGGTGCGCGCCAGATCGTTGGCGGTGCCGAGCGGCAGGATGCCGAAGGGACGTCCCGCATCCAGCAATGCTTCCGCGGAATGGCTGAACGTGCCGTCGCCGCCGCCGAGAACGATGCGGTCCGAAGCGGGACCCAGGCTGCGGATCAGGTCGGAGATCTCCGCCGGGTCTTCGGGCAGGTGAAAATCGACCCTGTCGCCCCCCGTTTCGAGCGTCCGGCAGGCCCTGCGGCCCGCGTCGGCCGCGTCGCCGCCGCCCGGATTGACGATCAACAGGGTTCTCTTGCCGCTCACTGTCAGCCCGCCCTTCCCGAAACGCCGTGCCGGGGAGGCTTATCCCGCCTCGTTCCCGGGTATGAAAGAATAGCGGCTGTCGCCGTCCTTCGGCACCTTCATGATTCCGTTGGCGCGCAGCACGATTTCACCGTCCGCCTCCAGCCAGGCGTTGCAGAAGACCATGCGCGGGGTGGCCCGGACCAGTTCCGTGCGGCCCTGTACCCATTGGCCGAGTTTCGCCGGCGCCACGAAGTCGCAGGTGAGATTGACGGTGGGATAGAAGCGGCGCTGGCCGTTCGCGACAGCCGCGCCGAAGCCGATCTGCACGTCGACAAGGGTCGCCAGCATGCCGCCGTGGCAGGTGCCGACCGGATTGAGATGCTTGCGTTCGACGCGGAAGCCGAGACTGGCCTGACCGTCGACGACGCGGCCGTAAATCGGTCCGACCAGGCCGAACAGGCCGTCACGGACGCCGAAGGGCTTGAAGCCCTCGGGTATGGTTGTCGCTTCGGTTTCGCTCATGAAAATGCCGCCCTGGGATCGAATGTGCCGTATTCGCTGCCGCCCAGCTTGAAGATTCCGTTGGCGCGGGCCAGCAGCTCCCCGTCGCCGCGCCGGATGCGGCAGTCGGCGAAGACCGTGCGTCCGCCGCGACGCAGGATCTCCGTGCGGCCCTCGACCCAGTCGCCGATATTGGCGGGCGCCAGAAAGTCGATGTTGGCGGCGACAGTCGGGATGAACTGCGCCGTATCCAGCTGGTAGTTCAGCGCGCAGTTGAGCTGCATGTCGACCATGGTCATCAGCATGCCGCCATGCAGGTTGCCGGCGGCATTGGTGTGGCGGCGCTCGACGCGGAAGCCGAGCGACAGTCCGCCGTCCAGGTCGCGCCAGTAGAGCGGGCCGTTGGCCTCGACGAACGGCGCAGGGATTCTTGCAGGGCGAAAGCCCTCCGGAATGTCGGTCATCAGGCCTTCGCGACCACGTCGGCCATGAACTGCTCCATCCGTCCGATGCTGTTCGCGGCGTCGCGGGCGGCCAGGTTGAGCATCAGGTGATTGAAGCCGGCCTCCTTCAGGCGCGCCACATCCTCCGCGACGGTCGCCGCCGAGCCGGTCAGGATCATCCGTTCGCCGTCCTTGTTCTTCACTTCCTCGCCGATGGTGTTCCAGTGGCTCCAGTAGGCGAGGTCGATGGTCGACATGTCGCGGCCGGCCTCATCGGCGAAGCCCTTCAGCCGTTCCAGCCGCTTCGCGATCCGGGCATGGGTGTCCAGCGGGAATTTCGGATTGTTGCCGATCGGGTACCAGCCGTCGCCATGGCTGACCACGCGCTTCAGCGCCGGCGCGCTCTCGCCGCCGATCCATAGCGGCGGATGCGGCTTCTGCACGGGCAGGGGGCGGGTGCCCACATTGTCGAAGCGCACGTACTTGCCGTGGAAACTCGCCTGCTCGCTGGTCCAGACGGTGCGGAAGACCTCGAGATACTCGTCGGTCACCGCGCCGCGCTCGTCATAGGGCGGGACCTGCAGGGCTTCGAACTCCTCCTCCATCCAGCCGGCGCCGCAGCCGATGGTGATACGGCCGTTGGAGAGCTGATCGATGGTCGCGATGATCTTCGCCGTCAGCAGCGCCGGACGATGCGGCACCACCATCACCGATGTCAGCATCCGCAGCTTCGTGGTCGCGGCCATGGCGAAGGCGATGGCCGTGAGCTGGTCCATGCATTCGCCCGTCGCGGTGCCGGGGAAGGAGCCGTCGGGACTGTAGGGATAGGTACTGTCGATCTGCGTCGGGATGACGACGTGATCGGGCACCAGCATGTAGCTGTAGCCGAGCCGCTCGCCGGCCGCCGCGAGGGTCTTCAGCCCCTCGGCGTTGGCCATCGGCCCGCGGGTGAACCAGGCGAAGCCGAAATCCATGACATCCTCCCCATGCGCACTATCTTCGGGGCCGAAGATAGCGGGCCTGCCGCCCGGGTCAAAAGGCATTGGTTGCGACATGATCTCGAAGGAGGAGCGGGAATTCGTACTGCGCCGGCCGCTGGGGCATCTGGGCACGGCGGACGCCGGAGCCGCGCCGCATGTCATGCCGGTCTGTTTCGCGCTGGAGGCGGCGGAAATATTCATCCCCATCGACGAGAAGCCGAAGGGGGGTGATATCCGCCGGCTGAAGCGGCTGCGCAACATCGCCGACAACCCGCGCGTCTGCCTGATGGTCGACCGCTACGATCCGGACTGGTCCGGGCTCGGCTGGGTCATGCTGCGGGGCGCTGCGGCGATCTGGGAGAGGGCGGCGGACCGCGCCGGTGCGATCGAGCTTCTCCGCGCACGCTATGTGCAGTACCAGAGCATGGACCTGGAGACGCGGCCGCTGATCGTCATCCGGGTCGACAATGTCAGCAGCTGGGGCGACCTGAGCCGATAGGGTCCGTCCGCCGGGGGGAGAAGCACGATGTACACGCCCGCGCATTTCGCCGTCGAGGACAGGGCAGCCTGTCACGACATCATCGAAGCCAACGAGTTCGGGCTGCTGGTGACGGCCGCTGGCGGCGCGCCCGAGGCCAGCCATCTGCCCTTCGTGCTGGATCGCGGCGAAGGGGAGCGGGGCGTGCTCTACGCCCATATGGCGCGCGCCAACCCGCAGTGGCGCGATTTCGGCGAAGCCGACGCCCTCTGCATCTTCGCCGGTCCCCACGCCTATGTCTCGCCGACCTGGTATCCCGGTGACGGCCCCGCCGTGCCGACCTGGAACTACACCGCCGTGCATTGCCAAGGCCGGCCGGAGATCATCGATGATGCGGTCGAACGCGACCGTCTGATGGAGCGGCTGTCGGCGCGCTACGAGGGCAGCGGGCCCTGGTCCTATGGCGGCCTGCCCGAGAAGTTCCGCAGCGCGATGGTGAAGGGGATCGTGCCCTTCCGCATTCCCATCGCGCGCATGGAAGGCAAGGCGAAGCTGAGCCAGAACAAGTCCGCCGCCGACCGCGAGGCGCTGGCCCGCGGCCTGGTGGAAAGCGGGCGGCCCATGGAGGCCGAGATCGCCGCCGCGATGCGGGCGATCGAATGACCCGCTGGCGCAGGTGAAACGCCGCGCCGCCTTCGCTATCCTGCGGCGCAGCGCATTGCGGTCACAATTCGGGGCGAGAAGCCGCATGTCACCAACCGAACGGAGGGCGTCATGAACCGATATCTGCTCGCTGGCGCGATCGGGCTGCTGCTGGCACTGCCGGCAATGGCCCAGAACCAGAAGGACGAAGAGCAACCGGCGGCGGATGCGAACCCGGCTCCGGAGGTCATCAAGGTCTATGACGAGAACACGCTGAAGCCGGAGGATATCCGGGCCTGTCTGAAGAGCGACATCGCGATCGCCGACATGGAGACCAGGGTCGCCGACTACGAGGATACGCTCGTCGATTTCCGTCAGAAGATCGCCGATCTCGGCGAAGACCTCGACCGCCGCCGCAAGCAGATCGACGGCACCGATCCGGAGGCGGTGGCCGAGTACAACCGCCGCGTCGACCGCCATGCGGATATGATCGACCGCTACAACGAGAAGTTCGTACCCAACCTCACGGACCGTCGGAAACGGCTGAACGAGGCCATCGACGCCTACAACCGCGACTGCGCCGACAAGGCCTATTTCGAGGAAGACTGGCTGGAGGCCGTGGCGGAGCTCGGCATCAAGGATCCGCGCGCGACCGCAGGCGGCGGCAAGTAGGCCGTGGTCCCCTTCGTGGAAAGGTCTATAGCGTTCCGCTATTTGATTGAACCGCCACTCACCCGGCGTGTCACCCCCCGCCTCTGTGCGGGGGTCCGGAGCGGCTTCGCCGCAAGTCGATGATCCTAGCCGGATGCCCGCACGGGGGCGGGCATGACACCGAAGCTCTACGGGCGATTCAATCCAACCGAGGATTGATCTAGGCTGCCAACTGCTGCAGCCGCTCCTCGACCATCCAGAGACGGTCGCCGCCCCAGAACAGCTCCCCGTCGATGGCGAAGGTTGGCACCCCGAACACGCCCATGTCGATGGCCAGCTGTCTTTCGCGCTCGTGACGCTCGGCGCCCTCGCCCGTGTACCAGTCGTCGAAGCCGGCGGTGTCCGCGCCGACTTCCGCCAGCACCGCCTTCACCTCCTCGACCACGCCGGGATCCAGTTCGCGGTGGAAGAACTTCTCGAAGGTGCGCCGCGCATAGGCGTGCAGCAGCCCCTGTTCCTCGGCGTAGGTCAGCCCGATTCCGGCGGGACGGGAATCGAAGATCTTCTTCGGCCCCAGCACCGTCAGCCCCTTGCGGTTGGCCAGCCGGCGTGCGTCCATGTAGGCGTATTTCACCTTGCGCCATTCGTTTTCGGAGCGGGTTTCCACCGCACCCAGGAATTCGGGGATGTGCAGGGTGAAGTGGACCCAGCGGAAGGTGACGCCGTAGCGCTCCTCCAGCGCGAGCAGATCGTCCATCACCAGATAGGCGAAGGGACTCTTCAGGTCGGTAAAATAGATCAGTTCCGCGTTCATGCGCCCCTCCCCAAGTGGCCGGTCTTGACATAGAGCAGGCAGCCGCCGTCCGACCGTGGCCGATGGCTCGATCCGTCCGGAAGCCGCATCCACGTTCCGGCACGGTAGCGGCCGTTCTCGTCGGCCAGCTCGCCCGACACCACGAAGACTTCCTCCCCGCCCTCATGGGTGTGATGCGGCGCTTCCGCGCCCGGCGCAAGTCTTGACAGGTAGATGCGTTCTGCATGGCCGGGCTCGTCGAACAGGTCGAAGACCTCCCTGCCGGCCCATGTCGGCCGCCAGCCAGCCGGATCGCTGGTGTCGATGCGGCGGGTGGGCCGGTCGGTCCCGGCGTACTGGCAGAGCTTCACGAACAGCGTGCAGCCGTTCTCGGTCCAGGGGCGGTGGCGTGTGCCGGTGGGCAACAGGGTCATCGTTCCGGCTGGATATTCGCCGAATTCGTCCGCGAAGACGCCGTCCAGCACCAGCACCTCCTCGCCGAAGGGGTGATCGTGTTCCGGGAAGCCGCAGCCGGGATCGAAGCGCACGACCGAAGTGACCATGCCCTTTTCGGTATCGCCGATCAGTTCCAGGCGCTTGCGCCACACGCCGGGCGCGGGACTCGCCTGCCAGTCCATCTGGTTGGTGTCGATGATGACGGTCTTGCTGCGGTCGGCGTGCAGGTCGGACATGCGGCGGGCTCCGTTTGAATTCGCTCCATTCTGACGCAAGTTAGGGCGCTGGGGGATTCGGGACGAGAGCGGGGAGGGCTGAAACATGCAGCAGATCGTCATTCAGAAGCGATTCCGTGGGCCGTCGAAATCGGCCAATGGCGGCTATATCGCGGGCCTGCTGGCGGAGCTGATCGACGGGCCGGCGGAGATCACGTTGCGCGCGCCGCCGCCGCTGGAGACGCCGCTGGACCTTGTCGGGGCCGACCAAGGGTTCGACCTGCGCCGCGAAGACCAGTTGATCGGTTCGGTGCGGCCGGGCCGTTTCTCGCTGCGGGTTCCCGAGAAACCGACGGACGCGGAGATCGAGGCGGCGCTACCTCATTATCCGGGCGCACGGAACAGCCCCATCCCGCACTGCTTTGTCTGCGGCGTGGACAACGCCCCGGGCGAAGGGCTGCGCGTTTTCGCCTCGCCCGTGGCGGGGCGGGACCTCGCCGCCGCCAGGTGGGACCCGCATGCGAACATGGCCGACGAAGACGGCTTCATCCTGGAGCGCTACGTCTTCGCGGCGCTGGACTGCCCCGGCGCCCATGCCTGGCACGGCGAGACCGGCGGCAGCATGCTGCTCGGCCGTATCGTCGGCGAGGTGACCGGCCGGGTGAGAGCCGGGGACCGGTGCACCGTGCTGGCCTGGCGCGAAGGGATGGAGGGCCGCAAGGCCTATGCGGGCTCCGCGGTGCTCGGCCCCGACGATCGTGTCGTCGCCAGCGCCTTCGCCACCTGGATCACGGTGCCGTCGGTCAGTTGACCGCTGCCGGTCGTCTCGGGGAAACTGCGGAACAGTATCAGCGGCCGGCCCGGCTTCCGGGCGCCGCCGCCACGGGGAGAGACGCCATGCCATATGCCGAAGGCCGCATCATCCACGATGCCGACAGCCACCTGATGGAGACGGCGGATTGCCTGGACCCGTACCTGGAAGAGCGCCTCAGGGCGCGCTTGCACGCGACGCCGGGCTATCTGAGGCGCAAGGCCCAGCAGGAGGCGGCGGTCGAGGCCGCGAAGGCGAATCATGCCGACCCCGAGTTCCGCGCCGCTGCCAACGAGAACGTGATGCTGCGCAAGAATTACGACGCCCACGGCGCCTTCATCCGTGACGACCGCGGCGAGGCGCTGGACTACATGGGCTTCGCCAGTCAGCTCGTCTTCACCACCTTCTGCCTCGGCAATTTCGAGCTCGACCAATCGGGCGACATGGAGCTCTGCTACGCCGCCGCCCGCGCCCACAACCGGATGATGACGGACTTCTGTTCCGTCGACCGCCGGCTGCTGCCGACGGCCTATATCCCGCTGGAGGAATTCGAGCGCGCCCGCGCCTGCATGGCCGAGGCGATCGAACTGGGCGCGAAGGGCCTGATGGTGCCCTCCAAGTGCCCGCAGAACCATAGCCCCAGCCATGTCGGCCTGGACCCGCTGTGGGCCATGGCCCAGGAAGCCGGCCTGCCGGTCCTGTTCCATGTCGGCGGCGAGCAGAAGCTGAACCCGGCCTACAAGGAGAACGGCCTGCCGCCGGTCAAGGACTTCCACGGCGGCGACGACAACTTCACCTCCGTCAGCTACATGCCGATCCCGGAGGCGGTGATGCAGACCGGCGCGACGCTGATCTTCGACGGCGTCTTCGACCGTTTCCCCGCCCTGAAATGGGGCGCGATCGAGCTGGGCGCGAACTGGGTGCCGGGCTGGATGCGGGCGATGGATTCGGCCGCGCACGCCTTCATCCGCAACGAGGAGCGGCTGCAGAAGCTGAGCGCGAAGCCCTCCGAGATCGTGCGCCGGCAGTTCCGCGCCGCGCCCTATCCGCACGAGGATGTGAGCTGGATCATCGCCAATGCGGGCGAGGAGGTGACGATGTTCTCCTCCGACTTCCCGCATATCGAGGGCGGCCGGAACCCGCTCAAGCGGTTCGGCGACTCGCTGGCCGACACGCCGGCGCGTGCGGTCGAGCGGTTCTACTGCGACAACTTCATCGATCTCATGGGGCGGGGCCTCGCGGAAGACCTGCGCCGTCCGGCGCAGATCTCGGCGGCCTGAACCGCGAGCGTCAGGCGACGCGTTCGTAGAGGGTCAGGATGTATCGGCGGTCTTCGGGGTCGAGTTCGCCGCGCTCCAGTTCCTCGCGGTGTTCGCGCAGGTCCTCGGCGGTGCCTTCGTAAAGGCCGGGACGCGCCAGCAGGGCGTCGATGGCCTTGAGAACAGACCTGTCGTCCTCGCCGATGTCGAGCTTCGGCGCGGCCTCGGCCTGCTGGCCCAGGTTCGGGTCGATGATCTCGTCCCAGCCCAGGTCGGCCGCCTCCAGCATCGACTGCGCCTCGCGCGCCGCGGCGGCGGCGGCCGCGTCATCGGCGTCGCCCATGCGCTCCAGCGCGTCGATCAGTGCATCGCGGTCGATAGCCATGTTGACGGTCTCCGGTTCTTCAGTTCACTTGGCGGGCGGATCGCGCCATATCACGAAGCGCGGGCAAAGGACAGTGCATGCGGGACGGAAGCATATGATCGATCTCTACTACTGGCCGACGCCGAACGGCTGGAAGATCTCCATCATGCTGGAGGAATGCGGGCTGGACTACCGCATGGTCCCGGTGAATATCGGCGCGGGCGAGCAGTTCGAGCCGGATTTCCTGAAGATCAGCCCCAACAACCGCATGCCCGCCATCGTCGACAATGACGGCCCCGAAGGCGCGCCCTGGCACCTGATGGAATCGGGCGCGATCCTGATCTACCTGGCGGAGAAGACCGGCCGCTTCCTGCCCGCCGAGCCCGGCGGCCGCTACCGCGCCATCGAGTGGCTGATGTGGCAGATGGGCGGCGTCGGCCCGATGTTCGGCCAGAACGGGCATTTCCGTCTCTACGCTACCGAGGACATCCCCTACGCGAAGCAGCGCTATCTGAACGAGTCCAACCGCCTCTACGGCGTCCTCGACCGGCGTCTGGGCGAGGTGGAGTACGCCGCCGGCGACTATTCCATCGCCGACATGGCGCTGTTTCCATGGTTCATGGTGCACCGCCAGCAGGGCGTGGCCATGGACGACTACCCGAATGTCCGCCGCTGGTACGAGGCGATCAAGCAGCGGCCCGCGGTGCGCCGGGGCGTCGATCTCGGCCGGGAACTGCGCCGCAAGCCCGACGAGATGGGCGAGGCCGAGAAGAAGAACCTGTTCGGCGACAACCAGTTCGCCAAACGCGCATGAGCGCCGGTTCGGACAAGCCGGCGACCTACCTGGCCCAGGCGCTGGGTCATGTCGAGCCGGCGAGCCGCGGCCTGGCGCCGGCGATCTATCCGGCCACGACCTACGAGCGCGACGCCGACCTGACCCTGCCCGGCGGGGCGGAATACGCCCGCGACGACAACCCCGGCTACACCCTGGCCGAGGAGATGCTGGCCAAGCTGGAAGGCGGCGCCGAGGCCATGCTCTACGCCTCCGGCATGGCGGCGGCGGTGGCGCTGTTCCAGTCGCTGAGGTCGGGGGATTCCGTAATCGCGCCGGAGGTGATGTATTTCGGGCTGAAGGCCTGGCTGCAGGATTTCGGCGAGCGCTTCGGCCTGAACGTCCGCTTCGTCGCCAACGATGCGGACGCCTATGCCGCTGCGCTGAAGGAACGGCCGGCGAAGCTGGTCTGGGCGGAGACGCCGGCCAACCCGCTCTGGCAGGTGACAGACCTTGCCGCCGTGGCGGAGGCCTGCCGGGCCGCGGGCGCGAAGCTGGGCGTCGACAACACGGTGCCGACGCCGCTGTTCACCCGGCCGCTGGAACTCGGCGCGGATTATGTCATGCATTCGGCCACGAAGTCGCTGAACGGCCATTCCGACGTGGTCGCCGGCGCGCTGGTGACCGGGAATGCCGATGATCCGCTCTGGCAGGGCGCCCACGTCCAGCGCCACAAGGGCGGCGCCATCGCCGGGCCGTTCGAGGCATGGCTGCTGGCCCGCGGCATGCGGACGCTCGCCGTCCGGGTCGAACGCGCTGCCGCGAACGCCATGCGCATCGCCGAGGCGCTCGAGGCGCGCGGCGACGTCACGGTTCTCTATCCCGGCCTGCCGAGCCATCCGGGCCATGCGATCGCGAAGCGGCAGATGACCGGCGGTTTCGGATCGATGATGTCGGTGCTGACCGGCGGCGGGCAGGAGAGGGCGTATCGCGTGAAAGCGGGGCTCAGGCTGTTCCGCCGGGCGACGTCGCTGGGCGGGGTCGAGAGCCTGGTGGAACACCGCCGCATGGTGGAGGGGCCGACGTCGATGGCGCCGGACGACCTGCTGCGTCTGTCGGTCGGGATCGAGGACGCAGACGACCTGATCGCGGACCTGATGCAGGCGCTGGACGGCGCCTAGACAATAGGGGAAGGAAGCGCAGCGATGATCGAACTCTACACCTGGGGCACGCCCAACGGCCGCAAGGTCTCCGTGATGCTGGAGGAATGCGGGCTCGACTATCAGGTTTATCCCGTGAACATCGCGAAGGACGAGCAATTCGATCCGGACTTCCTGAAGATCAGCCCCAACAACAAGATCCCCGCCATCGTCGACAGCGAGGGGCCGGACGGGGAGCCGATCTCGGTCTTCGAGACCGGCGCCATCCTGATCTATCTGGCGAAGAAGACGGGAAAGTTCCTGCCTGCCGAACCGCGCGCCTTCCACGAGACCATGCAGTGGCTGATGTGGCAGATGGGCGGTGTCGGTCCGATGATGGGACAGGCGCATCATTTCCGCCGTTTCGCGCCGGAGAAGATCCCCTACGCCATCGACCGCTACACCAACGAGACCGCGCGCCTCTACGGCGTGCTCGACAAGCGTGTCGCCGACAGGGACTGGCTGGCCGCCGGCGAATACACCATCGCCGACATCGCCACCTTCCCGTGGATTGCGCGCCATGAGTGGCAGGGCATGAAGCTGGAGGACTTCCCGAACCTGAAGCGCTGGTACGACCGCATCTGGTCGCGCGACGCGGTGAAGAAGGGCTTCGAGGTGCCATGAGCAACGGCGAGAAGCTGCTGCAACGCGAACCGGTCCAGCGCGTCCAGAACGCGCTGCGGGAGGCCGGGCTGGACACGGCGATTCGGGCGCTTTCGGAGACGGCGCGGACGGCGCAGGACGCGGCGCGCTCCCTCGATTGCGAACTGGGCGCGATCGTGAAGTCGCTGGTCTTCCGCGCCGGCGACAAGGCGGTCATGGCTCTGATCGCGGGCGACCGTACCTGCGACACCGATGCGCTGCGGGAAGTCCTCGACCTGCCCGACGAACTGGACCGGGCAACGCCGGAGTTCGTCCGTGCCGAGACCGGCTTCACCATCGGCGGGGTCGCGCCTCTGGGTCATGTCAGCCCGGTTCCCATTGCCATCGATGCGTCGCTGGCCCGATTCGTGACGGTCTACGCCGCCGCCGGCCACCCGCACTGCGTCTTTCCGGCCACGTTCGACGATCTGATGCGGGCGACCGGCGCGACCGCCTCGGAAAGGATCGCGAATTAACCTTTCGGTGACGTCAGGATTACCGGGCGTTAACCTTTTCGGGCCCACGATCCTCCCGATGACGCGGCGGAAGCCGCATCGATCGGGAAGGAACCAACGACATGGGACGTTTTGATCCGAATCTCGCCGACGACCTGATGATCCGCGCCGAAACCGGCGATCGCGACGCGCAGTACCGCCTGGGCCTTGTCTACGCCACCGAGAACGGCCCGGACGCGCTGGTGATGGCGCACAAGTGGTTCAACCTGGCTGCGATGTCGGGCGATACCCGCGCCCGCGCCGAGCGCCAGGAAATGGCCGAAATGATGAGCGCCGCCGAGATCGCCGAGGCCCAGCGCCGCGCCCGGGCCTGGATGGCCGAGCGCCAGACCGCCCGCGCGGCCTGAAACAGACGGTTACCGGCCGGCGCTTGACCGGCCGCTGACATTGCCGCCTGATCGGCGGCATGAACGAATTCGTCGACGCCTATTGCGAGCGCACGGCCTACGGCTTCTGGAACGAACCGCTCAACGCCGTCACCAACCTAGCTTTCATCATTGCCGCCATCTGGCTCTGGCGCATCGCCGGGCGGCGTGGCGTACGAAGCGATCCGTATTTCCTGATTCCCGCAGCCCTGCTGGTCGCGACCGGCATTGGCAGCTTCCTGTGGCACACCACCGCCCAGGGCTGGGGCGGCGCCCTCGATACCGCGGCGCTCTCGCTCTGCCTCCTCGCCACCGTCTACGCCGGCGCGCGCCGGTGGCTGGGCATGCGCTGGTACACAGCGCTGGTCTGGCCGGCCTTCATGATCGCCGCCGCGGTGGCGCTGGGACGGCTGCCCGTGCCCGGCGCGTTCTATCTCGGGCCCTTCGTCACCGGCCTGGCCCTGTCGTTCTGGCTCTGGCGGCGCGGTCATCCGGCCTGGGGCTGGATCGCTGCCGCCGTCGCCGTCTTCGTTCCTTCCTTCATCTTCCGCTCGATCGACGAGCGGCTCTGCGATCTCTGGCCTGTCGGAACCCACTTCCTTTGGCATATCCTGAACGGCGCGGTCCTCGGCCTGGCCATCGCGCCGCTGGCGAGGGGACTGACACGGGGAGAGGGAGGACACAACGATGGCGCTGGTCGAGCGGACCGATGACGACGGTCTCTGCATACTCACGCTGAACCGGCCGGAGGCGCTGAACGCGCTCTCGCCGAAACTGGTCATGGAACTGCGCGCCCATGTCGACGCCCTGCACCGCCAGCAGGACGAGATAGGCGTCGTCATCCTGCGCGCCGAAGGCCGCTCCTTCTGCGCCGGCAACGACCTGAAGGCGATCCAGTCGGGCGAGGAAGCGCCGGCGCCCAACTATCAGTCGGACACGGTGGACCTCATCGAGACCCTGCCGCAGCCGGTGATCGGTGCGGTGCAGGGCCATTGCTACACCGGTGGGCTGGAACTGGCGCTGGCCGTCGACATCATCGTCGCCGGGTCGTCGGCGAAGTTCGCGGATACGCACGGCAAGTGGGGCATGACCCCGCGCTGGGGCATGAGCCGCCGGCTGCCCGACCGCGTCGGCGTGCAGCGCGCCAAGGAGATGATGTACTCCGGCCGCACGGTGGACGCCGAGGAGGCGGTGCGGATCGGCCTCGCTGTCGAATGGGTGCCCGACGAGGAACTGCAGGATCACGTCGTGAAGATGGCCCGCGGCTTCCTTGCCAACTCCTGGCACACGCTGCGCGGCGACAAGATGCTGGTCAACGAGGGCCAGAACCGCGGCCACAGCGACGCGCTCGCCTTCGAGCGCGTGCACAGCCCGGGCCGGTCGCCGGACGTCGCCGAACGCGTGAAGAACTTCGGAAAGGGCTGAGCCATGGCGCTGCTCAAGGTTTCCATCAGCGTCGGCGGCTATGACCGCAGCGGCATGGGCGCGGTGGCCGAATTCGTGAAGGCGGCCGAATCCATGGGCGTCGACTGCGCCTGGTCGGCGGAGGCCTGGGGGCAGGACGCCGCCACCTCGCTCGCCTATCTCGCCGCCCGGACCAGCCGGATCAGGCTCGGCACGGGCATCATGCAGATCAGCGCGCGCGTCCCCTCCATGACGGCGATGACCGCGCTTTCGCTCCACAGCCTGTCGGGCGGGCGCTTCATCCTGGGGCTGGGGGTCAGCGGCCCGCAGGTCGTCGAAGGCCTTCAGGGCCGGGACTACCGGAAGCCGCTCACCCGCCTGAAGGAAACGGTCGACGTGGTCCGCATGGCCTTCCGGGGCGAGAAGCTGAAATACGACGGCGAGACCATCACCCTGCCCAGGCCGGGCGGGGAAGGAAAGGCGATCCGCCTGGACTTCCCGCCGACGGAGATCCCGATCTACCTCGCCACCCTGGGGCCGAAATCCCTCGAATATACCGGGGAGGCAGCGGACGGCTGGCTTGGCACGTCCTTCTCGCCGGACCATCCGGAAGCGCACCTGGCCTATATCCGCCGGGGTGCGGAACGCGCCGGGCGCAGCCTCGCCGACATTCATCTCAACGCGGCCTGCTCGGTCGGCATCGGGGAGGATGTCGAGGCGCTGATCGATTCCCGCCGGCCCGGCATCGCCTTCCAGATGGGCGCCATGGGCTCGGCGCAGACCAATTTCTACAACGAGGCCTTTCAGCGTTCCGGCTTCGAGGACGAGGCGAAGGAGATCCAGCGGCTCTGGATCGAGGGCTGCCGCGACGAGGCGGCGAAGATCGTCCCCGACGCGATGATCACCGAGTTCGGCGCCGTCGGCACGCCGGAGATGGTGCGGAAGCGCTTCGAGACCTACGCCGCCGCCGGCGTTGGCGGCGTCACCGTCCGCTTCGATCCGAAACTCGACGCTGCCGGCCAGCTCGCCCAGCTCGAGAAGGTGATGGAACTGGTAGGCTGATTTAAATATCTATGCGAGAGATTTACTATGTCTACAAAAGTGGTCGGATTTTTCTGCTATGCGCATAGGGATTTTGATAATTCTAGTGGTGAATTGAGTTGGGTATTTGAGCAAATTCAGCGCGAGCTGCGACTTCAATCTGGCGAAGATGTGGAGGTGTTTCATGATAGAAAGAATATTCGTTGGGGAGATTTATGGAGAAGTGCCATTGATTTAACACTTGTTTCATCATATTTTTTAGTGCCAATCTTGAGCCCATCGTTTTTTACCAGCAATGAATGTAGGCGAGAATTTTTTGAGTTTTTAAAATCTGATCAAGTTGATTTATCTTATAGTCGAATATTTCCAATAAAATTTATTCACGATAGAAAGAGAATGACTGATGATTCAGAGGATGAATTAGTAAGAGAGGCGTTACGTAGGCAGTACATAGATTGGACAGCATATCGTTTTTGTGAGGAAAAAAGGAAGGTGGAGAAGATAAACGAAATGGTTCTTAGACTTGCCGATATTATGGAATTGCATAAAAATAACATCCTTGCTGAGACGAAAAAGCCAATAATAGACCAGTCCCCCAAATCAAGTGAATATGAAGCACAGTCTGAATCAATCTACAATGAGTTGAGTTCTAATGTTCTAAAAATGCCGATAAATGACAAATCACTGGAAGTATATCAGAAATTATTGATACCAAACATGCCAACTTCTCCGAACCTAAATCATCGCCTGCTTGTCGATATTGATCGGCTAGGATATGAGTATATCTCCGATATTCATCGTGTCGTAAGAATGCAAGAGAAAAATGTAATAGAATACTATAAAGAAAATCCCAACTTGTTTGGTTTTTCGACAGATTTTCTAACCAAATCATTGATATTTGAAGATAAAGAATTTCGAGCACGACATCCAGCGAGCGCCCAGACGTTAAATGTCGCGCAACAAATCGGACGAATATAGACACGATTCGAAACGCCCATGGAAGCACTGATCGTCTCCGCCGGCGTGGTCGCCCTGGCCGAGATCGGCGACAAGACCATGCTGCTGGCCCTGGTGCTCGCCGCGCGTTTCCGCGCGCCGGCGCTGGTGATCGCCGGCATCCTTGTCGCCACCCTCGCCAATCATGGTCTGGCCGCGCTGGTCGGCGTCTCGGCGGCGGAACTGTTGGACGGGGCGTGGCTCAGGTGGATCGTCGGGCTGTCCTTCCTCGCCATGGCGGGATGGACACTCATTCCCGACAAGGCAGACGACCTGAATGTGGAACCGCGCCGCCGCTTCGGGCCGTTCCTCGCCACGACGGCCGCCTTCTTCCTGGTCGAGATCGGTGACAAGACCCAGCTCGCGACCGTGGTGCTGGCCGCGCGCTTCGATTCCATTCTGATCGTCACGATCGGGACCACGGCGGGCATGCTGGCGGTCAATGCGCCGACGGTGCTGCTGGGCGGGGCGCTGTCGGAGCGGTTGCCGCTGGGTGCGATCCGCGCGGCGGCGGCGGCGATCTTCGCCGTTCTCGGTATCCTGACTCTCGCAGCGCCGGAGACGATCGGAGCGTAGTCCAGTGCTCGTCATTGCCCGGTTCAGCCGGGCAATCCATATGCGGGGCCGATGGACCGCCCGGACAAACCGGGCGGTGACGGCGCGTGTGTTACCCCCGCCCGATCTCGAAGCGGGTCTCGTAGCCGCCGACCGTCTCGCGGATGCGCTCCTCGGTCTCCGGCGGCCCGTCCTTCACCGTGATCGCCGCCAGCGTGCCATGGACCTTGTCCTGGCGGACCTCGACCATGATCTCGGCGCCCAGTTCGTTGGCGAGCATGCCGATATCGCGGTCGAAGACGCGTTGCACCGCCTCGATCCGGAGCGAGGGCTTGAAGATCTTGCCGACGCCGGTGAGCGGCATCTCCTCGATCGGGATGATCTCGACCGGGTTCGCCGCGCGTTCGGTGATGCGTTCGGCGACGAAGCCCTTCAGTTCGTCCTCTGTGGCCGAACGGCCCCTCGCGAACTGCACGAAGACGACGGGCAACTCGCCCACGCGCCGGTCGGGCCGGCCCACTGCCGCGGCCAGCTCGATCGCCGGGTGCTGGTAGAGGATGTCCTCGATGGTCGCCGGATCGATGTTGTGGCCGCCGCGGATGATCAGGTCCTTCGACCGGCCGGTCAGCCAGATATAGCCGTCGGCGTCGATGCGGCCGAGATCGCCGGTGTCGAACCATTCGCCGTCCAGCCAGGCCTTGCCGTCATGGACCGGATCGAGATAGCCGCCGAATATCTGCGGGCCGCGGCAGACCACCAGGCCGATCTCGTCGATCTTGCAGTCGCCCTCGATATGGCCATCGTCGTCGGTGCGCACCACGCGGATCTCGTTGAAGGGCAGGCGGAAGCCGATCGAGCCCACACGGACCTCGCCCTCGAACGGGTTCGAGGCCGAGAAGCCATGGGTCTCGGTCATGCCCCAGCCCTCGACCAGCGGGACACCGAGTCTGCGGGTCGCGAGATTGGCGACCTCGACGGAGAGCGTCGAGCCGCCCACCGCGCCATAGCGCAGCGACGACAGGTCGTGCTCTTCGATCGGTTGCTGCAGCAGCATCGACCATATGGCCGGCACGACCGGGATCAGGTTCCACTTCAGCCGCGCCGCGTTGGCGAAGAAGTCGCGGGCCACGTTCGGGTTCCGGAATCCCTCCGATCCCAGCAGGGTGATGGTGTGGCCCCACAGGAACGGCATCGCGCCCCAGGCGGTGGCGCCGCCGACATGGAACAGCGGCAGGCCCATCGGCGCGTGCAGGTCGTCCAGCGGGATGGCGTTGCCGTAGTTCCAGCTCTGCAGCATCAGACCCTTCTGGGTGTGCCGCGCCAGCTTGGGCACGCCGGTAGTGCCGCCGGTGTGGAACAGCGCCGCCGTGCCGTGCATGTCGAAGTCGCGGGCAAAGGTCAGCCGCCCGGCCTCGACGCCTTCCATGGCCTGCTCGTAGAGGATCACGTCCCCGTCGACATCGGCGCCGCTGCCGCCGACCTGGATCACTTTCAGGCCGGGGATTTCCTTCCGCACCGCCTCGATCCGCGGCCAGGGGTCGGGGCTGATCGAGGGATGGCAGCCGACGATCACCTTCGTGCCCGCCGCCTTGCAGATGGAGACGATGTGCTCCGGCTCCAGGAAGGGGTTCACCGGATTGACGATGCCCGCCGTTTCCGCGCCCCACAGCAGGTAGTGCGTTTCCGGTACGATCGGCATCAGCAGGGTGACCACGTCCTCCTCGCCGACGCCCAGGCCGCGCAGCATGTTTGCGGTCTGCGTCACGCGCCGGAACAGGTCGCGATAGGTGATCTTCTCGGGCTCGTCGGCCAGCTCGCCGCGCGCCAGGTTCCAGATCGCCGGGCGGTCCGGATGGCGCTCGGCAGAGTGGCGGAGCGCGGCGTAGATGTTGTCGGCCGGCAGTAGTTCGGTGAACGGCGTCTTCTCGATCTCGACAACGTCCGCCAGCGTGTTCGCGGGTTTCTTCTGCATCACGGTCCTCCCCGTGCAGGAGGTTAGAGCATTCCGGCGGGGAGTGAAATCGCGCCTGCGCCTACCACTCGAGCTGAGTCATGGCGGCGACCGGCCAGAGGTCGGCCGCCGCGCAGATGCGGATCAGCGCCGCCTCGTCCAACCGCCCTTCGGCCATCACCTCGCGCGCGTGAATGCCGCCGGTCACCAGCACGCCCGCGATGCCGGCGGCGGTGGCGCCGGCAATGTCGGTGCGCAGCGTGTCGCCCACGGCCAGCATCCGGTCCGGGGCGATATCGCCCAGTTCGTGGCGACAGTAATCGTAGGCGACCCCGTAGGGCTTGCCGAACCAGTGCACCTTGCCGCCGATGTCCTGATAGGCCTGCGCCAGCGCGCCGGCGCAAGGCAGCATCTCGTGGCCGCGCATCACCTCGTAGTCCGGATTGGCGCAGACCATGGGCAGGCCGCGGTTCTTCGCCTGCGCCAGCGCGCCGGCGTAGTCGTCGACGGTCTCGGTCTCGTCGTTGTTCAGCCCGCCGCAGAGGATGAAGTCGGCGTCTCCCAGACTGTCCGTCTCCTCCAGATCGAGCCCCTCGGTGATGGTGCGGTCCGGGCCCTTGCCCCAGAAGAGGAAGCGCCGCCCGACGTCGACCGCGCCGCTTTCCAGCGCCGCCCGCACCAGGTCGCCGGAAGCCACCACGCGGTCGTAATGTTCCCGCGGGACGCCCATCCTGGCCAGGAAGGGATCGACCACCGTGCCGAGCCGGGGCGCGTTGGAGAGCAGCAGCACGCGTTTGCCCTGCGCCGTCAGCGCCGCCAGGGTGCGCAGCGCGCCGGGATAGGCCTCGATCCCATTGTGGACCACGCCCCACAGGTCGAAGAGAAACGCGTCATGGCGCTCGGCCAGCGGCGCGATATGATCGATCACGTCAACAGTCATGGCCGCTCCGTTAGCCGAAGGCGGGAGGCGGTTCAACGAAGATCTCGGGGGAGGGGAAAGATGGATCTCGATCTGAAGGGAAAGACCGTGCTGATCACCGGCGCCAGCCGCGGGATCGGCTTCGGCTGCGCCGAGGTCTTCGCACAGGAGGGCGCGAGCCTGCACCTCGTCTCGCAGGACCCGGACCGGCTGGCCGAGGCGAAGCGCATCATCGACATGACCTATCATGTCCCCGTGGCCACCAGCGCCCTCGACCTTTCCGACAGCGCGGCCATCGCGACGCTGGCGGCCGAGTGCCCCGAGCCGGACATCCTGATCAACAACGCCGGCGCCATTCCCGCGGGCACGCTGGATCGCGTCGACGAGGCCACCTGGCGCAAGGCCTGGGACCTGAAGGTCTTCGGCTACATCAACATGATCCGCGACTACTACGCCCGCTTCGCCGCGCGGGGCCGGGGCGTGATCGTCAACGTCATCGGCATGGCGGGCGAGAATCCGGATTCGTCCTATGTCGCCGGCTCGACCGGCAACGCCGCGCTGATGGCCTTCACGAAGACCATGGGCGGGACCAGCCTGGCCGACGGCATCCGCATCGTCGGCGTCAATCCTGGCGCGGTGCTGACCGAGCGCATCCGCACCATGCTGCGCACGGTGGCGGAGCAGGAACTGGGCGACGCCGAACGCTGGTCGGAGATGATGGACAAGCTGCCGCTGGGGCGCGCCGCGACGGTCCGCGAGACGGCAGACGTGGTCGCATTCCTCGCCTCCGCGCGGGCGTCCTACATTTCCGGCACCATCGTCACCGTCGACGGCGGTCACGCGTCCAAGAACTCGAGCTTCCGGTAACGGACCGGCGCGCGAGGGGTGGTATGGCCGGCTCGAGCGCTGTCCGAATTCTGGCGCCGTCGGTCCGCCACGGCGGCAGGCGTTCTCGGCAGCGCCTACAGGAACCGCCGGTAATCGTACTCGCCGACATGGCTGTCGGCGGCCGTCCCGGCCATGGCGCGCAGCCTCTCGTGCTGATCCGACTTCTCGCAGGCGGGATCGGTCGCGGCGGCGTCCCCGGCGATGGCCAGCGCCTGGCAGCGGCAGCCGCCGAAGTCGATCTCGCGCCGGTCGCAGCTCCGGCAGGGCTCCGGCATCCAGTCCGTGCCGCGGAAGGCGTTGAAGGCCTGGCCGCCGCTCCAGATCTCCGCCAGCGGCTTTTCGCGGACATTGTCGAACGTCAGCCCCGGGATCGTCTCGGCAGCGTGGCAGGGCAGCACCTTGCCCGAGGGCGTGACGTTCAGCGAGCGGCGGCCCCAGCCGCCGACGCAGGGCTTCGGACGCTTCGCGTAGTAGTCGGGGACGACGGCGTCGATGACGATCCGGCCCTTCAGGCTCTCGCGCAGGTCCTCGACGGTTGCCAGCGCCCGCTCGACCTGGGCGATTGTCGGCATCAGCGCATTCCTGTTTCTCAGCGCCCAGCCGTAGTACTGCGCGTGGGCGATCTCGACCCGGCGCGCGCCGAGACCGACGGCGAAACGCACCATGTCGCCGACCAGATCGATATTGGCGCGGTGGATGACGGCGTTGACTGTCAGCGGCAGGCCGAGCCGGACGACTTCCTCGGCCAGGGCGAGCTTGGCGCGGTGGGCGCCGTCCAGCCCGGCGATACGGTCCGCCGGAGCCTCGTGCACGCCCTCGAAGGATATCTGCACATGGTCCAGGCCGGCATCGGCCAGTTCCTCGAGACGCCCGGCCTTCACGCCGACGCCCGAGGTGATCAGGTTGGTGTAGAGACCGGCGGCGGCGCAGTGGGCGACGAGGTCGACGAGGTCGGCGCGGGCGGTGGGCTCGCCGCCGGACAGATGCACCTGGAGCACCCCGAGTTCCGCGGCCTCGGAGAAGACGCGGCGCCATTCATCGGTGGAGAGTTCTACCGAACGGCGGTCGAGCTCGACCGGGTTCGAGCAGTAGGGGCAGTGCAGCGGGCAGCGATGGGTAAGTTCGGCCAGCAGGCCGATGGGCGGATCGATATGTGCGCCGGCGTTCACAGGTCGAGGAACCGTTTCTCGGCCAGGCTGGCGAGCATGGCCTTCACGTCGGTGTCGATGCGCTCGCGCGGGGCGTCGAAGCTGGCGCAGAGGTCGTCGACGATGTCGGCGACAGAGCGTTCGCCGTTGACGCGCTCGAGGATCTCGACGGCGATCGGGTCCAGCTTGATCACGCGCTCCGGCGCCATCAGCGTCCAGCCGCCACGCGCCTTGTCCTCACGCAGCTTCACGCCGCGGGGCAGCACGGGTACGGCGCTGTCGTCCGGTCCGTTCACCGTGCGCCGTCCGGCGTGAAGGCGTCGGGCGGGATCATGCCGGGCTCCACATAGGCGAAATACAGCGCGTCGAGCTGGGACCAGAGCACGTTGCACTTGAAGATCAGCGCCGCCAGCACGGCCTGCTGCTGGTCGGGGCGGACGGCGTGGCGCTTGACGTAGTCGAGAGCGAAGTCGGAATCCCGCGGCGCCTGGGTCAGACGCTTGTTGAAATAGGCCAGCGTGGCCTCGTCGACGAAGTCGTAACCGGCCAGCATGCCTGAGACCCGTTCGGAGATGATCGTCGGCGAGAACAGTTCGGTCAGCGAACTGGCGATGGCCTCCAGCAGGGGCTGATCGCGCACGAAATGGACATAGGCTTCCACGGCGAATCTCGTCGCCGGCAGGATGCCGCGCATGCTTTCGACATAGCCACGGTCGAGACCCAGCCCCTCGCAGAGGCCGAGCCAGCGCTCGATGCCGCCATCGCCTTCCGCCTCGCCGTCATGGTCGACGATCCGGCGGCGCCATTCGCGCCGCAGCGCCGCCGTCGGCAGGCGGGCCATCAGCGTCGCGTCCTTCGCCGGTATGTGCGCCTGATAGCAGTAGCGGTTCAGCGCCCAGGCCTGCACCTGCCCCTTGTTCAACTCGCCGCCGTGCAGCAGCTTGTGGAACGGATGCAGATTGTGATAGCGGCGGGCGCCGATATCGCGCAGCGCCGCCTCCAGGGCGTCAGGGGACATGGCCTCGTTCATGATCGGGTCGTTCCTGACGAAAATGGCCGGCCCGTCAGGACCGGCCGGCCACTCTCACTTCGACGATGTCGAAAGGTTCAGATCTCGGCGGGGAAGTAGCCGTTGATTTCCATGCCGATGCAGATTTCTTCGATGACGGGCGTCGTCCAGGCCATGGTTGCCTCCCATAGTGTTTCGTGACCGGTTTGTAACTCGGTGACGCAGCGTAACGAAGTTGCGCGAGCGGGCCAAATCTTTTTCGCGTCAGTCGCCTGCGTTGGGGAAGAAGAGTTGCTGACCCTGCACCCGGAATTCGGCGATGGCGTGCTGGCCCTCGGGGGAGAGCAGCCAGTCGATGAACGCCTGGCCCTGCTTCGCCTTGATGTGCGGGTGACGCGCCGGGTTCACCAGCATCACCGCATACTGGTTGAACAGCGCGGGATCGCCCTCGACCAGGATTTCGTGTTGGCCGCGGTTGGCGAAGCTGATCCAGGTCGCGCGGTCGGAGAGGGTGTAGGCGCCCATGCTCACCGCCGCATTCAGTGTCGCGCCCATGCCGGAGCCCATCTCGCGATACCAGCTCTGGGTGCCGCCATGGGGCTCCTGTCCCGCCTTGCGCCAGAGTCCCCGCTCCGCCTTGTTGGTGCCGCTGTCGTCGCCGCGGGAGGCGAAGGGCGCCTCCGCGCCGGCGATCTTCGCCAGAGCCTCCCCCGCCTTGGTCATGCCGCGAACGCCGGCCGGATCGGCCGCGGGGCCGACGATGACGAAATCGTTGTACATCACCTCGTGGCGCGCGACGCCGTGGCCGGCGGCCACGAATTTCTGTTCGCTTGGCTTGTGGTGGACGAACAGGACGTCTGCATCGCCATTGCTGGCCAGCCGGATGGCCTGACCGGTGCCGACGGCGATGACACGGACCTCGATGCCGGATTCCGATGTGAACTTCGGCAGGATATGACCGAACAGGCCCGAGTTCTCCGTGGAGGTGGTCGAGGCGAGCGTGATGAAGCGGTCATCGGCGCTTGCTACCCCGGTGATGACGGTCAAGGCCGTTGTCAGGCCGATAATCGTGCGCCAGATGGGCATGATCGGTCTCCTTGTGGTTACCAGAGCAGTTCGCCCGAGAGATAGGCCCGGGCTTCGGGGCTTTCGGGCGCGGCGAAGAAATCGGCGGCGGGTCGCCGCTCCACAACGCGCCCGGCATGCAGGAAGATGACCTCGTCGGCCAGCCGCCTGGCCTGTGCGAGATCGTGGGTCGTCATCACGATCTTGGCGCCGGATCGGTGGATCTCGTCGATGATCCGCTCCACGGCTCCCGTGGCGCCGGGATCGAGGCTCGCCGTCGGCTCGTCCAGGAACAGGATGTCGGGCCTCAGCGCCCAGGCGCGGGCCAGGGCGAGACGCTGCTGCTCGCCGCCGGAGAGCTGCCTGGCGGATTGTTCGGCGCGGCCGGTCAGGCCGGCCCGCTCCAGCGCCTGCCGGGTCCGTTCCCGGCGGTCGTCCAACGGCAGGTTCCTGAGTTTCAGCCCGTACTCGACATTGGCGCGCACCGAGCGGCGCAGCATCACCGGCTTCTGGAATACCATCGCCTGTCGCTGTCGGGCCGCATCGGCGTCCGGGCCCTTCCAGGCGGCCGTGCCCTCGAAGCCGCCCAGAAGCCCGTGGCAGATTCGGAGCAGCAGGCTCTTGCCCGCGCCATTGGGTCCGAGGATGACGGTGCGCGGGCCTTCGCCGATCTCCAGCGAAATGCGGTCCAGCAGGGTCCGTCCCCCGGCGCGGAAGCTCACTTCGCTGAGTTCCAGCGGCAGCACGCCCATCGTTTCAGCCTCGTCCGTGTGCGGTCGCGCCGCCCAGCATTGCCACCGCCGCGTTCACGCCCAGTGCGATGGCCAGCAGGATGAAACCCAGCGCGAGCGCCAGGGCGAGATTGCCCTTGGAAGTCTCCAGCGCGATCGCGGTGGTCATCACGCGGGTCACGTGGGCGATGTTGCCGCCGACGATGAATACTGCGCCGACCTCCGCCGTGGCCCGGCCGAAGCCGGCCATCACCGCGGTCATGAGCGCCAGCCGGCCGTCCCACAGCAGAGTCGGCACCATCTGTGCCGGGCGTGCGCCCAGCGAGCAGAGCTGCTCGCGGTACTCCTCGAACAGGTCGCGGACGATCTGGCGGGCGAGGGCGGCGATGATCGGCGTGATCAGCACGGTCTGGGCGATCACCATTGCCGTGGGGGTGAACAGCAGTCCCAGCGCCCCCAGCGGGCCGGCGCGCGAGAGCAAGAGATACACCATCAGGCCGACGAACACCGGCGGCAGCCCCATCAGGGCGTTGAGCAGGATGACGACGCCGCGGCGGCCGGGAAAGCGGTAGACCGCGACCACCGCGCCGAGCGGCAGACCGATCAGGGAGGCGAAGAAGACGGCGGTCAGGCTGACCTGCAGGGACCGGGCGACGATGCCGACCAGCTCGGCGTCGAAGCCGAGCACCAGACGGGCCGCAAGCAGCAGCGCTGAGCCGATGTCGGACATGTCGCCGGACTCCGAACGACGGGGTGCCGGCAGCGCACCCCGCGCCGCCGTTCTCAGGCCATCAACCCTATCGGAGCGTTGAAGGATTGCCCATCCGCGCCAGGCGACGCCCCGGCCCGCGACATCGGGCGGGCCGGGTGTCTGGCGAAGGGTGGATCAGCCGGCGGCCTGCACCGCCCGGCGGGTCATCACGGTGACCAGATGCGCGCGGTAATCGGCGCTGGCGTGAATGTCGGAGTTGAGGTCGTCGGCGGAGACCGCGCCCTCGGGGATCGCGTCGGCCGCGAAGTTCGAGGACAGCGCATTCTCGTAGGCCGGCACCCGGAAGACGCAGGGCCCGGCGCCGATGACCGCGACGCGGACGCCGCCCGAGGTTCTGGCCACGAAGCTGCCGACCAGCGGATAGCGCGAGGCCGGGTTCTCGAACTTCTCGTAGCCCGCCTTCTCCGGGATGGGGAAGGAGACCTGCACGATGATCTCGTCCTCCTCCAGGGCCGTGTCGAACATGGCGGTGAAGAAGTCTTCCGCGGCGATTTCGCGCTTCGTGGTCTTCACGGTCGCGCCCAGCGCCACCAGCGCCGCCGGGTAGTCGGCGGCCGGATCGTTGTTGGCGATGGAGCCGCCGATGGTGCCGCGGTTGCGCACCTGCGGATCGCCGATGCCGCCCACCAGTTTGGCCAGCGCGGGGATCGCCGACTTCACCTCGCCGGAGCCGGCGACGGCGGCGTGGGTCGTCATGGCGCCGACGACGATGTTGTCGCCTTCGCGCTTCACGCCCTTCAGATCGGCGATGCCGCCGAGATCGATGACGTCGCTGGGACTCGCCAGGCGCTGTTTCAGGGTCGGGATCAGGGTCATGCCGCCGGCCATGATCTTGCCGTCCTCGGCCGCCGCGATGGCCTTCGCCGCCTCGTCGAGGCTGCTCGCCTTCCTGTATTCGAATTCGTACATGCTGATCCCCCTTATTCGGCCGCCGCGGCCATGCCGCCGTTCACGATCCGCCAGATTTTCGCCGGCGTGGCCGGCATGTCGATGTGGCTGACGCCATAGTCCTTCAAGGCGTCGACGATGGCGTTGATCACCGCCGGCGGCGAGCCGATGGCCCCGGCCTCGCCGCAGCCCTTCACCCCCAGCGGATTGTGGGTGCAGGCCGTGACCTGATGGTCGACGGTGAAGTTCGGGAAGTTGTAGGCGCGCGGCATGCAGTAGTCCATGTAGGTGCCGCTGACCAACTGGCCCTCATTGTCGTAGACGGTGTTTTCCAGCAACGCCTGGCCGATGCCCTGGGCCAGACCGCCATGGACCTGGCCTTCGACGATCATCGGATTGATGACGTTGCCGAAATCGTCGGAGGCGTGGAAGCTGACGATCTCCACCGCGCCGGTCTGCGGCTCGATCTCGACCTCGCAGACATAGGTGCCGGCCGGGAAGGTGAAGTTCTTCGGATCGTAGAAGGCGGTCTCCTCCAGGCCCGGCTCCAGTTCGTCCAGCGGGTAGTTGTGCGGCACATAGGCCGTCAGCGCCACGTCGCCGAAGGCCACCTGCTTGTCGGTGCCGGTGACCTTGAAGCTGCCGTTCTCGAAGACGACGTCGTCGGCCGAGGCTTCCATGAGGTGCGCGGCGATCTTCGTCGCCTTGTTGACGATCTTGTCACAGGCGTTGGACAGCGCGGCGCCGCCGACGGCGATCGAGCGCGAACCGTAGGTCCCCATGCCGAAGGGGATCTTGTTGGTGTCGCCGTGCACGATGTCGATCTGATCGAGGCCGATGCCGAGGCGGTCGGCCACCACCTGGGCGAAGGTGGTCTCGTGGCCCTGGCCATGGCTGTGGCTGCCGGTCATGACCTGGATCGATCCGGTGGGATTGACGCGGACGGTGGCGCATTCGTACAGCCCCGCCCGGGCGCCCAGCGCGCCGGCGATGTTCGACGGCGCGATTCCGCAGGCTTCGATGTAGCAGGCGATGCCGATGCCGCGCAGCTTGCCCTTGCGTTTCGCTTCCTCGCGCCTCGCTTCGAAGCCGTCCCAGTCCGCCGCCTTCAGCGCCGCGGTCAGCGTGGCCTCGTAGTCCCCCGTGTCGTAGGTCAGTGCCACCGGCGTGGCGTAGGGGAACTGGTCGGGCTGGATGAAGTTCTTCCGCCGGATCTCGACCGGGTCCATGCCCATCTCGTCCGCGGCGAGGTCGATCACCCGCTCCAGCAGATACGTCGCTTCCGGCCGGCCCGCGCCGCGATAGGCGTCGACGGGGACGGTATTGGTAAAGACCGCCTTCACCTCGGCCAGGATCGCCGGCGTGGTGTACTGGCCCGCCAGCAGCGTGGCGTGCAGATAGGTCGGGATCGACGGCGCGAAGGTCGACAGATAGGCGCCCATGTTCGCCAGCGTCTGCTCGCGCAGCGCCAGGAACCTGCCCTCCTTGTCCATGGCCAGTTCGACCTTGGTGACGTGGTCGCGGCCGTGGGCGTCGGAGATGAAGGCTTCCGTGCGGTCGGAAGTCCACTTCACCGGCCGGCCCAGCACCTTGGCGGCGACCGTGACGATCGCCTCCTCGGCGTAGTGATAGATCTTGGACCCGAAGCCGCCGCCCACGTCCGGGGAGTAGACCCGGAGCTTGTGCTCCGGAATCTGCAGCACGAAGGCGCCCATCAGCAGGCGGATGACATGCGGGTTCTGGCTGGAAGTGTAGAGCGTGTGTTCGCCCGAGGCGTCGTCGAAATCGCCGATGGCGCAGCGGGGCTCCATGGCGTTCGGCACCAGCCGGTTGTTGATCAGTTCCAGGGTGGTGACGTGGTCGGCCTTCCGGAACGCGGCCTCGACCGCCTCGCGGTCGCCCAGTTCCCAGTCGTAGCAGAGATTGTCGCCGGCCTCGTCATGGACCGAGGCGCCGTCCTCCAGGGCCGAGCGCATGTCGACCACCGCCGGCAGCGGCTCGTAGTCGATTTCGACCAGTTCCGCCGCGTCGCGGGCCTGCGCGCGGCTCTCGGCAATCACGACGGCGACCGGATCCCCGACGTGCCGGACCTTGCCTTCGGCCAGGATCGGGTGCTTGGGCTCGATCATCGGCTGTTCGTTCTTGCCGGTGACCTGCCAGCCGCAGGGCAGTCCGCCGAAGGCCGCGAAATCATCGGCCGTCAGCACGCCAACTACGCCCGGCGCGGCCCTGGCCGCCGAGGTGTCGATGCGGTTGATCTTCGCGTGCGCGTGCGGCGAGCGCACGATCGCCGCATAGCTCATGTCCTGCAGCACGATGTCGTCCGTGTACTTGCCGCGCCCCTTGATGAAGCGGAGGTCTTCCTTGCGGCGTACGCTTGCCCCGATACCCTGGTCCGTCATGACGTTTCCTCCCTGAAAATCGCCGACGTTGATGGGAACTCCGTCAGCCGCGCATCGCCTCGGCGCCGGCTTTGATCGACTTCACGATGTTGTGGTAGCCGGTGCAGCGGCAGATGTTGCCCTCCAGCCAGTCCCGGATCTCCTTCTCGCTGGGATCCGGGTTGTTCCTGGCCAGATCCACCGCCGACATGATCATGCCGGGCGTGCAGAAGCCGCACTGCAGACCGTGGTTCTCGCGGAAGGCCTCCTGCATCGGGTGCAACTTGTCGCCCTGGGCCAGACCCTCGATCGTCATGACCTCGGCGCCGTCGGCCTGGGCCGCCAGCATGGTGCAGGCCTTCACCGACTCGCCGTCGACGTGCACGACGCAGGCCCCGCACTGGCTGGTGTCGCAGCCCACATGCGTGCCGGTCAGGCGCAGCTTTTCGCGCAGAAATTCGACCAGCAAGGTGCGGCCTTCGACGTCGCCGCTCACGGCCTTCCCGTTCACCGTCATCGAGACGCTTGGCATGTCCCCCCGTCCTCCCTGTCTGGAACATTGGCAATTGGGCGCATCCTGCGCCGGGTATGGCGTTAACTCAAGAGACGAGCGCGATGAGCACCAGAATCAGTGCGACCGCGCCGATGAACCAGACCCAGACCGGCAGGGCGCCGGCGGCGCCGGCCCTTTCGTCGCCTGCGGGCGCGGGCTTGGGCGGGATCGCGTGGGCCGCCTCGGGTGCGACGCTCGCCGCGGCGGCGCTGCCCCGCGCCTCTTCCTTTTCGGCGACGCTCTCGTCGACGGTCTTCGCCTCCGCGTCGGCCGACGGTCTGGCGCGCTTCTCGGCGATGGACGGATCCTGGGTGCCTTCGGCCGCGTCGATCCGCACGCCGCCGTCCGCTTCGGAACTGACCGGCGACTCGCCGGCGGGCACGCCCGCGCCCTCGGTCGAGGGCGGCGCATCCTTGTCGTGCGGCGGCATCGCCGTCGCGGCGGCCGCGGTCTTCGTCTCTCCGGCCGCGGATTCCTCGACCTTGCTGCCTGGCGCCGCGGGTTCCTGCGGGGTGGCGCGCGCAGCCTCGGCGCTGCTGCTCTCCACGTGGTCGCGGAACCTGGCGAAGAACTGGTCAGCCATCTTCCTGGCCGTGCCGTCGATCAGCCGTCCGCCGACCTGCGCCAGCTTGCCGCCGACCTGAGCGTCCGCCTCGTAGGTCAGCAAGGTGCCGCCGTCGTCCTTTTCCTCAAGGCTGACATCGGCTCCGCCCTTGGCGAAGCCCGCCGCGCCGCCCTTGCCGCTGCCCTCGATGCGATAGGAGGAGGGGGGATTGAGATCCTTCAGCTCGACCGAGCCGTTGAACTTCGCCTTGACCGGCCCGACCTTCGCGGTCACTGCGGCGGTGAGCTCGTTCTCGCCGGTCATTTCCAGGCTCTCGCAGCCCGGAATGCAGTCCTTGAGCACCTCGGGGTCGTTCAGCGCCTTCCAGACCGTCTCGCGGTCCGCGTCTATGTCGTAACTGCCGGTAATCTTCATCTGAAAGGCACTCCCGCGGATGTTGGCGCGCCGGGCAGTAGCAGCCGGCCGCCACTTCTTGATCCTCGTCCAAGCTAGCGCCTGGCGCGCCACGACCCAAATTGACAGGTGGGTTTTGCGTCCCTATGCCGCAGAAATCAGGGGGAAACGCAGTCGATGGAAAATCGTGACGAAAGGCTGATAGGCGTCGTCGGCGCGGGCGCCTGGGGCGCGGCTCTGGCGCAGTGCGCCGCCCAGGCGGATCATCCGGTCGTGCTCTGGGGCCGCGATCCTGCGCGGATGGCCGCCATCGCGGAAAGCCGCCGCCATCCCCGTCTCGAGGGGATGCGTCTGGATCGCAGGGTCGAATGCGTCGCCGACATGGCGGCGCTCGCGCCCGCCGCGGCCGTGGTGCTGGCGGTTCCCGCGCAGACGCTCCGCCCGGTGCTGGCGGCGCTCGCCGGGGTGCTGCGGCCGGATGCGCCCGCGGTCATCGCCGCCAAGGGGATCGAACGCGAGAGCGCGATGACGATGCCGGAGGTGGTTTCGGACCTCGATCCCCGCCGCCCGGTCGCGGTTCTCTCCGGGCCCACCTTCGCCGGCGAACTGGCGCGCGGACTGCCGGCGGCGGCGACGCTCGCCTGCCGCGACATCGCGCTGGCGGAGGAACTGGCCGCCGTCTTTCACGGCGTCAATCTCAGGCTCTACGCCAGCGACGACGTCACGGGCGCGGCGCTGGGAGGCGCGGTGAAGAATGTGCTGGCGATCGCCGCCGGCGCCGTCATCGGCGCCGGGCTCGGCTCGAACGCCCGCGCCGGGGTGATCGCCCGCGGCCTCGCCGAGATGACGCGCCTGGGCGAGGCGATGGGCGCGCGCACCGACACGCTCGCCGGTCTGTCCGGCCTCGGCGATCTGGTGCTGAGCTGCACCGACAGCCAGTCGCGCAACTTCTCCTTCGGCCACGCCCTGGCGCGCGGCGAGACGCCGGACGGCCAGCTCGTCGAGGGCGCGTTGACCGTCGGTCCGCTGCTGGCCCGGGCGGCGCGCCATGGCGCCGACATGCCCATCGCCGAAGCCGTGGACGCGGTCGTCAACCAGGGTGCGCCGCTGGACAGGGTGATCGCCCGTCTGCTCGCCCGCCCGGGGCGGCGGGAATCGACTAGCGGATGACGATCCGGGGCCCGCTGGAGGACTTTCCCAGGGCCGCGTCGATCTTCGCGGCCACCTTTTCCGCCACGTCGATGTAGGCCTGCGCGTAGTCGCTGTCCGGAGCCGATGCGACGATGGGATTGCCGGCGTCGGAGGTCTCCCGGATGGTCATGTGCAGCGGGATCTCGCCAAGGAAATCGGTCCCCAGTTCCTTGGCGGTCGCGCGCGCGCCGCCATGGCCGAAGATCTCCGATCGCTCGCCGCAGCTCGGACACAGGAAGTAGCTCATGTTCTCGACGATGCCGAAGACCGGCACGTCCACCTTGCGGAACATGGCCAGTCCCTTGCGGGCGTCGATCAGGGCGATGTCCTGTGGCGTCGAGACGATCACTGCGCCGGTGAGCGGCACGCGCTGGGCCATGGTGAGCTGCGCATCGCCGGTGCCCGGCGGCATGTCGACCACAAGTACGTCGAGCTCGCTCCAGTTGACGTCGCGCATGAGCTGCTCCAGCGCGCTCATCACCATCGGCCCGCGCCAGATCATCGGCGTGTCGCCCTCGATCAGGAAGCCGATGGACATGCATTCGATACCGTGGGCGCGCATCGGGTCGATGGATTTGCCGTCGGGCGAGTTGGGCTTGCCCTCCAGCCCCATCAGGCGCGGCACCGAGGGGCCGTAGATGTCGGCGTCCAGCAGGCCGACCTTGCGACCGGTCTGCGCCAGCGCCACGGCCAGGTTGATCGCCGTCGTCGACTTGCCCACGCCGCCCTTGGCCGAGGCCACTGCGACGATCGACTTCACGCCGGGAATGTCGGCGCGCTGATTCGCGCGGGCCTGGCCGCCCGGCGGACCCGCGGGCCGCTGCTGCGCCTGTCCCCCGGGGGTCTCGCGATGGGCGGTCAGCACGGCGGTCACCGATGTCACGCCCGGCAGGGCCTGCACGGCGTCCTCGCAGGCCCGGCGGAGGGGCTCCTTGGCGGCGCCCTGCTTCGGATCGACCTCGACCGCGAAGCCCACATTGCTGCCCTTGATCACCAGACCGGAAACCATGCCGGCCGACACGACGTCGCGGCCCAGATCGGGGTCCACCACCTGCGCCAGCGCCGCCAGGACGTCCTTCTCCGAGATTTCAGCCATTTGTTGAATACTCCACGTCCGGCCCCGATATCGGATCAGCTACAACTTTTCCGCCCGGCTATGTTTGCTCCGGGAGGGCCAACGTCATATAACGCGGAGCATGGACAGCCGAAAGATGGCGGCCGTGCGGCGCGCGCATTTCTCGTAGGATCGAAGGACACTTCATGCCCTGGAACAGTCAAGGCGGCGGATGGCAAGGCGGTAACGGGGGCGGCGGACGCGGCCCCTGGGGGCAGGGCCCCTCTGGCGGCGGCGGTCCGGGCGGACCGCAGCGCCCGGACTTCGAGGATATGATCCGGCGTGGCCAGGATCGCTTCCGCAGCATGATGCCGGGTGGCGGCGGCAATCGCAGCGTCATCCTCATCGTGGCGGTGATCCTGATCGCCCTGTTCGCCGTCTGGCAGATGAGCTACCGGGTCTCGCCCTCGCAGCAGGGCATCGTGCTGCGCTTCGGCGAATATGTGCGCACCACCCAGCCGGGCCTGAACTTCAAGCTGCCGGCGCCGATCGAAACGGTGCTGCTGCCCGAGGTCACCAAGGTCCAGCAGACCGACATCGGGTTCCGCAGGCTCGGTCCCGACCGCAAGAGCGAGATCAAGGACGAGAGCCTGATGCTCACCGGCGACGAGAACATCGTCGACGTGGAGTTCGCGGTGCAGTGGCGCATCGCCGACGCGGGCAAGTTCCTGTTCGAGATCGAGAATCCGCAGGCCACGCTGAAGGCCGTGGCGGAAAGCGCGATGCGAGAGATCGTCGGCCGCACGCCCATCCAGGCGGTGCTGACCACCGACAAGAGTCGTATCGAGCAGACGGTGCAGGAGCTCGTCCAGCGCACGCTGGACGACTACAACGCCGGCATCAACATCCTCGAGGCGAAGCTGCAGAAGGTTGACCCGCCGGGCAACGTGATCGATGCCTTCCGCGACGTCCAGCGCGCCAAGGCCGACCGGGAGCGCAAGAAGAACGAGGCCGACGCCTACGCGAACTCGATCGTTCCGGTCGCCCGAGGCGAGGCCGCGAAGATGCTGGAGGAGGCCGAGGCCTACAAACAGCAGACCATCGCGTTCGCTGAAGGCGAGGCGAGCCGCTTCCTGGCCATCGCCAGGGAATATGCGCAGAACACCGCCATCACCAGCCGCCGGCTCTATCTGGAGACGATGGAGGAGGTCATGAGCGGCATGGACAAGGTGATCATCAATCAGAGCGGCGGCTCGGGCGTGGTGCCCTATCTGCCGCTCAATGAACTGACCGGCAAGAACAGGAGCGGGGGCAACGCGCAATGAAAACTGCCGGCATCATACTCGGTGTGATCGTGCTCATCGTCGGCATCGTCGCCTGGAGTTCGATCTTCACCGTCCATCAGACGCAGCGCGCGATCGTGCTGCAGTTCGGCAATCCGGTGCGTATCGTCAATGACCCGGGCATCGACTTCAAGGTGCCCTTCGTCCAGGACGTGGTCTTCGTGGAAAAGCGCATACTCTCGCTTGATGCGGACCCGGAAGAAATCATCACCCAGGACCAGAAGCGCATGGTCGTCGACGTTTTCACGCGCTACCGGATCACCGACCCGCTGGAGTACATCAAGGCCTATACCAACATGCTGGCCCTGGAGGATCGGCTTGACACGATTGTCCGTTCGACCCTGCGCGACATCCTGGGCGACCAGCCCTTCACGTCGCTGCTCAGCGGCGAGCGAAGCGTGCTGATGTCGCGGCTGAGCCGGCGCGTGAACGACCAGATGTCCCAGAACGGCGTCGAGATCGTCGACGTGCGCATCAAGCGCGCCGATCTGCCCGAACAGAACAAGGAAGCGATCTTCAACCGGATGCGCACCGAGCGCGAACGCGAGGCCCGGGAGGAACGCGCGCTGGGCGACGAGGAAGCGCAGCGCATCCGCGCGAAGGCGGACCGCGATCGCACGGTGCTGCTGGCCGAGGCACGCAAGCAGTCGGAGATTCTGCGCGGCGAGGGCGACGGAACCAGGGCGGCGATCTTCAACTCCACCGCCGAGCAGTACCCTGATTTCTATGCCTTCTACCGCTCGCTGCAGGCCTATCGCGAATCCCTGAAGCGTGACGACACCACCATGGTGCTGAGCCCGACGTCGGAGTTCTTCCGCTATTTCGAGGACATCTCGGTTGTCGATCCGGATGCGCCGCCGCCGGCGGTCACGCCGGGTGGCGGGATCGCGGGCCCGAGGGGCACGCAGCCGCAACAGCAGCAGCCGGCGCAGCAGGAGCCCGCGCAGGCGCCCGCCGCCGACTGATCCCGGTCACCGATGCATGATCTGCTGGTGGCGCTGGCGCTGATGGTGGCCATCGAGGGCGCAGCCTATGCGCTGTTCCCCGATGGCATGCGCCGCGCCCTGGCGGTCCTGCTGGACCAGCCGACGGAACGAATCCGCCTGACCGGCCTCGTCGCCTGCATCGTGGGCGTCGGCTTGGTCTGGCTGCTGCGGGCTTCCTGAGCGTGGCGTCCTGGGGCTTGACCCCAGGACCCAGTCCCTTGGTTGAGACCGGGCCCTTGGATCAAGTCCAAGGGCAACAAGCCTGTGCGGTTCCGCCAGACATTGCATCGATCTAGTAAAGCCGGCCGCCGTTGGGGATCTTTCGCTCCGGGCCGATCAGGATCACCTCGCCGTTCTCGCCGGGAAAGCCGAGGGTGAGGCATTCGGACATGAACTTGCCGATCTGCTTCTTGGGGAAGTTGACGACCGCCGCGACCTGGCGGCCCAGCAGTTCGTCGGGTTCGTAGTTCGTTACCTGCGCCGAGGTCTTGCGCGTGCCGATTTCCGGCCCGAAATCGATCCACAGCTTCCAGGCGGGATTGCGCGCCTCCGGAAAAGGCTGGACGTCCGTGATCGTGCCGACGCGGATGTCGACGCGCCGGAACTCCTCGTAGGTCAGATCCCCGCTCAATCGAACCTCCTGAACTCGACCAGCCCGTCGCGCTCCACCTGGGCCACCAGTCCGACTTCCCATGTGAGGTAGTCCTCCATGGCCTGCCGGACTCCGCCCTGGTGGTCATAGGGTTTCCACCAGACGTCGTCCACCTGGGTCGTGGTCTTGCCGTCGAGCCCCTTTTCCAGCTCCCGTCCGCTCACGATCCAGGCATCGGTGCCGCCGGCCAGCACGCGCACCACTAGGTCAGGACGCGCGGCGGCCAGATCGGCCGCCGCATAGTGGGCGAGGCGGCCGTCAGGGGAAGTCAGCATCACCATGCCTACGGGCAGGGAGGCCACGCACTTCCCGATCCGGGAACGGACGCCCCAGAGCGCGCCGGGCACGTGACCCCTGCGGAAGGTCAGGCTGTCGGCAAGGTCGATCACGGCGACAGGTTCGCCGGAATCCTGCACCGCCTGCATCTCGTCGGCCGTGAGCGTGGCCCAGGGGCGGAACAGCGCCGGTTCCGTCTCGGCGGAACCCGTTTCCGGCGTTTCCGCCGCCTCGGTCAGAACATGGACGTCGTCGCGCCCCATCTGGATCAGCCAGCTCGCCGTCATCGTCGCGCGCACGCCGTCGGCCGAATCGCAGAGCACGATCCGCGCGCCCAGCACGCCGACATGTTCGTCCGTCGCCTGGACCAGCTGGCCGCCCGGGGCGTGACGCGCGCCCGGCCAGTGGCCGGCTTCGAACTCCTCTGCGGTGCGCACGTCAAGCAGGAACGTGGTCCTGTCCCGATCTTCGCGCCAGCCGGCGACGGTCCCGGCGTCCGTTATCCGCACGCCGAAACGCTTCGCTACGGCTTGCGCGCGCGCCTTTGCCTGTTCCAGCGCCTCGCCTTCGGGGACGGGCGCATGAACCGTCTCGCCGCGCGCGCATTCGAAGCCGGCCAGTTCCCAGCCCATGGTGCCGTCCTTCAACGCCATGACCGGATTGGGAATGCCCGCGTTGATCAGGGACTGCGAGCCGATGATGGAGCGCGTCCGGCCGGCGCAATTGACCACGACCGTGGTCGACGGGTCGGGCGCCATCGTGCCGACGCGGTAGGCGAGTTCGGCCCCGGGGCAGTCGACGCCGCCCGGGATCGACATACGGTGGAACTCCGGCATCGGCCGGCTGTCCAGGATCACCAGATCCTCGCCCCTGCGCTTCATCTCGGCCAGTTCGGCGGCGGTGATGCGCGGCGTGTCGTAGTGGTGCTCGACGAACTCGCCGAAAGCCTTGGAGGGTACGTTGACGCCGGAAAAGACCTCGAAGCCCTCGGCGCGCCACCCCGCGACGCCCCCGGTGAGCACGGCGACGTCGGCATAGCCCATCTCGCCCAGCCGCGCCGCGGCGCGGGCGGCCAGTCCCTCGTCCCGCGGTCCGCCGTCTGCGACAACCACCGGCGCCGTCCTTCGCGGTATCAGCGCGGGCGCCAGGAACTCCAGCCGGCTGAGCGGCACACAGCTGCCCAGGAAGATGTGCTCCTTCGAGAAGGCGCCTTCCTCGCGCGCGTCGATCAGCGCGATCTCGCCGCCCGAGGTCAGCAGGCGGCGCAGTTCCCTGGCGTCGATCTCCCTCATGCCGGCTCCGGCAGGTCCTGGATGGCGTCCGAGGCCGGGAAATGCTTCCAGTCGTGGGTCTCGGGCCGGTAGTAGCGGCGGCCGTGGAGCTGTTCCAGGCCCAGGCCGTACATGTGGAAGTTGAGCACCGGCGTCTCGCCGTGGATGTGGATCGAGTGCAGGTCCTCCGGCATCAGCGCGACGCCCTGGCCCTGCTTCACCATCACCTGTCCGCGCTCCCGAACGCCGCCTTCGGCGTGGTCGTAGAGCCGGTTCAGTTCCTCGCCCTCGATCCCGACGATCACCGCCCAGGTAGTGTGATCGTGGGCCGGCGAGTCGGTGCCGCCGGTCGACATCTGGGCGTAGAGGGCGAAGCGGTTGTCGTCATCCTCGTGCAGGCGATAGAGGGCGTTGTTGCGCTTCGACCCGGGCGCCGGTGGCGGGAAGTCCTCAAGCGGAAAAAGCTCCCGCTTCGCGGCCAGATCGACCAGCACCGCCTTGATGTCCTCCAGCGAGCGCCGCGTCACCCCCTGCGCCGTCTCGATGGCGCGGATGTGCATGACCGCCTCGTGCACCGCCTGCTTTCGCGCGTTCGAACGTTCTGTCGCATCCATCGATCTATCTCCCCAGCCGGGCGACCGCTTCGACGAAGCGGTCCACTTCTTCGAGGGTATTGTAATAGTGAACCGAGGCGCGGACGAGGTCCGGCAGATTCCTTTTCGTCATGTCGATCAGGGTCGAGCCTGCGTCGCTGACGGAAAGATTGATTCCCTGGCCCCCGAGCGTGGATCTGACTTCCCCGGCGGGCATCGAGCCATGGGTGAACGTGACGATGCCGCAGCGCCGGCGGCCGAGGTCGCGGACCGTCACGCCGGCGATCCCGGCGAGCCGCTCCCGGAGGATGCGCGCCAGTTCCGTCACGCGCGCCTCGATGCGTTCGATCCCGGTTTCCAGCATCAGGTCGACTGCGACTCCGAGACCGATCCTGCCGGCCTGGTAGTTCTCCCAGTTCTCGAAGCGGCCGGCGTCGTCGCGCCAGCGGAAACTGTCGGGCGCGGTCCAGGCCGCCGCCCTGAGGTCGATCACGGGCGGGGCGTAGCGCTCCATGGCGCGGCGGCTGGCGTAGAGAAACCCCGTTCCCCGCGGCCCCCGCAGATATTTCCGGCCCGTGGCGGAGAGGAAGTCGCAGCCGATCCGTTCGACGTCCAGCGCCATCTGGCCGGCGGACTGGCAGGCGTCCAGCAGGTATGTCGCGCCGGCGGCGCGGGCGACGCGGCCGATTTCCTCGGCCGGATTGACCAGCCCGCCATTGGTCGGGACATGGGTGACCGCGATCAGCCTGACGCGGTCGTCGATCAGATCCTCCAGCCGCGCGACGTCCAGCGCGCCGTCGCCGTCGCTGGGCACGACATCGACCCTGACCCCGCGGTCCCCGGCGGCCTTCAGGAAGGAGAGGTAGTTGGATGCGTATTCGGCTTCGGCGGTGAGAATCCGGTCGCCGGGCGACATGCCGTCAAGCACGGCGAAGAAGGCCTGATTCCATGCCACGGTCGCGTTCTCCACCAACGCGATCTCGTCGCGGCCGCAATTCAGGTAGGCAGCGATCGCGTCATAGGGCCGGGCGAGTTCCGCTTCCCGCATCGCGGAGGCCTCGTAGCCGCCGGTTTCCGCCTCCAGGTCCAGATGCCCCTTGACCGCTTCCAGCACCGCGCGCGGCATCAGTCCCGCACCGGCATTGTTGAAGTGAAGAACCTTGTCCGCCCCGGGCGTCTCCGCCCTGAGCCGCGCGATCTCCGTTTCCGTGAGCATCCGGTGACCCCCCTGCGACCAGCGGCGGCAAGGCTAGACGGAATTGGCGGCGCATACCATCTGTCAGGCAACCCGCCCACAGAGCGAGGGAGAACGAGAAGATGACCATGTCCGGATCGATCCTGCGTCCGCTCGGCATTCTGCTGGCGACGCTTACCCTGTCCACCGGAGCTGGCGCGGCGATCGGCGGACAGTCCAGCCAGGACTATGTGCTGATCCACAAGAGCGAGGGCGCAACGCCCGTGGTGTCCTGCCGGCTGGCCGATCGCTGGAGCGTGCGGGAACTGTCGGTGCTGCTGGACGAGCCCTTCCGCATCGATCGCAGTTCGCCGGAATGCAACAGGCCCGGGGCCGGCCCGCTGTTCGCCCTCGAACCCCGCAATGAGCCCGCGCCGGGCGTCGCGGCCCCGCCGGAGGTACCCAATATCGCCAGCTATTGCGTCTGCGACTACGAGTTCCTGGAAGGACTGCAGGATCGTTTCGCGCCGATCTATCGCCGCAAGCAGATTGCCGAAGAAATGGCGACGCAGGTGGCGCTGGAGGCTCAGCCGCGCCGCGACGACCTCTTCTGGTTCCGCCAGATCAACCCCGGCGCCAACATCGTCGGCACCGACGAGCGCGGCGAGGGCTGATCTCGCCATCGCTCGGGGGCCGGCGGCTTCGGCCCCGAAGGGTCACAGCAGCGGCAGTACTTCCCTGCCCATGCGCTCCAGATTGCGCATCGCCCTGTCGAGAGGCAGGCCGGGGGGCTTGGGCTGCCAGATCAGATGCCGCAGACCCAGCTTCGGCGCCCATTCGCGGATTCGGGCCGCCACCGTCTCGGGCGGCCCGACGAACCAGCGTTCTTCCATGAACGCCTGCGACAGGTAATAGGGATCGTCAGAGGTCAGCTTGCGGCGCTCGCCGGTTTCGGGATCCTTGACCGAGAGGCCCGTCCGCTCCGGCGCGTATTGCTGGCGGTAGACCAGGTCCAGGCTGTCGCGATGGGCTTCGACCGCTTCCTCGAAGCTGTCGCCGATCATGATCTCCCGCATCAGCGCGTGGGGCAGTCGCTCGACCCCCGCGGCGCGGGTCTGTTCGTCGAAATCCGCGAACTGGCGCGCTGCATGGCGCAGCTCGATCAGCGGGGCGACGATCAGGCCGGCGCGGTTGCGGATGACCCGGTCGCGCGCCTTTGGCGCCGCCGCGCCGATCCAGAGCGGCGGCCGGCCGGGATTGACCGGCGCGGGCCTGAGCGCGCCGTCCTTCACCCGATAGACGTCGCCGTCATAATCGAAGCGCTCGCCGGTCCAGGCGCGGTGCAGCACCTCAAGCGTTTCCTCGAAGGCGCGGGTGCGGCGGCGGTAATCGAAGCCGTAGGCGTCGAACTCGGCGGGGCGATAGCCCTGGCCCAGACCGATCTCCAGCCGGCCGCCGGAAATGTTGTCCAGCACCGCCAGATCCTCCGCCAGCCGCAGCGGGTGACCGTAGAGCGGCGCGATGGCGATCCCCTGGCCGATGCGGCAGTTCGGCGCCGCCCGTGAGAGCGCCGCGCCGGCAACGATGGGGGAGGGACAGTAGCCGTCCTCCTCGCCGTGATGTTCGCTGACCCAGATGGCGCGCATGCCCAGACGGTCGGCCTCCGCCGCCAGTTCCAGGGCCTCGCCGTAGACCCTGTCCCAGGTCTCGCCCAGGGCCTCGTGGCGCTGGAAACTGATGGTGATGCCGACCTCCAGGCGGTCGGCTCCTGTCTTCTCGTCGGTCACGGCGTCCTCCCCGGTCTGCCGATTCTACCGGTCCGCCGCCGGCTCCTCCCGCCAGCGCTGCACCAGTGCGGCCATCAGGATGCCGTACAGGGCGAAGATGAGAAAGGCCCAGAACCCAGGCTCCAGCGAGGTGCCGTTCGTGGTCAGGACCTCCAGGGGCCGTTCCGCTGCTGCAAGTTTTCCGAGCTGGTCGCCGACCAGGCCGCGCATGCCGATATAGGCCATGAACATGGCGACGACGAAGACGTCGGCCATGGCCCACTTGCTGGCGTGCCAGGCGAAGAAGCGCAACAAGGGACCGGGCGCCCCCGACCCCGGACGGAAGGCGAGCAGCGCGGTGGCGATGATCTTCGCCAGCGGGAAGCCGATGGAGAACAGCGCGATCAGACCGCCCACCAGCAGCATGTCGGGCTGCCCCGTGCGCGCCAGCACCTCCACAACCTCCAGGATGCTTTTCGACTGGAAGTAGATGACCTGGTTCTCGAAATTCACGGCGGCGCCCATCAGGTGGAAGCGCATCTCGGCCAGCCGCGCGTCGATCTGGATCATGGGGGCGCCGACGCCGGCATAGAGCAGCGCCGCCGCAGCGATGCAGAGCAGCGACGCGGTGAACCGCGGCTGCGTCCGGAAGCGGACGAACGCCAGCAGCACCAGCATCAGCGACGCCGCCACCATCGCCGCCAGCAGAAGCGTCGCTCGCCGGTCCGCGTTCTCGATGCGGACGCCCAGCGTGTCGCGGCAGGCGGCAGGCGAGGCGCAGCCATAGGCCGCCTCGATGTGGCGGAGCGGGCTCCGGTCGACTTCTGCGAAAGTGTCGCGGGCGACGCTCTCCAGCGCCCCGTGCAGCATATAGACGAGTTCCTTCTTCGTTTCCGGTTGCTGCAGTTCGTCGATCAGGGCGTCGGCGATCTCGGGCGCCTTTCCCCGCAATCCCGAGGCGTCGACCAGCAGCTCGACCGTACGGTTCGCCGTGGAGCCGAACAGGCGTTCCACCAGGTTGTCACCGCCATCCTCCAGCGAGGTCATGATGCGCGGCACCTCGACGATCAGCCGGTCCACCAGCCGTGTCAGCAGCGCCTTGATATGCGGGCGGTTTTCCGGCGTGACCTCGAATTCGTCGATCTCGCGCGCCGCGACGGTGGTCAGCCGCGCGACCCATTCGTCGGCGTCGAGGGCGCCGTAGCGGATGTCGTCCAGCTCGGCGCGTTGCGTCTCCCAATGGCTCAGCCGTCCGGCCTCGCCGACCAGAAGGATGGAAGCGGTCAGGATGGCGGCGACGAGCAACGCGCCGAAGACGGGATGGAGGGCGTGTGCGAGGGCGGGGCGCATGGCGTTTGATCTAGATCAAATCTGCACGGCGCGAAACATCCGTCGCCCTCCGCGCGGGTTTCGTTAACGCTCCTTTATGGTTCCGGAACCCATAAGGATCGCGAAAATCCTGACTCTCATTCCAGTGGAAAACATCATGTCCGACAAGGATCGTATCGAGGCCGACGAGCGCCTCCGCTTCATGGGCATCACGGACGAGGTCCGCGAGACGATGCGCGCCGCCTGGCCGGTGATCGAGCCGCAGCTAGAGGGGCTGCTGGGCGATTTCTATGCGCACCTGACAAGCCAGCCGCACCTGGCGCAGATGATCGGTGGCGACGCCGGGGTCGAGCGCCTGAGGAAGGCGCAGTACGCTCATTGGCGGCACCTGCTGTCGGGCGTCTTCGATGCCGAGTACTTCGAGCGCGTGCAACGCATTGGCGTGGCGCACCAGCGCATCGGTCTGGAGCCGCGCTGGTATCTTTCGGGCTACGGCTTTATCCTTTCCCGTCTCAGCCAGATCCTGCTGGCCCGCGCCAGCCGTTTCAGCAACCGCCGCAACGCTGCCGAGATGGTCGATGCGGTGACCAGGGCGCTGTTTCTCGACATGGACCTGGCCGTCACGGTCTACTGGGACGAAGTCCGCGCTGCCGCAACGCAGACGACCGCCCGTCATGCAGACGCCTTCGAGAAGGATGTGGTTGGCCTGGTCGAATCGCTGGCGGAGGCGGCTGGCAACATGCGGGTTACGTCCGAGACCCTGCGCGGCGGCGTCACGCAGTCGATCGACAACAGCACGCTGGTCGCCTCCGCGTCCGAACAGGCGACGTCGAACGTCCGCAATGTCGCGACCGCCGCCGAGGAGCTTGCGGCCTCCCTCTCCGAGGTCACCCGCCAGGTCAGCGAATCGACTCAGGTGACCCTTGGCGCGGTGGAACAGGTCAACCAGGTCAGCGGCCGCGTCAAGGGCCTGTCGGACGCGGCCGAGAAGATCGGCTCCGTGGTCGGTCTGATCAACGAGATCGCCAGCCAGACCAATCTGCTGGCGCTGAACGCCACCATTGAAGCGGCGCGCGCCGGTGAGGCCGGCAAGGGCTTCGCCGTGGTCTCCGCCGAGGTGAAGAGCCTTGCCAGCCAGACGGCGAAGGCGACCGACGAGATCTCCCAGCAGGTGAGGGGCATCCAGGAGGCGACGGCCGATTCGGTGCGCGCGATCGCCGAGATCAAGGCGACGATCGATCAGGTCAACACGATCGCCAACACCATCGCGGCCGCGGTCGAGGAACAGAACGCCGCGACCCGCGATATTTCCCAGAACGTCCAGCAGGCCGCGATCGGCACCCAGGACGTGACCGCGCGCATCGCGGAAGTCTCGACGGCCTCTCACCAGACCGGTCAGTCGGCCGAAGAAGTCGGCGCCGCCGCCACCGAGCTTGCGGAACGTTCCGAGCAGCTGCGTCATTCGGTGGGCAGCTTCCTGCGCAACGTACGGTCCGCCGCCTGAAGCCGGAACGCGGGCGCGGCTTCGGCCGCGCCTCCTGCGGGGCAACGAAAACGGGCCGGACGGAGTCTTCTCCGGCCGGCCCGTCTCTGTTCCGGGGGGTTGCCGCCGCGGCTTCTACCAGCCGCCGTAACGCATGAAGTTCTGGGCGATGAACGGGTAGAGCTTGGAGAGACCGCTGCGCATGGAGCGGCGGTCCTCGAAATCCATCTCCTTCCAGATCGGTTCGATCTCGGCCCAGATCAGCGTGTCGCGGTGCAGGTCGTCGCGTACATTGCGGATGAAGTCGATGACGTTGGGCACGTTGCGCAGCACCGACGCCATGTCCTGGAACTGGGCGTCGACGTTCTGGAACATGTCGCGATACTGCTTGATCGGGCTCGAGGCGAGCTGGTTGACGCGGATCGCGCTTTCCAGGCTCTGGCGGTCCTCCTTCAGCAGCGCCTGCATGGTGCGGATATGGCCGGGAATACGCAGGATCCAGTCGTAGTAGCTGCGCAGGGCCTCGACATAGGCCATCTCGCGGCCGATCTGCTCGACCATCTGGACGACCTCGTCGCGGGTTTTCAGACCCAGCTCCTCGGCTGCCTTCTGGAAGCCCTGCTGGACGTGCTTCTGGACTTCCGGCGTCTGAAGCAGCTCCTGGATCTCCAGCGGGTCGAGAACTCTGAAATCGCGCTGCGCCGCCCAGGCGGCAAGGCGGATGCTGAGGCGGTTCCTGGCGGTTTCGTAGTGCTGTTCCTCGATCGGCCAGGAGGCCGTCCCGTCCAGAATCTCGGTCGGTATCTGATCGCCGGGAACGATGTACTTGACGTGACTGAGGGCGCTCTCGGCGAGCTGCAGCAGTTCGTAGTCATGGGAGTCCGGCTCGATCCCGAACTCGCGTCTCAGGCTGTCCATCTCCAGCGCCGCGCGCAGATCGCCAAGCTCCACGCTCAGCATCGGCTTGCGGTCGACGCCTTCCCCGAAGATGTACACGCCGGGGACGCTGAAGACCCTGTTCTTGAAATCGAACTTGGTTAGTTCCATTCCCGCGCTCGCTCCGTGACGGTCGCCGACGACCGGCCCAGGCCGACCGTCTCTCGTTTGGACGTGCTGTATAGCGCTGGTTGCCTTAATTCTTTCTGAACTCCCTCTGTTCATCATCGCCGTCAACAAGTCGCGAGGCGCGGGTCCGATCCGGGCTCACACGCTTTGTTAAGACATATGATTAACACTCAGGCTCGAACCCGAGCGCCGGTCGAGCGGCTAGAACTGGAGGAGTATTGATGGCTGGTATGGACTTCGTCCCCTCAGTCCTCGTGGTGGACGACTTTCTTACGATGCGCCGCATCGTGCGTAATCAGCTCGAGGAAATCGGCTTCCGCGACATCGACGACGCCGAGGACGGCGAATCGGCGCTTCGCAAGCTGCGCAGCAAGGACTTCCATCTGATCATTTCCGACTGGAACATGCAGCCCATGACGGGGCTGGAGTTCCTGAAGGAGGTCCGTTCGGACCGCCGGCTGAAGAAACTGCCTTTCATCATGGTCACCGCGGAATCGAAGATCGAGAACGTCCAGGCCGCGCGCGAGGCCGGCGTGACCAACTACATCATCAAGCCGTTCACGGCGGAGGTCCTGCGCAAGAAGATCGCGGCGTCCTTCGCGGCGGCCTGAACCCGCGCGGCGGCGACAAAGACACCCCCAAGGCGTAATCCGGAGACAACAAATGGATGAACTGATCAGCGAGTTCATCGAAGAGACGCTGGAACAGCTCTCGGAGATCGAGCAGGACCTCGTCCACCTGGAGCAGGAGCCGAACCAGCCCGGCACCATCGACCAGCTTTTCCGCGTCGTGCATACCATCAAGGGCACCTGCAGCTTCATCAACCTGCACCGCCTGGGAACCGTCGCCCACGCCGCCGAGAACGTGCTCGGTCTGGTGCGCGAGAAGTCGCTGGAGCCGACGCCGGACGTGATTTCCGCCGTGCTGGAGGCGATGGACCAGATCCAGCGCCTGCTGGACGAGATCCAGGCCACCGGCGAGGAACCGGACGTGGACGTCTCGGTCCTGATCGCGAAGCTGGAAACCTTCGTCGACGCGCCGCAGGCGACCATCAGCAACGAGGATGATTTCGCGGACACAGCGGCCGCCGAAGCCGAGGAGCCGATCGCGCTGGTCGAGACCGCCGAAAATGACGCCGCCGAGAGCGAGCCCGGCGACAATCCGCTGTTCGCCACCCTGGCGGAGATACTTCAGGGCGCCGGCGGCGACGATGACGACGCGGAAGACGACGCGCCGGTGGCCGAAGCCGCCCCCGAGCCTGCCGCGCCCGCTGCCCCCGAGCCTGCCGCGCCCGCCGCCGCGGCGCCTGCCGCGCCGGTCGCCGAGGATGAGGAGGAGGCCGAGGAGACCTCGGCCCGCAACAGTTCCGCCCCCCGCGCCGCCACTCAGGGGCTGCGCGTCAGCGTGGAATTGCTGGAGCAGCTGATGAACCTGGTGAGCGAACTGGTGCTGACCCGCAACCAGTTGCTGCAGCTCGTCCGCGGCCAGTCCGACAGCGTCTTCCACCTGCCGCTGCAGCGCCTCAGCCAGGTTACCAGCGAGTTGCAGGAAGGGGTCATGAAGACCCGCATGCAGCCGATCGGCAATGCGTGGAACAAGCTGCCGCGCATCGTCCGCGATCTTGGCCTGGAGCTCGGCAAGAAGATCGAGCTGCACATGGAGGGCGCGGAAACCGAACTCGACCGTCAGGTCCTCGACATGATCAAGGACCCGCTGACCCACATGGTCCGCAATTCCGCCGACCACGGCATCGAAAGCCGCGAGGCCCGCAAGGCCGCCGGCAAGGCCGAGACCGGCAATATCTATCTCTCCGCGCGCCACGAGGGCGGTCACATCGTCATCGAACTGCGCGACGACGGGGCCGGCCTCAACGCCGAAGCCATCCGCCGCCGCATCGTGGAGCGCGGCCTGGTCAGCGCCGGCGAGGCCGAGGGCATGAACAGCCAGCGCCTCCACCAGTTCATCTTCGCGCCCGGCTTCTCCACCGCCGAGACCGTCTCGGCCGTCTCCGGCCGCGGCGTCGGCATGGACGTGGTGCGCACCAACATCGAGAAGATCGGCGGCTCCATCGACCTGCATTCGGCGCCGGGTCAGGGAACGGACCTGATCATCAAGATTCCGCTGACGCTGGCCATCGTCTCGGCCCTGATCGTCGAGAGCGCGGGCGAGCGTTTCGCCATCCCGCAGATTTCGGTGCAGGAACTGGTGCGTGTCAACGGCACCGCCGAGCAGCAGATCGAGGAGATCGACGGCGCCTGCCTGCTCCGGCTGCGCGAGCGGCTGCTGCCGCTGCTCTATCTGGGCGAGGTGCTGAAACTCAACGACAAGGGCCTGCACGACGTGCTGGAACGCAAGGAGCTTTTCGTGGTCGTCGCCCAGATCGGCTCCCAGCAGTTCGGCATCATCGTCGACAAGGTCTTCGACACCGAGGAGATCGTGGTCAAGCCTGTGGCGCCCATCCTGCGCGACATCCGCATGTTCTCCGGCAACACCATCCTGGGAGACGGCTCGGTCATCATGATCCTGGATCCGAACGGCCTGGCCACCACGATGAGCGCGAAGCAGGTGGAGCAGGACGACCGGGATGACGCCGCCGCCCTGGCGGCGGCGCAGCGCAAGATCGACCTGCTGATCTTCGAGATGCAGGACGAGACGCCGAAGGCGGTGCCGCTGTCGCTGGTGGACCGTCTGGAGGAGTTCGAGGCCGCGCGCATCGAGACCATCGACCGCCGCAAGGTCGTGCAGTATCGCAATGCGCTGATGCCGATCGTCGGGATGGACTGCCAGCTGCCGGATATCCGCGAACGTCAGCAGGTGATCGTGTTCTCCGACCACCAGTCCCATCTGGGCCTGGCGGTGGACCGCATCGTCGACATCGGCGCGGCGGAGATCAGCGTCGACCTCGACGCCATGGGCGAGGGCTGCCTCGGCACCGCGATCGTCGGCGGCCGCGCGATGGAAGTCCTCGACGTCTCCCACTACCTGCGCAAGGCCTATCCGGATCGCTTCGGCGAGAACCAGAAGCCCTATGAGGGCGAGGAGCCGGCTTATGCCTGGGAACTGCTGCTGGTCGACGACTCGGCGTTCTTCCGCAACATCGTCGGTCCGCTGCTGCGCAGCCACGGTTATCACCTGACCGTTGCGGAGCATCCCGATCAGGTGCTGGAGCTGCTGGACAACGGCGCGCGCTATGACGTCATCGTCAGCGATATCGAGATGCCCGGCATGGACGGCTACAAGCTGCTGCAGGAGCTGAAACGCCATCCGCAGTCCTCTGGCACCCCGGTGATCGCACTGAGCAGCCACAGCACGGAGGCCGACCGTCAGCGGGGCCGCCAGGCCGGCTTCCACGCCTACATCGCCAAGCTGGACAAGAACAACCTCATCGCCGCGATCGACGAGGCGATGAAGAAGCAGGAGATCGCCGCATGAAGAAGTCGAAGGACGTGCGCGTCGGCCTGTCCGAAAGCCGGAGCATCGTGACCAGCTTTCTGGGCAGCCAGATGTTCGGACTGCCGATCCTGTCGGTCAACGACATCATCCGGTCCCAGGCCCTGACCCGCGTGCCGCTCGCGCCGCCGGAGGTCGCGGGGGTCCTGAACCTGCGGGGACGGGTCGTGACCGCCATCGACATGCGCCGCCGCTTCGGCATGCCGCCGTCCGAATCCCGGGACAAGATCAGCATCGTCGCAGTCCACAATGGCGAATGGTACAGCCTGCTGTTCGACCGCGTTGGCGAAGTGGTGCCAGTCGACAGGGTGGTGTTCGAACCCAATCCGCCGACGCTGAAGCCGCAGCTCGCCGAACTGTCGACCTGCGTCGCCAAGCTGCCCGATGCGCTGATGGTCATTCTCGACATCGGGAAGGTCCTGTCGATCGGCAGCGATCTTCCCGTACTGTCCGAAGCCTGAGGGCCCCGACATGGCCGGGGTGACAACCGAATTGGCGCCACCCCGGTCGGATGGCGCCGGCGGCCTGCATGTGCTGGTGGTCGACGATTCCGTCTTCGCCCGCGCGATGATCGCGAAATGGGTCGAGGAGGCCCGGCTCGGCACCGTGGCGACCGCCGCGGACGGCGAGCAGGCCCTGAAGAAGCTGGCGGTATTTCCGGCCGACGTCGTGACGCTGGATCTGGAGATGCCGGTTCTTTCCGGCTACGAGGCGGTGCCGCGCATCCTGGCGATGCGTCCGGACATCCGCATTGTCGTGGTGTCCGGCCAGTCCGAAGCCGCCGCGCGCAAGACCTTCCGGGCGCTCGACCTGGGCGCCGTGGATTTCGTATCCAAGCCCGGCCCGGGCGACAAGGACGCCTTCCGCCACCAGATCGTCGAGCGCGTGCGTGCGCTGGGCGAGCGCCACGGATCGCGGCAGGCGAGGGATGCCGCCGCTGTGTTGCCGTCATCCGCGCCGGCGGTGGCGAAGCCACCTGTCCGCGTGCCTGAACCCCGCGGCGAACGGCCCGCCATCCTGGCGATCGGCGCCTCGACAGGGGGGCCGGACGCCCTGGCGCGGCTGCTGAAGGCGATCGGGCCCAGGATCAACGTGCCGGTGGTCCTCTGCCAGCACATGCCGGCGAAGTTCACCTCCATCCTGGCGGCCAACCTGACCCGCCAGACAGGGCTCGAATGCCGCGAGGGCGAGGACGGCGAACAGCTGCTGCCGGGCCGGGTCTATGTCGCGCCCGGCGACCGGCACATGCTGGTGCGCCGCAAGGGGGCGACTCATCACATCCATCTGTCGAGCGACCCGCCCGAGCATTTCTGCCGTCCTTCGGTGGATCCGATGTTCCGTTCGCTGGCCGAAGCCTATGGCCCCCGGGTGCTTGCCCTGGTGCTGACCGGCATGGGCACGGACGGGGCGAAGGGCGCGGCGGCACTGTCCGCCGCCGGCGCCAGCATCGCCGTTCAGGACGAGGAAAGCAGCGTGGTGTGGGGCATGCCCGGCGCCGTGGTCAAGGCGGGCGTCGCCACGACCGTTCTGCCTGTCGAAGCGTTGGCCGAACTGGTCAGAAAGAGTTGCGTCGCATGAGGATGAGCAAGGAAAGCTTCAGGGTGTTCCGGGACGTCCTGAACCGGCATACCGGCAATATCCTGAGCGACGACAAGGAGTATCTGGTGCGCTCCCGGCTCGCGCCGCTGGCGACCCAGCTCGGGTTGCCGGACCTGGACGCCCTGGCCGCCCGGATGCACGGCCCGGCCTCCAATGAGGCGGTGGGCGGCCTGATCGACCGGATGACGACGCACGAGACCTCGTTCTTCCGCGACGTCGCGCCCTTCGAACGGCTGGCCTCCACCATCTTGCCCGAACTCCTGCCCCGGCTGGGCATGGACAGGACCCTGCGCATCTGGAGCGCCGCCTGCTCCACGGGCCAGGAACCCTACAGTCTCGCCATCACGCTCAGCAGCTTCTTCCGCAGCCATCCGGGCTATCGCTACGAGATCACCGCCACCGATGTCTCGCAGCAGTCGATCGAACTGGCCAAGCGGGGGATCTATACGGATTTCGAGGCCCGCCGGGGCATCGGCGAGACCGACCTGCAGCGCTACATGGAGCCGCATGGCGACGGCAGCTGGCGGGTTCGGAACGAGATCCGACAGCATATCGCCTTCCGCACCGACAATCTGCTGTCGCCGGCGGTGCCCGCCAACCGCTTCGACATCATCTTCTGCCGCAACGTGCTGATCTATTTCGACCGCGACGCCAAGCGCCAGATCCTGGAGCGCCTGCCGCGCTATTTCCGCAATAACGACGGATATCTGGTGCTGGGCGCGGCGGAATCGACGCTGGGGATCACCGACCTCTACCAGCGCCCGGCCGGCCTCGCCTTCGGGGTGTTCACCCTGGCGCAGCCCGGGACCGCCGCCTCGACGGCCGGGCCCGCGACGCCGTCACGCATGCCGCTGGCCAGCGGCGGCTGACCGACGCCGCCGTCCGCGGCGCGCGGCGGTGTGCCGCCAGGGCAGGACACCTGTCCGATCGCTTCCGATGATGATTTCCGGAGAGTAGCCCGCGGGCGCGCGGGCGGGCTGCGTCAGTCGTTGAGCAGCGCGTCGATGGCGGCCTGATCCATGGCTTCCTTGCCGGTGCTGGGGCCGTGAAGCAGGGCGTCGTCGGCATGGGGTTCGCGCGCCGTCGTGGCGTTCAGGGAGGTGCGGGTGCCGTTGGATCCGGCGGTTTCGCTGAGATGCTGACGGACGATCAGCAGGCGCTGGCTGACCAGGTCCTGAAACCCGCAGGCCGTCAGCATGTCCATGCACCGCTGGCGCACGGCCGCGTCGGCGCCGGCGTCCTTCATGACCGTTTCGGCGGCGTTCATGATGTCGACGGCGGCCTGGGCGATGGTCTGGAGGCTCTCGTCGATCTGGGCGAGACATTGGCTCTTCGCCGTCTCGTTGAGCGCGATTCCGCCCTTGGCCGGACGCCGCTCCGCAGCCTCCACCACAGCATTGATGTAACTGATCGCCTCGTACGGCGACACAGGGGTCTTGCGCCCCTTGAGTGCATCCACGTAGGGCGCGATCTCCGACTGCAGGCTCATGCGAACGTCCTCCTCGGCAGCCTTCGTCAGGACAGCGGTTCTCGAGGCTAGCCGTGCCGGGACTGACAAATTGTTAATTGCACTGAAAAAATCGCCGCAGCGGCGGGTTCGTTCCGGGATCAGTCGCCCGGCGCGCCGAAGCCGGCGCCTTCGGTCATGCGCGCCAGGCCGTCGCCGTGTCGCGCCGGATCGGTCTCCGCCTCCATCGCCGCCTGCTCCAGCAGGCGGGCAGCGGCCGCGATCATCGTGTCGAAGCCGCCCTTGTCCCGGGGCGCCAGCGACCCGAGAGTACGCGCGAGCAGGCGCAGCGGATCCCGTTTGAGGAACCGCCGGCCCGCCTCGGTTACCACGACTTCCTTGGAACGTCCGTCGTGGCGCGAGGCGGCGCTGTTCAGCAGGCCGCGGCGGACCAGCGTCGAGACGGTCTGGGAGGCGCTGGCGGTCGAGGTGCTGTTGTACTCGGCGAACGCCTTGACCGTGCGCTCCCGGGGGCCGGCGCCGGCGAAGAAGCGCAGCGCAGCCCATTGCGAGGACCGCAATTCGCGCGCCTCGCCGACCGCATAGGTCATAGTCATCAGCCGTTCCAGCATCTGGGCAGTCAGGTAGGCGGATTGCTCTGCCTCGTCGGCTGTCGGTTCGGATGGCATGAAACGATCTATTTCCTTCATCTCCATGCGGAGCCTCCTGGCGGGAGCCGGCCCGGTCACACCGCCGGTGCGCCGGTCACGGGTAATAATGTGAACCCACTTTCCAGTAAACCACCGGAGGCCGACGTCGGGCTCGCCGTCAAGTAGTACACATCACGATCATGACAGCCTGACGGACAAACCCCGCGCCGGACGCAACAAGGGCCGGCGATTACTGGACATATTGCGAGGATGCATACGCACAAGCCGGGCCGTCCGATCATTTTCGTGGCCAGAGCAAGTAAATGGCGCGGCAAGCCGGGATCATTCCACTGTCGTTACATATTCTCGCGGCCAGCGCATCGGAACAGATTGTTGCCGCACCATCTTTCAAATTGCATTTCGACAAATACTGCGGTGCAAAAATGAGATTGCTGCAACGCAAAAAATGCCTGTATCCTGACCACATTGCTCCGGTGCACACTTACCGGGCACAAGTTCTGGGCCGCAAGGGAAGGGGCACTTCGATGACACGTCCGCAGAATGTTATCGTTACCGGATCAACCAGCGGAATCGGCTTGGGCATGGCGCATTCCTTCGCCCGGGCCGGCGCTCGGGTGGTGCTCAACGGTCGCCGTCTGAACGACGCCGCGGAGGCGGTGCTTTCCGAATTCCGTGAGCGCTATGGTCACGACAATGTGATCTTCGCCGCCTGCGACGTGGCCGATCCCGGCCAGGTCGAGGAGATGGTGTCGGGAACCGTCGAGACATTTGGCAGCGTCGACGTGCTGGTCCAGAACGCCGGCATCCAGCATACGTCCAGCGTGCATGAGTTCCCGCTGGAGAAGTGGGACCAGATCATCGCCGTCGACCTTTCCTCGGTCTTCTACGGCATCCGTGCCGCGTTGCCGCGCATGCTCGCCCAGGACTTCGGCCGCATCATCAACGTCGCCTCGGTGCACGGCCTGATCGCCTCGAAGGAGAAGGCCGCCTATGTCGCCGCCAAGCACGGCGTCGTGGGCCTGACCAAGGTGACGGCGCTGGAGACCGCGACCGTCAATATCACCTGCAACGCGATCTGCCCCGGCTGGGTGCTGACCCCCCTGGTGGAGAAGCAGATCCACGCCCGCGCCGCGGCCAACGGCACGAGCTTCGATGAGGAAAAGCGGAAGCTGGTGGCCGAGAAGCAGCCCAGCCAGGAATTCGCCACGCCGGAGCAGATGGGCGCCCTGGCGGTCTTCCTCGCATCGGAAGCCGCGGCCCAGATCACCGGCCAGGCCCTGCCCGTCGATGGCGGCTGGACCGCCCAGTAGAACAAGAAAAGGCATCCGGGGAGGGGCGCACCGCCTCCAGCGAAGGAACCAGCCGATGGATCAGACCGCCGTACTCTCTGCGCCCTCCATGCCGTTGATGAACCCGAGCTACCCGAAGGGCCCCTACCGGTTCATCGACCGCGAATACTTCATCGTCGTCTACGAATCAGACCCCGACGCGATCCGGGCCGTGGTACCGGAGCCGCTGGCGCCCAACGGCTCGAACCGCGTCTTCTACGAATGGATCAACATGCCGGATTCGTCGGGCTTCGGTTCCTACGAGGAGTCGGGCACCGTGATCCCGTGCATCTTCGAGGGCAGGCCGGTGAACTACACGGCGATGATGTTCCTCAACGACGAGCCGCCGATTTCCGCCGGCCGCGAGATCTGGGGCTTCCCGAAGCGCTGGGGCGTGCCGAAGCTTTCGGTCAAGGTCGACACCCTGACGGGCACGCTGGACTATTCCGGCGAACGGGTGGCCATGGGAACGATGGTCTACAAGGAGCAGGGCACCTTCCGCGATCCGCAGGAACGGGCGGAGATGCTGGCCAACACCCAAGTCAATCTGAAGCTTATCCCCGATGTCAACGGCCGGCCGAAGATCGCCCAGCTGGTCGCCTACAACCTCACCGACATCACCGTGAAGGGCTACTGGTCCGGACCGGCGCGGCTGCATCTGGTGCCGCACGTCAACGCGCCGGTGGCCGACCTGCCGGTCCGCAGGATCGTCGGCGGACGGCACTTCATCGCCGATCTCACCCTGCCATACGGGCGGGTGATCCACGACTACCTCGCGACTGCGAACTGATGGCCGAGCGCAATGGCAAGCCGCTGATCAACATCGCACTGCAGGGCGGCGGCGCCCACGGGGCATTCACATGGGGCGTCCTGGACCGCCTGTTCGAACGGGATCTCGTCGAGGTCGAAGGGATCGTGGGCACCAGCGCCGGCGCCATGAACGCCGCAGCCCTGGCCCACGGCCTCGCCATCGGCGGGCCGGAGGGCGCGCGGGCGACCCTGCGGCAGTTCTGGAAGGCGATTTCCGACGCCGCGCGCTCCAGCCCGCTGCAGCCTAGTCCCATCGACCGGCTGTTCTCGCCGGGCAACATGGACTTCTCGCCGCTCTGGGCGACCTATGACGCGATCTCCAAGGTCTTTTCGCCCTATCAGCTCAACCCGATGAACATCAATCCGCTCAAGGAGGTGGTGGAATCGGTCGTCGACTTCGAGGCGATCCGGAGCGCGAAGGACGTGAAACTGTTCATCTGCGCCACCGATTGCATGAACGGGCGCATCCATGTCTTCAAGGGCCGGGAGATCACCTGCGAGGCGGTGATGGCTTCGGCCTGCCTGCCCTTCCTGTTCCAGGCCGTCGAGATCGACGGGCGCTTCTACTGGGACGGGGGCTACATGGGCAACCCGCCGATCTATCCGCTGATCTACGGCACGAAGAGCTCGGACGTCCTGATCTGCCAGATCAACCCGGTCGTGATCGAGAAGCTGCCGACCACGGCGCAGGAGATCATCGACCGGATCAACACGCTCAGCTTCAATTCCTCGCTGATGCGGGAGATGCGGATCATCGATTTCGTCACCTCCCTGATCGACAAGGGCCATCTGGACCAGGAGCACTACAAGCGCCTGCTGGTCCATGTCGTCGAGGCCGAAGCGGAGATGCGCGATCTCAGCGTTTCCTCGAAGCTCAATGCGTCGTGGGAATTCCTGATGTACCTCTTCGACCTGGGCGTGCGGAAGGCGGACGAATGGATCGACGCCCACTACGACAAGCTGGGCCGGGAGGGCTCGGTCGACATCAAGGCCAAGTATCTGTGACGGGCGACATGCGGCGGCCGGGCCGGACGCGCTAGACTGGCGCGCATCTGATCACGACGAGTGGATTGCGCCATGTGGATCGGGAATTCGGGCCGCGCGGCCTGCGCGGCGGCGGCAGCAACCTTGCTGGCGATGGCGGGCTGCGAAAGCGCCCGCGAGCCCCTTGACGGCGTGGCGGTGGCCGATGTCCAGGTCCGGCGTTCGGCGACCGTGGCGGCCACGGCGCTGCCGTCCGGGCTCCGGGAGAGCATGCTGGCGATCGTGCCGGCCTGCGCCGGTGGCGGCGCGCCCCACGACGCCCTGGTCGAGGTGCTGGCGGTCCGGCGCGACCGGGACGCCGGCTCCCGGCGCAGACAGGGCGTCACGCTCACCGCCGAGGTGACCTTCGTCGCCCGCGGTTCGAATCGCCGCACCGGGCCCTGGCGCGTCAGCGTCTCCACCGCGGGGACCAGCCTGCCCGGCGCGCCTTCGGGCAATCCGGAGACCGTGCTGTCGAACCTGTTTGCCGCCGCCGTCTGCCGTGAGGTCTTCGGCGCGGAACACGCCCTGGGCGGCTGAGCGGTCGCGGAGTTTCCCGCATTTTTTGCGCCCGTCCGCGGCGGCAAACCAGGCTGTTGACTTATATGTGGAAACTGGTGCCGCCGGAGTGATTTGAACACTCGACCTCTCCCTTACCAAAAGAAAGCTGGGCGGCGACCTCTGGCGACGCTCACCGCCGGAAGCACCTAAAACACTTGCATATAAGCCAGTTAGCGGCGACATTGGGCGACAAGGATGTCCCCTCGCCTCATGATGAGGTGTTTCCGGTGTGCTTCCGATTTGTGAGGTAGTGATTGTGCCGATGAAGCGCGAACGGTTGACCGAACAGCGCGTGGCGCGTCTCAAGGCGCCGGAGAGCGGCGAGACGTTTCTCTGGGATACGGACACTCCCGGCTTCGGCATTCGCTGCTATGCGCCGTCCGTGCGCCATCCGAAGGGCCGTCGGGTTTGGGTGCTCCAATATCGTGCCGGACATGGTCGAGGGGCGAGGCAACGACGCCTGGTGATCGGAGACGTGGCGCGCCTGTCTCTGGACGAAGCGCGGACCCTGGCCCGAAAACGCTTCGGCGAGATCGCGGATGGTCGAGACCCGCAGGCCGAACAACGTGAGACGAAACGCCGAGAGGACGCACGGCTCGACAAGGCGCTTGACGCATATGACGCCTATCTCGGGCGTCGCGGCGCGGTGAACCGAAAATACATCGTCTCGACGCTGAAAAGTGGGCTGTTGACGCCGCTCGGCAAGATCGATCTTGACGAGGTCGATCGTCAGGCGATCGTTCAGCAGATCGACCAGCGCGAGGAAGCCGGCAAGCCAGGCGCCGCGCAGGATCTTCGGGCCAAGGCGGCGACGTTCCTGAACTGGGCCGTGAACCGTGGCCTGATCCACGCGAACCCGTTGGCCGGCTACCGTCGCGAGCGGATGACGCGACAGCAGGCCACTGGGCGCCGAGGCAAGCGCCTGGACGAAACGGCGCTGAAAGCCATCTGGACGGCCTGCGAAGGTGTCTCCCGTCCCTACGGTGACTTTGTGCGTCTGCTCATGCTCACCGGCCAGCGGCGGCTTGAGACGTCCCGCATGCGCTGGCGCGACGTGGACACCGCCGGAGGATGGTGGACGATCCCCGCGGACGAGGCGAAGAACGGGCGCGAGCATCGCGTCCCGCTCCCGCCGGCTGCGGTCGCGATCATCGAGGGGCAACCCCGGTACGCACGGTCGCCCTACGTCTTTACCGGGCGCGGCCTGCGACCGATGGCAGGCTGGTCGCAGCGCAAGGCCGATCTGGTCAAGAAATCGGGCGTAGAATTCGGTCTGCATGATCTTCGCCGGACGTTTCGGAGTGGCCTGACGCAACTCGGCATCGAGGCCGAACTCGCGGAGCTGATGCTCAATCACGCTCGCGCCGACCTGATCGAAACCTACGACCGCGAGCCGCGTTGGAAGGATCGCGAGGCTGCGGCCAAGAGATGGGCGGATCACCTGCTTGGCGTGGTCAGCGGCACGCCGCCCGCCGACGTCGTGAACCTCGAAGACCGGCGGCGAGCATGACTCAGCGTCGAATGACACCCCTTGCGGCTGTCTTTGTCCACAACATGCTCGATCTGCCGCAACCCTCTGACGATCAAGTCGCAGCCGGCTATTTCGCAGAGATAGCCGCGCTCCATGCCGCCACTGTCAGGCGTCTAAAATATTCGGATGAAGACGCATGGCGGCTGATAGAAGAGATGGTGCGCGGCCGAAGCACTGAGATGTCGGCGGCGCTATTTGAGCTGCTGTCCCCCCAGACCCGCGAGATGCTACGTCAGCAGAACGATGGGCCAGGCCGTCCACGAGACCCCGAGGTCGCTACAGCCGACGCGTTGATTTCCCAGGCCGTCGGTACTCTTGCTGCTTCTCGTAAAAAGGGTGAACTGGACGCCATCCGGATTCTGCTAAAGCGAGTGAAGAGGGAACATGCCGAAGTGAATCCGCTTGTCGCACGTTGCCGGGACTACGGCCTCGACCTCACCGCGGCGACGGAAGACAGCATCCGGAGCCGCCTCCGTCGCCATCGGCAGCGAGAATCTGGTCGGTAGTCTCACCCCGAATTTCCGACCAAGGTCAGGTTAGGGCCATCCATGACCTTGTCGGAGGACAAAGATGGCCACGCCGGAAAACCTCACCACCCTGCTCGGAGACGATTTCCCTCTGGCGCCGGAGGCCGCAGCGACATTGCTGGGGGTCACACCACGCACCCTCAAAGCGTGGCGGGCAACCGACTTCGGCCCGACACCCACCAGGATCGGCCGCCGCGTCGCGTACCGCGTTGGGGATGTTCGCGCCTTCCTCCGAGAAGCAGCCGAGCAGGGGGCCGCAGCATGAGCAGCCCGAAGACCTCGGAGAAGGTTGAACAGAAGGCGTCTTTCAATCCGCCAGGCGCTGATGTGCTCGGCGACGATGCGTTGTTCACACCGCGCGAGGCAGCTGGCGTGCTCCGGAAGACGACACGGACGCTGGAGCGTTGGCGATCCGACGGCAAAGGGCCCCGCGTGGTTTTCATAGGCCGCACGCCGGCCTACCGACTGGCCGACCTGCGTCGGTTCATTCGAGACAGCGCCTTGCGCCCTGTCGCCGACAGCCAGGGGGAGTGAGCCATGCCCGATCAAGCAACACCGATCCGGCACTACTCGCCGGACAAGTCCTTTCGCAGAGCTTGCGCGAGGGCAGGCGCAGAGCAATGATTGATTCGAATTGGCGCTGTATCCGGCCCGTCGCGCAGGCCCCCGCCGCAGCCGTCCCGATTGGGGCTTCGGCTGCAAATGATCGGATCGAGCCCTCTCAGAGGGCCCCAGGCGCCGTGAACCCCGCCTTCGCAAGGCCCAGGCTCGCCACCGATCGGCGCCGCGTCGTGAGACGCCGCATTCCCATGAGGGATCAAGACATGACCAGAAAGAGAAACCCCGGTCAGCGTTGGCAGACGCTGCCGGGGCAGAAACGCAAACTATCGAGGGCAATTAGTGTTTATCACCATGAAGATCGGAGCGGAAGCCCCGATAAGCGAAAAACCAACGCTGGTGACGTGATCGAACAGGTGGCAGGCGGTCTCGCACACTTCTATCAGGTGCTTCGACTGGTGCGTGTGGAGACGCGCCGCGGCCACCAGCGTTTCTTGCTGGAACTGGAGGGCGCGTGCGCGGTTTGCGGCGCCCCCTTCCGCCTCCGTACGCGGGCATCCGTCGAGAAGTACCTGACGCGTACATGCGCGCAGCACCGCCGTCGCCGGTACGCATTCCGATACGCCCACGCGCGCCGCGCGGAGCAGCCCGCTTCCGAACGCCACGGCCACCGTGTCGAGCCGGAGATGGCTGAGACGGCAGCGACGTGCGCCATGCTGCGGCTTCTTTACAAGAGGTCGGCCGCACCCGGCGACAAGGTCGAAGCCCGCCGGCTGGCGCTCATTGGTCTCCGGACGGCGCCCTTGGAGCGGCTGACCGTCCCGGACCTTCGGCGCGCGCGTCGGCTGCTTCGCGAAGCCATCGCCAGGCCCGGGGCGTGATCGGCCATGGAGTGGGCGCTCGACCACGCCGCGAGGGGATTTTGCGTTTTCCCGCTGAAACCGAACGGCAAGCGCCCGGGGATCAAAGGATGGCCGGAGCTTGCGACGACCGATCCGGCGACGATCCGCGATTGGTGGGACCGATGGCCTGAGGCCAATATCGGCATTGCGACCGCCGGTCTTCTCGTGGTCGACATCGACGACAAGGCCGGTCGCTGCGGCGGCGTTACATGGCTCGAACTCTGCCTTGAGCACTGCGGCCCGATCGACACACTGACAGCGCGCACGGCGAGCGGCGGCAGGCATCTCTACTTCCGCCCGTCCCGGCCTGTCGGGAACAGCGCCGGGCGACTTGGCGACGGCCTCGACGTGCGCGGGGCCGGCGGCTATGTCGTCGCGCCCGGCTCGACCATCGACGGCCGCGAATACGAATGGAAGACGGTCGCCGAGATCGCCGACGCGCCCCAATGGCTTCTCGACCTGGCAGGGGCGGCCCCTGAGCCCCGAGAGCGCGAGTGTGAGCCCCTGGTCGAGCCCGACACGCCTTCGGCCCTGAGGCGGGCTCAGGGGTGGCTAGAAACCACCGAGCCGGCCATAGAGGGCGCTGGCGGGGACCACCACACGTTCACGGTTGCCGCGCAGCTGCGTGACTATGGGATCAGCGAACCCATGGCCCTCGACCTCATGCTCGATCACTGGAATGAGCGATGCGCGCCGCCGTGGATGCCCGAGGACCTGGAGCGAAAGGTCGCCAACGCATTCCGCTACGCCCAGAACGCGCCGGGCGTGGCCAGTCCCGCGGTGGACTTTGGGGAGCCGGTAGAGACGCCGGCATTGGAAAGGCTGCTCAAGCCATATCGCTGGCGCGACGAGCGCAATCTCCCGCTCCGGCCATGGATTTACGGCAACCTGCTGATGCGCGGCACGGTCTCCGCCCTGGTGGCGCCGCCCGGCGCTTCCAAGTCGACCTTCAGCCTGGCCAGCGCCATCGCCATTGCAACTGGGCGGCCGCTTCTCGACATCGACGTGCACGAGAGCACGCGTGTCGCCGTCTGGAATAACGAGGACCCCGCCGTCGAACTCGAGCGCCGCACGCTCGCCGCGCTCCGGCAATTCGACATCGACCCGGCGGAACTCGAACCGGACGGCGTGCCGCGGCTTTTCCTGCAATCCGGCGAGGACCGTATTTTCAGAATCGCCCGGCGCGTATCGGTGCAGGGCGGCGGCTATGTGCTGCAACCTGCCGACCTGGAGCCTGTCCGCGATGAGTTGATTGCCAACAGCATCGGCGTGCTGGTGGTCGATCCGTTCCTCGAGACGCACCCGGCGGCCGAGAACGACAACGCCGAGGTCGGCCAGGTCGCGCAGCTCTACCGACGCCTGGCCCAGCAGGCGAACTGCGCCGTTCTGCTGATCCACCATACGCGGAAGCCGTCCAACGCCTCGGCGGCATCACTCGCCGGCGACCTGGACACCGGCCGCGGCGCGAGTGCGCTCATGGGTGTCATCCGCCAGGGCGCCACGCTCTACACGATGACCCAGAAGGAAGCCGGCGAATATGGCGTCGATCCTTCAGAGCGATATCGCTATGCCCGCTATGACGAGGGCAAGGCCAATATGGCGCTGCTGTCCGGAAGGCCGCGATGGTTCCGCCGAGAGAGCGTCAGGCTGGCCACATGGCATTCGGGCCCCGGCGAACCGGAGGCGATCGATAAGGCCACTGGACGCGGCCTGTCCTTCGAGAGCGTCGGCACGCTGGCGCCCGTCGCCCTGCAGCCGGTCAAGGCTGTCGGCCGAAGCGCCGAGCGGGACGTGCTTTTGGGCGCAGCCGCCGAGGTGCTGTTGGACCAAGGGCCGTTGCCTTTCAGCGATCTCGCCGAGGCGCTGGCGCGGCTGCCGATGTTCGAAGCCGAGGAAGCCGGCAAGCTCCGACGGAGACTCGAGCGACGGCTGCCCGACGATCACCTTGTGTGGAATGGCTATGAGTTTCAAACCGAAGCGCGCGACCTGGGCCGGCGGGGCAGCCGCAACGTCAAGGTCGTTTCCTGCCACCGGCTGGACGGCGAAGACGAGGCAAGGCGCGACAATTGATACGGGATTTCGGCCATGGGGCAGGGTAACTCGGCGAACTCGGCGCAAGGCTTAAAACCGCGCCGAGTTGAGCTAACTCATTGAAATAGAGGGGAATCCGTCTAACTCGGCGCAGAATTAACTCGGCGCGCGCGGAGTTGCCGAAAAACCCTTTAAAATCAATGACTAGCGAACTCGGCGGTCGGCGCTACTACGTAGACGCGCCGCGCCGACTTAGGTCGGCGGCGCGCCTTCGCAGGCATGCGGCCAGCGGCGTGGCCGATGGCCGTCGTGTCGACAAATGAAAACCGCGCCGCCCGTTAAGGCGACGCGGCTGCTCAGCGTCGAGCCGTGGCGAGGTGGCGTGCCGCTTCGCCGGCATTGCCGAACAGCGCGAGCAATGGCCAGAGGCGCGCAACGATCGCAGCCGGCGCCCGCCAGGGCCGAGCCCGCCCCCCGGGGAGGGGGCGGCGCGCCGGTGTCGGAAAGCTCTATGGCGGCTCGACAAAATTTCAGAAAAATCTATAATGTCGGATCGAACAGACGCCCCGTGGATGGACAAGATGCCCGCACCCGGAACAGAAATGCAGCGCCGTTTCGCAGTCGCTTACGCGAACAACGGTGGAAGCGCGACAAAAGCCGCGATAGAGGCGGGTTATAGTGAGCATTCGGCGAAGGATATTGGTCGAATTACTGCGGCACTGCCGCACGTTCTGACGATGATCGTGCGCGAATTGGTGCGAATGCAGGCGCGATCCGGCGCCGTCGGTCTGGGCGCGCTCATCAACGTGGCCGAAAACGAGAAGGCCGCGGCGGCGGCTCGCGTGGCCGCCGCACGGACCTTGCTCGAGCACGCCCGCATGATCGGCCCTGGGCGCGCGAATGACGACGACGAGGACGGCGAAGAGCGGGGCGGCGAGGTCGTCGACTACAGCGCCGCGCTCGAGCGCATGGGCCTCGGCCGGAAGAGCGCCTGACCATGGCCCGCGCGAAGCGCATCGCCGACATGACCCCGGCCGAGAAAGACGCCGCGTTCGCGCGGATGAGCCCGCAGGAACTGCGTGCCCATATGCAGCGCTTGACCGGCCTGCGGCCGCCGCCTGATGGCGCCTCGGCTGACGAGATCCTCGCCTTTGGTGTCGCCAGCACGATCGCCATCTTCGCTCGAAGCAACCCCGACGCGGATCAGGCGGATCTCGTGGCGGCGGCGGTCAATGATCACATGGGTTGGCCTGGCAATGAGCGGGACGCCTACCGGCCGTATCTTGAGAAGGCGCTGGGCCGGCCGATCGCTGACGCTGAATGGCGGGAGCGGCGGCTGCATGATGCGGAGGGCATGCTGGCCTAGAGCGCGCGCAGAAGTTTGGAGGGGGAGTCGTGGCGAAGTATCGAGCGCTTGTGTTGTTGGCATGTCTGACGACTTGGTGGTTTTCATCACCCAACCCGGCAACAGCTCAACGAAGTCCGTTGGTGATGGCTCGCGTCGAGGTGAATTCCCTCAATATCCGAGCACATCCAAGCCCGGAAAGTGACGCGATCGGTTCTCTTTCCAGAGGGCAAATCGTATTTGTCGTGCGAGTAGTTGGGGATTGGGCCGAAATAATCTGGAGCAATGGAAACGGTGGCAAAAATCGAACGCAAAATGGGTATGTGGCCGCTGAATTTCTAACGGCTCTACGTCAAATTGGAGGAAGTGGCGATACATTTACAACAAGACGCGGCGCGGAATTCATACTCTCTGTGGGTGATAGCGATCTAAATTGCCGAGAATATGGTCAAGGTTTTGAAGATTGTGAGGTATCCCTCGATTATAGTTACCGCAGCGATTACAACGGCAATGATGATCCCTCTATTCGTATCGAGTGTGAAGTCACACTCAGTCTGACTGACGTGGAAGGTTTCACGCAAAACGAATCTAGGAGTGAGACTGCCACAGAGCACGGTATAGAAAACTCAGGTTCAATCGATATCGACTTCCAGCTCTCCCCCTACTCACCGATAGTGAATGCCCGAATAAGCGATGTCGATTGTGAAATAGACGACGTGTATTGAAGTGCTGTGGGCGAATGCTGTCTGTGCGGCTAAGCTCGATCAGCCATTGTGACCTGACACCCCTCCCACCGATCCAGCCGCCGGGGGCAATCGCTTTCGTCGGACACAGCTCGCAGCACGTCCGGCACCATCGCGCCAGCGCCATAGCGCTTGATGAGGCCGGAGACACGGTATCGACCGGACCGGCCGCAGCGGGTGCATCGGACCTGAATCAGGCGATCGTCGAGGAGGTCGATGAGATGCATGGCGCCGGGCATGGTCGGAGCATGTTCGAACATTTCGAGAACATCAAGCAGTGCCGCATAGATCAGCCCGTAGACGCAAGCCACAGGCTGGCCGGCTGGTGCTTCCGCAGTGCTTCCGGAAACAGAATTTGAGAGCAGTGATTTTGAGCTAAGTAGTGGTGCCGCCGGAGTGATTCGAACACTCGACCTCTCCCTTACCAAGGGAGTGCTCTACCCCTGAGCTACGGCGGCACGGGCGGGTGCTGTACCCCAACCCTCGGGAACGGTCAACCGGCTTGCGCCGGGCCTTTCATGGTGAATCGCCTGCCGATCCCCCGCCCCGGCCTCCGCCCCTGGCCAGAGGGGAGGGCGGTCCCGCGCGCCGTTCCTCCGGCCATCCCTTGCAATCCGATCAACATGATACGAAATCATTGCGAGATACGCGGATTTATGTATCATGTTGCGCCAATGCCCGGCTGAGACCGGCAGCGATCGGGAGGACAGCGATGAACGATCAGGTCAGGGCCGTCGAGACCGACGATCCGGAGCGCGAGGCCGGCTTCCAGGCGCATATCGACGCGGAGAAGCGGGTCGAGCCGCGCGACTGGATGCCCGAGCGCTACCGCAAGTTCATGATCCGCCAGATTTCCCAGCACGCGCATTCGGAATATGTCGGCATGCTGCCGGAGGGCAACTGGATCACCCGCGCGCCGACGCTCCGCCGCAAGGCCGCGCTGCTGGCCAAGATCCAGGACGAGGCCGGTCACGCCGCCTATCTCTACTCGGCCGCCGAGACGCTGGGCGCCAGCCGCGACCAGATGCTGGAAGACCTGCATTCGGGCAAGGCCAAGTATTCGTCGATCTTCAACTATCCGGCGCTGACCTGGGCCGACATCGGCGCCATCGGCTGGCTGGTCGACGGCGCCGCGATCGTCAATCAGGTCGCGCTCTGCCGCACCTCCTACGGTCCCTACGCCCGCGCCATGGTGCGCATCTGCAAGGAAGAGAGCTTCCACCAGCGCCAGGGCTTCGAGATCATGACGACGCTGGCGCACGGCGCGCCGGAACAGAAGGCGATGGCGCAGGACGCGCTGGACCGCTGGTGGTGGCCGTCGCTGATGATGTTCGGCCCGCACGACAGCGACTCGCCGAATTCCGAGATTTCCTTCCGGTGGAAGGTCAAGCGCCAGTCGAACGACGAGCTGCGCCAGAAGTTCGTCGACATGACCGTGGCCCAGGCCGAGTTCCTGGGCCTGAAGATCCCCGACGACGATCTGAAGTGGAACGAGGCGCGCGGCCATTATGACTTCGGCCGGATCGACTGGGACGAGTTCTGGCGGGTCGTGAAGGGCAACGGGCTCTGCAACCGCGACCGGCTGCGCAACCGCCGCGAGGCCTACGAGAACGGCGCCTGGGTGCGCGAGGCCGCCCTGGCCCACGCCGAGAAGAAGCGCGCCCGCGCGGGCCGAGAGGCCGCCTGATCAGGAGGACGAGGCTATGAGCGATCGCAAGGAATGGCCGCTGTGGGAAGTCTTCATCCGCAGCCGCGAGGGCCTGAACCACAAGCACGCCGGCAGCCTGCACGCCCCCGACGCCGAGATGGCGATCCAGAACGCCCGCGATCTCTACACGCGGCGCTCCGAGGGCATCTCCATCTGGGTGGTGAAGTCGGCCGATATCGTCGCCTCCGACCCGGACGACAAGGACATGCTGTTCGATCCGGCGGCGGGCAAGGTCTACCGCCATCCGACCTTCTATTCGGTGCCCGACGGGGTGGAGAACATCTGATGGCGGCGCTGACCCATGACCAGGCGCTGTTCCGCTACCTGCTGCGGCTGGGGGACACGGCGCACGTACTCTGCCACCGTCTGGGCGAATGGTGCGGCCACGGCCCGGTGATGGAGGAGGACATCGCGCTCACCAATGTGGCGCTGGACCTGATCGGCCAGGCGCGGCTGTTCTACCAGTACGCCGGCGAGGTCGAGGGCGAGGGCCGTTCGGAAGACGATCTGGCCTTCCTGCGTCCCGAGCGGGACATGAACAACCTGCTGCTGGTCGAGCAGCCCAACGGCGACTACGCGCAGACCATGGCGCGGCAGTTCCTGTTCGACAGCTACAATCTGCTGCTGATGCAGGCGTTCGAGCGCTCCGGCGACACGCGGATCGCCGAGATCGCCGCCAAGGCGGTCAAGGAAGTCGCCTATCATCGCCGCCATTCGGCCGGCTGGGTGATCCGCATGGGTGACGGCACCGGGGAAAGCCATCGGCGCATCGCCGACGGCATGGCCGCGCTGTTCGGCTTCACCGCCGAGTTCTTCGAGATGGACGAGGTCGACCGCATGATGGCCGAGGCCGGGGTTGGCCCGGATCTCGGCGCGCTTCGCGAGCCCTGGGAGCGGGATGTCCGCGCCGTCCTCGACGAGGCGACGCTGGACTGGCCGGATCAGGGCTGGTCGGTCGTCGGCGGCCGCCTGGAAGGCCGGCATTCGGAGCATCTGGGCTACATGCTGGCCGAGATGCAGTTCATGCAGCGGACCTATCCGGGGCTGAACTGGTAGAGGCGGACCCCATGCCCACCGAGACCCTTCCCACGCTCGACGATGTCTGGGCCATGCTGGCCGAGGTGCCGGATCCGGAGATCCCCAATCTCAGCCTGATCGACCTCGGCGTCATCCGCGGCGTCGAACTGGCCGATGAGGGCGGTGCGGTGGTGAAGATGTCGCCGACCTATACCGGCTGTCCGGCGACCGACATGATGAAGCTGCTGATCCGCGAGCGGCTGGCCGCGGGCGGCTGCCGGGCGGTGACCGTGGACATCGTGCTCTCGCCCGCCTGGTCCACCGACGAGATCACCGAACGCGGCCGCGAGAAGCTCAGGGAAGCCGGCATAGCCCCGCCCGTCGGACGTTCGACCGACAAGCGTCACCTGCTGGGGGAGACGCCCGACGTCGCCTGTCCCCATTGCGGGGCCGCCGACACCAGGATGCTGAGTCCCTTCGGCTCGACGGCCTGCAAGGCGCTGTTCCAGTGCAATGCGTGCCTGGAGCCCTTCGACTACTTCAAGTGCCACTGAGGCGCATCGGGAGACCGGAGAAATGGCCCTGTTCAACAGCCTGAAAGTCGCCGACGTCCGCCGGGAGACCCCCGACAGCGTCTCCATCGCCTTCGACGTGCCCGAGGATCTCCGGTCCGCCTTCCATCACGAGGCGGGCCAGTACCTGACGCTGAAGGCCGATGTCGACGGGCGTGAGGTGCGGCGCTCCTATTCCATCTGCTCGGGCCCGACGGAGAGCGACATCCGCGTCGCCATCCGCCGCGTCGAGGGCGGGCTGTTCTCCACCTTCGCCAACGAGGACATCGGCCCCGGCGACGCGATGGAGGTGATGGCGCCCGAGGGCCGCTTCGTGCTCCGGCCCGACCCGGAGCGGGAGGCGCATTTCGTCTGCTTCGCCGCCGGCTCCGGCATTACGCCGATCCTGGCCATCGTCAAGGCGGTGCTGTTCTGCGAGCCGAAGTCGTCGGTCACCGTGGTCTACGGCAACCGCTCGGCCGGCACGGTGATCTTCCGCGAGGAGCTGGAGGACCTGAAGAACCGCTTTCCCGCGCGCCTCTCGATCCTGCACGTGCTGTCGCGGGAGGCGCAGGAAGCGCCGCTGCTCTCGGGCCGGATCGACGACGCCAAGCTCGACATGATGCTGGACCGGCTGATCGACACCGGGGGCACGGAGGCGTTCTACCTCTGCGGCCCGCAGGCGATGATCGAGACCGTCTCCAGGGCGCTGAAGAACCGCGGCGTCGAGCGCAAGCGCATCCGCTTCGAGCTGTTCACTCCGGCCGGGGACGGCAATGCGAAGCCGAAGAAGACCGCCGCGCCGGGCGAGAGCCTGCCGACCCGTCATGTGGGCGTCGTGGTCGACGGCCACCGCATGGACTTCGACATGGTCGACGACGGCACCTCCATCCTCGACGCCGCGCTGGCGCGGCAGGCCGATCTGCCCTTCGCATGCAAGGGCGGCATGTGCTGCACCTGCCGCGCGAAGCTGGTGGAGGGCCAGGTGGAGATGGACAAGACCTACGGCCTGGAGCCCGAGGAGATCGAGGCCGGCTATGTGCTGACCTGCCAGGCGACGCCTGTCAGCGACCGGGTCGTGCTGGACTACGACGACCGCGGGTAGATTCCCCACGACACGATTGAATCGCCTGGCGTCCTGGGGCTTGACCCCAGGCCCCAGTTCTTCCCTTGGCTGGGCCCTTGTATCAAGCCTGCCCCGGACATGATCCGGGGTTCAAGGGCGACAAGGGAGACCTGATTCCACAAGCGGTCAGCGCCCCTTGGTCTTCTCCGGATAGAGCTTGTAGAGCTTCTGCACCTTGGGCGCGGCGGTGAAGGCGATATAGGGCTGCATCGGGTTCCGGGCGGCGTAGTTCTGGTGGTAGTCCTCGCCCTCGTAGAACGCCTCCAGCGGCTCCAGCGTCGTCGCGATGGCGCCGTCCAGCACGCCGGCATCGTCGATCTGCGCCATGTAGGCTTCCGCCACGCGTTTCTGTTCGTCGTCGGCATAGAAGATCGCGGAGCGGTATTGCGGGCCGACATCGGCGCCCTGACGGTCGACCTGTGTCGGATCGTGGGCCACCGAGAAGAATATCTTCAGCAGCATGCCGAAGCTGATCTTCTGCGGGTCGTAGCGGATCTCGACCGCCTCGGCGTGGCCGGTGCGGCCCGAGCAGACGCTGTTGTAGTCGGCCGTCTCCGGCGAGCCGCCCGCATAGCCGCTGACCACGGACCGGACGCCGTCCAGTTCCAGATAGACCGCCTCCACGCACCAGAAGCAGCCGCCGGCAAGCACGGCCACGCCTTTGTCTGCGGCGGCGTCGATATCCGTCGCCGGGTCGGGGAAGCTGCCCGACACCAGTCCGAAGGCGCCGTCGTCGCGTTTCGATCCGAACAGACCCATGGCTCTCTCCTATGCCGCGATCCCGGGCAGCGGCAGGCCCGCCATCTCGACGGAATTGGCCGGTTCGGCTACCGTCGCCCGCTGCACGTCCCGCTTGTAGACCAGATCGTCAAATGGCGTGCCCCGGTGCATGGTGCAACGGTTGTCCCACATCACCAGATCGTTCGCCCGCCAGCGGTGGCTGTAGACGAACTGGCGCTGGGTGGCGTGCGCGATCAGGTCGTCGATCAGCTTCCGCGCGGCTTCGTCCTCCATGCCGACGATCTTCAGGGCGTGGGAGGCGAGATAGAGGTTCTTCCGCCCCGTCTCGGGAATGGTGCGCACCAGCACCTGCGGCACGGGCGGCATCTGGCGGATTTCCTCCTCCGAGAAATTGTCGAAGCCCATGCGCATGCGCGAATAGCGGATGCAGTGCTCGGCGATCAGCCCGTCCAGCTTCGCCTGCGTCGCCGCGTCCAGCGCGTCCCAGGCCGCGCGCTCGTCGGCGAACTCGGTCCGCCCGCCCGCCGGCGGTACGGCCCGGCCATAAAGCAGACTGGCGCGGCCGGGCACGAACTTGAAGGAACTGTCGGTGTGCCAGAGCCGGTTGCCGAGCTGAAACTGCCTGAGCCGGTGATCTTCCTCCAGAATCTCGTCGCGGTCGTTGAGGTTCGAGACGTCGGCCAGGTCGAGCCGCAGCCTGGGCTTGATGTCCTTGCGGTGGCGCGCGATCGATTCCTCCAGCGGGCCGATATGGCGCGCGAAGTCCACATGCTGATCCTGGGTCAGCTTCTGGTCCGGAAAGACCAGCACGGCGTATTTCCAGAACGCCTGCTTGATCTCCTCGACGGTATCCGCGTCGAGGGGCTGCGACAGGTCGACCCCGTCGACCTCGGCGGCGAAGCTTTCCGTGACCGGCCAGATTTTCAGAGTCATGGCGTTTGTCCTCCCGGGCGGCATTGAAGCACATCCGGCCGGAAGCGACAAAGCGGGTGACCCATGCGGCACGGTGGGGGCGGTGCCCTTCGGCGCGCAGTGAGCCGCTTGGCCGCGCCCCGGCTTTCACGCTAGGCTTCGCGCGCGCAGATGCACCAGGGGAGGCAAGAATGATGGATCATTACGACGGGCTGGAATCGCGCGCGCCGGAAAAGCGCGAGGAAGACCTGATGGCGGCGCTGCCGGGGCAGGTGGCGCATGCGAAGAACGGCTCTACCTTCTTCGGCGAACTCTACAAGGACATCCACCCCGAAGAGATCAACAGCCGCGAGGCGCTGCGGCAGCTGCCGGTCATCCGCAAGCCCGACGTGCAGGAGGCCCAGGCGGCGAACCCGCCCTTCGGCGGCCTCAACGCCGTGGCCGTCACCGAGATGGCGCATATCTACATGTCGCCCGGCCCGATCTTCGAGCCCGACGGCTCGGCGCGCGACCACTGGCGCTACGCCCGCGCGCTCTACGCCGCCGGCTTTCGCCAGGGCGACGTGGTCCACAACACGCTGTCCTATCACCTCACCCCCGCGGGCATGCTGGTGGAGACGGGCTGCCGCGCCATCGGCTGCGCGGTCTTCCCCGGCGGCGTCGGCAATACCGAGATGCAGGTCGACGCGATCGAGAAGCTGAAGCCCACCGCCTATGCCGGCACGCCGTCCTTCCTGCGCATCCTGCTGGAGAAGGCGGACGAAATGGGGCGTGACAGCTCCTCCTACCGCAAGGCCTCGGTCGGCGCGGAACCGCTGCCGCCTTCGCTCAGGCAGTGGTTCGAGGACCGCGGCATCCAGACCACGCAGGGCTATGGCACCGCCGACGTCGGACTGATCGCCTACGAATCGATCCCCGTCGAGGGCATGATCCTGGACGAGGGGCTGATTCTGGAGATCTGCCGCCCCGGCACGGGCGAGCCGGTCGCGGAGGGCGAGGTCGGCGAGATCGTGGTGACCACCTTCAACCCGATCTATCCGCTGATCCGCTACGGTACCGGCGACATGACGGCGATCCTGCCGGGCCAGAGCGAATGCGGCCGCACCAACACCCGGATCAAGGGCTGGATGGGCCGGGCCGATCAGTCCTGCAAGGTGCGCGGCATGTTCGTCCACGCCAAGCTGGTGGGCCAGATCGTCGACCGCCACAAGGAGGTCGACAAGGCGCGCATCGTCGTCACCAATCCCGACAACCGCGACCAGATGACCCTCAAGGCCGAGGCCTCCTCGGGCGGCGCGGCGCTGATCGAGGCGCTGAAGCAGACGGTGCAGACGGTCACCAAGCTGCGCGGCGAGGTCGAGATTGTCGAGCCCGGCAGTCTGCCCAACGACGGCGTCGTCGTCGAGGACGCGCGGGAGTTCAAATAGTGCCAACAGGCGCGCGAGGGGATTACCGCCTTTGTCCCGACGGCGTCCCGGGGCTTGACCCCGGGACCCGGTTTTTTCTTCGCTGGGCCCTTGGATCAAGCCTGTCTCGGACTGCGATCCGGGATCCAAGGGCGCCGTTTGAATTGATGGCGGTCCATGCCTGACGCGCCGGCCCTCCGCGTCGCGGTCTGCGTGCCGTCGGGCGACATGGTCCACATGGATTTCGCGGTCTGCCTGGCGCGCATGCTCGCCGACATGACGCACCGGCGCATCCCCTCGATCCTGGTCAACGAAAAGGTCGCGATCCTGCCCCAGGGCCGGCAGAACCTGGTCAACCGCGCGCTGGAGCACGGCGCCACGCATCTGCTGTTCCTCGACAGCGACATGACCTTCCCGCCGGAGACCGGCGCGCGCCTGCTCTCCCACGATCGCGACATCGTCGGCGCCGCCGCCTCGACCCGGCTCGAGGGACGGCAACGGATCACCGCCATGAAGCGCTGGGGCGAGCCGCTCGCGCTCGGCCCCGATGACGGGCTGGTGGCGGCCGACTATCTCGGCTGCGGCGGCATGCTGGTGAAGGCGCACATCTTCCGCCGCATGGAGAAGCCGTATTTCCCGTCGCATTTCCTCGAGGAGCGCGACGGCCGCGACATCTGGCTGGGCGAGGATTTCGGCTTCTGCGACAAGGCCCGGGAACTGGGCTTCACGGTCCTGGTCGACGCGAAGCTCTCCTTCGCTTTCGGGCATCTGGGCCAGAAGAACTTCACACTGGGGCAGATGGCGAGCGGCCGACGGGCGCCGCGCGCCAACGACGAACCGGTCTGAGCTTCGATGGCGGCGACCGGCCTACCGCCCCACCACCAGCTCCGCCATCTGCGTCAGTTCGCGCTCGTCGGCGGCCCAGACCATCAGGCCCGTCACCGGGCTCTCCTCCCAGGCGGCCAGCCTGTCGCGGATGCGCTCGGGCGGGCCGATCAGGCTGATCTCGTCGGCAAGGCTGTCGGGCACGGCGGCCACGGCCTCCCGTCGCTTGCCGTCGAGATAGAGGTCCTGGATCTTCGCCGCCGCGTCGGCATAGCCCATGCGGGCGACCAGGTCGTTGTGGAAATTGCGGTCGCGCGCGCCCATGCCGCCGACATAGAGCGCCAGGTTCTCCTTCACTCTGGCCAGCGCGCCCTCGATGTCATCGGTGATGGCGATGCGGACGGGGCAGAAGATCTCGAAGCCGGGCTTCAGGTTCGCCGTCTGCTCGGCATAGACCTTGGGGCCGGTCGGCGAGAAGTAGAGCGGGAACCAGCCGTCGCAGATCTCGGTGGCCATCTTCACGTTCTTCGGGCCCTCGGCGCCGAGGAAGATCGGCAGGTCGGAGCGGAGCGGATGGACGATGGATTTCAGCGGCTTGCCCAGGCCCCAGGAGCCCGGCGCATCCGCCGGATAGGGCAGCGTGTAGTGCTCGCTCTGGTGTTCGACCGGTTCGTCGCGGGCCAGCACCTGGCGGATGATGTCGATATAGGCGCGGGTGCGGGCCAGCGGCTTGGCGAAGGGCCGGCCGTACCAGCCCTCCACCACCTGCGGGCCGGAGACGCCGAGACCCAGGATCACCCGCCCGTTCGAGAGATGATCCAGGGTGATGGCGTGCATGGCCAGCGAGGTCGGCGTCCGCGCCGAAATCTGCGCGATGGCCGTGCCGAGCTTGATCCGCTCGGTCTGCGCGCCGACCCAGGCCAGCGGCGTCAGCGCGTCGGAGCCGTAGGCCTCCGCCGTGAAGAAGCCATGGCAGCCCAGCCGCTCGGCGAGCTGCGCCATGGCGACCATGTTCTGCGGCGGATGCGACGACCAGTAGCCGGCCATCAGATTCAGTTTCAGCGCCATTGCGTCCTCCCCAGGATCGGCCTTCTTCACATTGTCGCCATGGTGCATGGCCCATGATCGGGAAGGAAGGGGCTTGCCGCGCCGCCGGATCCGACCAGATGAAGATTGACGACGACTGCGGGAGACCGGAAGGGATGGGCCGCCACTACAGCCGCGCCGAACGCATCGCCGACGGCCTTGTCCACGCCATCGGGCTGGCGCTGGCCATGGGCGCCTGCGCCGCGCTGGCCGCCCTGGCCCTGCCCGCTGCGGATGCGCTCAGGATGGCCGCGCTGGTCATCTATGCCGGCGGACTGGTGACCATGCTCGGCTGCTCGGCGGCCTACAACCTGATGCCCGAGGGGGACTGGAAGGGTATCTTCCGCCGCCTGGATCACGCCGCCATCTTCCTCATGATCGCCGGCACCTACACGCCCTTCACTCTGGTCGCCATTGGCGGCGCGTGGGGCTGGAGCCTGTTCGGCGTGGTCTGGGCCGGGGCCCTCGCCGGCGCCATGCTGAAGCTGGTCTGGCCGCACCGCTTCGAACGGCTGTCGATCGCCGTGTACCTGCTGCTTGGCTGGGTGATCCTGCTCGCCCTGGGCCCGATGTTCGCGAACATGTCGCTGCAAGCCATCGTGCTGCTGGGCGTCGGCGGCCTGCTCTACAGCCTGGGCGTGCTGTTCCACCTCTGGGAGCGGCTGAAGTTCCAGAACGCGGTCTGGCACGCCTTCGTGCTCGCCGCAGCCGCCTGCCACTACGTGGCCGTGGTAAGCGAGGTTGCGCTGGCGGCATGACCGGTCGGCGCGTACTTCCGGTGTCACCCCCGCCAGCGCGGAGCGGTGCGCGGGGATCGAGTCCAACACCAGGCTGGATCAGCCCGGTCCCCGAGTGGCATCGCCATCGGGGACGACATTGCTTTCACGCCGGCACGAAGATGTTGACGCCGTCGGCGGTCGAGACCTGCCCGGCGCGGCCCAGATAGTCTGTCCGTTCCATCTCCGCCAGCAGATCCGGGTCGGCGGGCGTGTTGGCGATGAAGCGCCGCCCGTCGTCCAGCCTGCCGAACAGGATCGCGTAGCTCGGTCCCTTGCGGTCGTGCATCACGGTGTAGGTCTCGATCTCCGCCGGGCCTTCGGCGAACTCGGCCACTTCCGGCCCCTTCTCGGCGTCGATCCGCGCCTGATAGGTCGCCGGATCGGCGGGGGAGAACGGCTTCTCCGGCATATCGGTCGAGTAGATTCCCGCCGACTGCTTGGTGACGTAGTTGCCGTTGGAGGTGACGAGGCCCCAGGAGCCGGGCCGGGCGCGGACCCGGTTCATCATCTCGGCGATGGAGTGGGTGACGTAGTTGTTCCCCGGTCCGCCGAAATAGGGCAGGCCGCCGGTCACCGTCAGCCCGCGCGGGTCGTCCTCGGCGATCCCCATCTCGGCGCAGGCGATCTGCACGGCGGAGGGGAAGCAGGAATAGAGGTCGAGGAAGTCCATGTCTCCGACCGACTTGCCCGCCATGCGGCAGGTCTCCTCGCCCACCGTGCGCATGGCCGGCGAGCTCCAGTGATTGATCCGGTCCGACAGGTACCAGTGGTCGTTGGCGTCGCCGCAGCCATGCAGGAAGACCCACTTCTCCCGCGGGATGCCCAGTTCCTTCGCCCGGGCCACCGACATCAGGATGACCGCGGCCGACTGGTCGATGAAGGCGTTGGCGTTCATCAGCTTCGTGTAGGGGAAGCCGATGAAGGGGTTCTTCTCGCTGACCGTGGCGATCTGTTCGGCGGTGAAACCGTCGCGGCGATCGGCCAGCGGGTTCGCCGCCGCCACCCTGGCGAAGCCCTCGAACAGGCGGCCCATGGACATCAGGTGCTCGTCGATGGTTTCGCCCTTGTGGCCGCGGATGGCGTTCTCGACCAGCGGATAGGCGAAGATCGCGCCGGCCATGCGGTGGCGGTCTTCCATGTCGCTCCAGCCGCGCTTCGAGACGCCCCAGCGCTCAGGCTCGCCGCCCGGATCCTCCGACCAGTCGAGCTCCACGCCGGCACGCTGGGCGGCCTTCTGGGTCGCCAGCGCTTCCCCGCCGGCGATCATGGCGGCCGAGAGCTCGCCGCGGGTGATCATCTCCGACATGCGGCTGATGCACCACTGGGTCATGTTCCCGCCGGCATGGGTGTAGACCAGCCGCTTCGCGTTCGTTGCGCCCAGCCGTGCGGCGAGCGATTTCGGTGGGTTCGTATAGCGGCCGAACGGGCAGGTGAAGCGCCAGCTGGTGTCGGAGAAGGAAGCGAGCTGGACGACGGTGTCCAGCGCCTCCAGCACCTGCCGCTCCGCGCCGGCGTCCTTCGCGGCCTCCGCGCCGGCGGCCGCTGTCAGGTCCATCGGCGACAGGGCCGCCCTGGGGTCTTCTTCCCGCTGGGTGACCTGGCCCGAGCCGACCAGGACCGGAATGCGTGTCTCGTCCATCGTCTTTCCTCCCCTGAAGACATGCCCGTACTCACGGTGTCATGCCCGCTTTATGCGGGCATCCGGTCCAATCATCAACTTGCGGCCAAGCCGCTCCGGATCCCCGCACAAGGCGGGGATGACATCGGCAAGGGTGCTGCGTCGTCGCGTCCTTGCTCCTGCGAGAGATTGTCTGCGTGCCCGGCCGGTACATCAACGCCCTTGGCAGCATGGCGGCTGCCCGCGAAAATGGCCGCCAGGGGAGATTCTGCATGACCGACGTTCCGTCCGACCTGCTCAAGGTCCGCGCACCTGCGCCCGACTGGTATCACGCGAACATGGCCGACGCCGGCGAGGAACGCTTCGTCGACGTCGACGGCTGCGCCGTCCACTACCTCTCCTGGCCCGCAAAGCGGAAGCCGGCCAGGGGCGGGCTGCTGTTCGTCCACGGCGGCGGCGGCCACGCCCACTGGTGGAGCTTCATCGCGCCCTTCCTGGCGCAGACGCACGACGTCGCCTCGATCAGCCTGTCGGGCATGGGCGACAGCGGTGCGCGGGACAGCTATGGCGCCGACGTCCGGGTCGCCGACATGCGCGGCGTGATCGCCGATGCCGGTCTGGCCGGCCCGGTCGTGGTGGTCGGCGCCAGCTTCGGCGGCTTCATGGCCAGCCGCTTCGGCCAGACCCATGGCGATGAACTGGCCGGCATCATCGTCTGCGATTCCCCGCTCCGCCCGCCGGAGCGCCGCGAGGAAGATCTGAACCGCCGCCCGCGCATGGGCAACAAGCGCCACTACGAAAGCTTCGAGGAGGCGCTCTCGCGCTTCCGCCTGGCCCCGGCCCAGCCCTGTGACAACGAATTCCTCGTGGAGCATATCGGCCGGCATTCGATCAAGCGGGAGCCGGAGGGCTGGTGCTGGAAATGGCACGGCGGCGCCATGGACAATAGCCGCTTCGGCGAGCCCTTCGACGACTTCCTGGCCGAGGCGACCTGCCGGAAGGCCTATCTCTACGGCGAGAAGTCCGCGATCGTCGATGAACAGAGCCGCGACTACATCCGCGGCCTGATCGGAGAGGACGCCCCGATGGTCGGTATCCCCGAAGCCCACCATCATCTGGCGCTGGACCAGCCGCTGGCCTTCGTCGTTGCCGTCAGGAGCCTATTGGCGGGCTGGCGCCTTTCCTGACATGGGCGATCAGCATCGCGCCGGAAATCAGGTTGCCGGCGATGACCACGGCGAACGGCGCAGCGTAGCTGCCGGTCAGCTCGATCAGGGCCCAGATCAGCGGCGGCGCCGTCATCCAGCCCAGTGAAGCGAAGGCGTAGGCCCGGCCGTTCATCTCGCTGACCTGGCCCGCGGGCGCGCGGAGCGACACGGCGGTCATGAACACCGGCGACCAGCTGTTCCCCGACAGTCCGGCCAGCACCGCGATCGGATACATCACCCATGCCGGACTTTCCGGGGTCAGCGCCAGGGCGCCGGCGATGGCAACCGAGGCGCCGACGGCCAGGATCGCCAGCGTGCTCTCCGGCGAGCCGATCCGGTCGGAGAAATACCCGGCCAGCGGCCGTCCTGCGATGGCGGAGAGCTGGACGATGCCGAAGAACGCGCCGGCGGCGATGGGGTCCAGGCCGACGCCTTCCAGCAGGTAGATGTAGGTGAAGGTGAACAGCGAGGTGTGGGAGACCGCGAAGGCGATGGCGGTCCAGCCCAGCAGCCGGAGGTCCTTCGGCAGCAGGAAACGCTCCAGTGCGCGTCGCAGGCCGAGGGGCGTCGAACTCGATGGCGGCGCGGCGTCGGGCCGGAAGCGGAAGACCGGTGCGAAGATCAGTGTGCCGAGGGCGGTCACGACGACGGTCGCCAGCATCACCCAGACCCCGGCGCGCCAGCCTACCGCCAGCATCAGCGCGGGCAGCAGATAGCCGGCGGCGGTTCCGGCGACCGAGACGCCCGACTGCCGGATCGCCATGAACAGTCCGACATGCCGGCGCGGCGTGTTGGCCGACACCATGGTGACATTGGCCGGACCGTAGGGGCCATAGCAGACGCCGTAGAGGAAGGCCGACAGCATCACCGTCGTCCAGGTCCCGTTGAGCGCGATCAGGATCGACAGGGCCATGCCCGAAAGCGATAGCACCATGGTGGCGACGCTGCCGACCCGGCGCATCAGCTGGCCGCAGAACGGGCTGGCGATGGTGGTGCCCAGGAAGATGAAGGTGAAGGTGAGACCGAAATCGCGCTCGTCCAGGCCGGTTTCTTCCGCCAGACCCGGCGCCAGCAGTGTGAAGGCGATGAAGCCGAAGGCGGCGGCGCCCTGGCTGAGGAAGGCGGCGAACAGCGTCCAGAGACTCCGGGCGTCGATGCGGCTCGGAACATCTGTGAAGCTGGTGTCGGGCAGGGCGGGTCACCGTAATCTGGAAACTCGGCCACAACCTAGTCAGGCCGCGCAGCGGGCAGAACCCGCAAATATCGCAGGTCACGGCTTCGGCTGACGGGCCAACGGGTCTTTGCACTGCGCGCCTGGCTGCGGCACACTCCGCCGCCGGGGAGGCCAGTTCGCATGAAGAAACTACTTGTCGCCAATCGAGGCGAAATCGCCGTTCGCGTGATGCAGACCGCCGCCGAGCAGGGCTGGGCGACGGTCGCCGTGCATGCCGACGACGACGCCGAGAACCTGCACGTCATCCGGGCGGACGAGGCGGTCGCGCTGGGGGCGAAGGGCGTCGCGCCCTATCTCGACATCGCCCGTATCGTCGACGCCGCGAAGCAGACCGGGGCGAGCGCCGTCCATCCAGGCTATGGCTTCCTGGCCGAGAATGCGGACTTCGCGCGCGCCTGCGCCGAGGCGGGACTGACCTTCATCGGCCCGGACGCCGACGTGCTGGCGCTGTTCGGCGACAAGGGTCGCGCGCGAAGCCTCGCCATCGAGCACGGCGTGCCGGTGATCGAGGGCACTGAAGGCCCGACGGACCTGGATGAAGCGCAACGCTTTCTCGACGGTCTCGGGGCCGACGGCGCGGTGATGGTCAAGGCCGTCGCCGGCGGCGGCGGCCGCGGCATGCGGGTCGTCCGCGCCGGCGAGGATCTGGCGTCCGCCCATGAACGCTGCCGGTCGGAGGCGAAGCAGGCCTTCGGCAATCCTGACGTCTATGTCGAGCGGCTGCTGCGGCCGGCGCGCCATGTCGAGGTGCAGGTGCTGGGCGACGGGCAGGGCGGCGTGACCCATTTCCGGGAACGCGAATGCTCGATCCAGCGGCGCAACCAGAAGATCGTCGAGGTCGCCCCCGCGCCGGGGCTGGATGGCGACGTCAGAGAAGGACTGATCGAAGCGGCGCTGAAGCTCGCACGCGCGGTGAACTACCGTGGTCTCGGCACCTTCGAGTTCCTGGTCGACGCCCGACCCGACGCGCCGGCGCCGGGCTACGCCTTCATCGAGGCCAATGCCCGTATCCAGGTCGAGCATACGGTGACCGAGGAAGTCTGCGACGTGGATCTGGTGGCGCTGCAGCTCGGTGTCTGCGAAGGGCGGAGCCTGGCCGACCTGGGCGTCGCCGGCGACCGGCCCGAGCCGAAGGGCTACGCCATCCAGCTCCGCGTCAACATGGAGCGGATGACCGAAAGCGGCGATGTCATGCCTTCCGGCGGCGTCCTGCAGGCCTTCGATCCGCCGACGGGGCGCGGCATCCGCGTCGACAGTTTCGGCTACGCCGGCTACCGCACCAGCCCGAGTTTCGATTCCCTGCTGGCCAAGCTGATCGTGCACAGCGCCGACGCCGACTATGCCGTCGCCGTGGCCCGCGCCTATCGCGCGCTGTCGGCCTTCCGCATCGAAGGTGTGGCCACGAACATTGCCTTCCTCCAGAACGTGCTGAAGCACCCGGACGTCGTGGCCAACCGCGTCGACACAGGATTCCTCGAGAGCCGCATGGCCGATTTCGTCAGGCCCGGCGAGCATCCCAGGCTCTATCGCGAGGTCCAGGCCCCGGCGGCCGGCGGCGGACGGCGCCAGGCCGGCGCGAAGGTGCAGAACTCCGACCCGCTGGCCATCCTGGCGTTTGGCAAGCAGGAGGCCGAAGCCCGCGCCGCGGCGGCCGAGGAGCAGGCGCCCGATGGCGCAAGGCCGCTGCTGGCGCCCATGCAGGGGACCGTCGTCGCCATGGATGTGGCCGAGGGCGACGAGGTCCGCGCCGGTCAGCGCGTGCTGATCATGGACGCCATGAAGATGGAGCACGAGATCACGGCCGAGTTCTCCGGCGTCGTCCGCCAGCTCGCCGTCGAGGCGACGGACACGGTCTACGAGGGCGATCCCCTCGTTTTCATCGAGCCTGCGGATGTCGCCGGCGCGGCGGAAGCCGAGCAGGAGGAGGTCGATCTCGACCATATCCGCCCCGATCTCGCGGAGACGCTGGAACGGCAGGCGAAGACGCTGGACGAAAACCGGCCGAAGGCGGTCGAGCGACGGCGCAAGACCGGTCAGCGGACGGCCCGGGAGAACGTCGCCGACCTGATCGACGAAGGCACCTGGGTCGAGTACGGCTCGCTCGCCGTCGCTGCGCAGCGGACCAGGCGGTCCATGGAAGACCTGATCGAGAACACGCCCGCCGACGGCATGCTGGCGGGACTGGGGCACGTCAACGGCGACACCTTCCCCGAGCAGAAGAGCCGCGTCGCCGTGCTCTGCTACGACTACACGGTGATGGCCGGCACCCAGGGCATGCAGAATCACGCCAAGAAGGACCGGCTGCTGCAGCAGACGCTGCGCTACAAGCTGCCGCTCGTCGTCTTCACCGAGGGCGGCGGCGGCCGGCCCGGCGACGTCGATATCGGCCAGGTGGGCGGCCTGCACATCCACACCTTCGAGATGTTCGGCAAGATGAGCGGTCTGGCGCCCATCGTCGGCATCAACTCCGGCTACTGCTTCGCCGGCAATGCGGCGCTGCTCGGCTGCTGCGACGTCATCATCGCCACAGAGAACTCCAATATCGGCATGGGCGGTCCGGCGATGATCGAGGGCGGCGGTCTCGGCGTCTTCAGCCCCAAGGAAGTCGGGCCGATGTCCGACCAGGTGCCGAACGGCGTGGTCGATATCGCGGTCAGGGACGAGGCCGAGGCGGTGGCCACGGCGAAGAAGTACCTGTCCTACTTCCAGGGACCGGTCGCCGATTGGGACTGCGCCGACCAGCGGCTGCTGCGCCGGATCGTGCCGGAGAACCGCAAGCGTCTCTATGATGTCCGCGAGGTAATCGACGTCGTCGCCGACACAGGCTCGGTGCTGGAACTGCGCCGCGGCTTCGGGCTCGGCATGGTCACCGCGCTGATCCGCGTCGAGGGCCGGCCGCTCGGCGTCATCGCCAACAATCCGAGCCATCTGTCCGGCGCCATCGACACGCCGGGCTCCGACAAGGCAGCGCGCTTCATGCGCCTCTGCGACGCCTACGACATCCCGATCATGTTCCTGGTCGATACGCCCGGCATGATGGTGGGACCGGAGGTCGAGAAGACCGCGCTCGTCCGCCATTGCAGCCGGCTGTTCGTCGCCGGCGCCAATCTGACGGTGCCGTTCTTCTCCTTTGTCCTGCGCAAATCCTACGGTCTCGGCGCCCAGGGCATGGCCGGCGCCAGCTTCCACGCGCCGCTGTTCACCGTGGCCTGGCCGTCGGGCGAGTTCGGCGGCATGGGGCTGGAGGGCGCGGTCAAGCTGGCCTACCGGAAGGAACTGCTGGCGATCGAGGACCCGGAGGAGCGCAACCGCAAGTTCGAGGAGATGGTCGCCGCCTCCTACGAGAACGGCAAGGCGCTCTCGACGGCCAGCTATTTCGAGATCGACGACGTCATCGATCCGGCCGATACCCGGCGCATGATCGTCGCGGCGCTGAAGGCGGCCCCGCCGCCCGAGCCCCGCAGCGGCAAGAAGCACGCCTGGATCGACACCTGGTAGAGTTCCGGCAACCGTTTTTGCCTTCCGGGGCTTGACCGCCGGACCCGGTTCGGCGGTGATGCAGCTCTATGACCCGGGATCATATCCCGGGGCGTCGTCCACATGTGAGGCCCCTGTCATGCCCTTGCCCGTCTCGCCCCTTGCGCCCGAAAAGCAGCCCGAACTGCCGCCCATCGCCGGCTGCCGCTGCGGCGCGATCGCCGCCGGACTGCGCTACAAGGGCCGCAACGATCTGACCATGCTCGCCTTCGCGCCGGGCACGACCGTCGCCGGCGTGCAGACGACCTCCACCACCGCCGGGGCGCCCGTGGTCTGGAATGCGAAGCGGCTGCCCGGCGGGACGGCGCGGGCGGTGATTGTCAACGCCGGCAACGCCAATGTCTTCAACGGCGAGCGGGGTGAAAGGGATGTCGCCGCCACCGCTGCCGCCGTGGCCGAGGCGCTGGGCTGCGCCGCCGAGGAGGTGCTGGTCGCCTCCACCGGCGTGATCGGAGAGCCCATGCCGATCGACCGCCTGTGCGCGGCGGTGCCGGAACTGGTCGCCCATGTCCGCGACGACGGCTGGCCCGAGGTCGCCGCCGGCATCATGACCACCGATACCTTCGAGAAGCGCGCCACCGCCCGCGTGGCCATCGGCGGCGTCGAGGTGACCATCAACGGCGTCGCCAAGGGTTCCGGCATGATCGCGCCGAATATGGCGACGATGCTGTCCTATGTCGTGACCGACGCCAGGCTCCCCGCTACGGTGCTGCGCGACCTGCTCGGCCCCATCGCCGACCGCACCTTCAACTGCGTCACCGTCGACAGCGACATGTCGACCTCCGACATGTGCCTGCTGTTCGCCACCGGCATGGGCCCGGCCCACCGGGCTGTCGAGCGGGCCGACGATCCCGCGCTGGCGGGTTTCGCGGCGGCGCTGGAAGACGTGTTGCGCGATCTCGCCATCCAGATCGCCCGCGACGGCGAGGGCGCGCAGAAGCTGATCACCATCGACGTCACCGGCGCCGAGGACGGCCGGGCCGCCCGGACGGTGGCGCTCGCCATCGGCAATTCGCCGCTGGTCAAGACAGCCATCGCCGGCGAGGACGCCAACTGGGGCCGCATCGTCATGGCCATCGGGAAGTCGGGCGAAAGGGCCGAGCGCAACCGGCTGCGCGTCCGCGTCGGCGGCGTCACCATCGCCGAGGATGGCAGCCGCCGGCCCGACTACAGGGAAGCCGATCTGGGCGACCACATGAAGGGCCGCGACATCCGCATCGAGGTGGATCTCGGACTTGGCGAGGGCCGGGCACGCGTCTGGACCTGCGATCTGACCCACGGCTACATCGACATCAACGCGGACTACCGGTCATGACGCTGGTTCTTGTCGCCGCCGTCGCGCTGATCAACGAGCAACGCGAGGTGCTGCTGGCCGAGCGTCCCGAAGGCAAGTCGATGGCCGGCCTCTGGGAGTTTCCGGGCGGCAAGGTCGAGCCCGACGAAAGCCCCGAGGATTGCCTGGTGCGCGAATGCGGCGAGGAACTGGGGATACGGATCGACCCGGCGGACCTGCGGCCGCTGACCTTCGCCTCCCACGCCTATGACGACTTCCACCTGCTGATGCCGGTCTTCGCCTGCCGGCGCTGGGCCGGCACGCCTGCAGGGCTGGAGGAACAGCGCATCGCCTTTGTCGCCGCCGATGATCTGGCGAGCTTCCCGATGCCGCCGGCCGACGCGCCCATGCTCGGCGCCATCCGCGCGGAGATGGCGCGCTAGCCTGGAGCCGCGTTCGCGGTCGGCTGGAATTGTTGCTCGGCTTTCATTGCGTCCGGCCGCCGACCATCGCCGGGCTCCCAATCCCGGCGATGGTCGCTGTTGCGAAGTTGCGAAGTGGTCAGCCTTCCTCGCGGAGTTCCTGGACCGCATTGTTGATGCGCTGCTGCAGCGCCGGATCGGACGACGCCAGGTTGGCGATACGGCTGTACTCCTCGACGGAAATGCCCTCTCCCTCGACGGCGGAGAGCATTTCGCTGTTGGCTTCCTTGCGCATCGCCTGCTGCTGTTCCGCGCTTTCCGCGGTGGCAAGCCTCTGCTGCCATTCGTCGGAGATCTCCTGGATCCGGACGATCGCCGCGGCGAAAGCGTCGACCTTCCCGGCGCTGACCTCAGCGGATTCGCCACCCTGAGTCTGCTGTGCCTGTGCGGCGCTTTGGGGGGCGAGAGCCGGCGCGGTCGCTGCGGCCGCGGAGATGGCGATGGCGGCGGCGGCGAGGGTCAGAAATTTCGGCATTTGCTTGATTCTCCTGTTTGTTGTGCGGGCCGCTCGTTCATTTCCGGAACGCGGGCTCCGTCCCAAGGACAGGGCGTCCCGGCTCCGGGTTCCATCGGTCCGCCGGAATTTTTCGGGTTGCGGACGTCTGGATGGAACTTCCCGTCCGCGTGTCCTGTCCTTATCTGCAGGAGCGAATCTTTCGGATCGCAGGAAGGGCAGAGCCGTTGACCGAAATGCGATGGCTGATATCGCGAGAGATCCCTCACTTGCGCCGGTACGCCTTCGCATTGCTGGGCGACCGGAGCCGGGCCGACGATCTGGTGCAGGACACGCTGGAGCGGGCATTGCGCAAGAGCAGTCTCTGGAGCGGGCGCGGCACCTTGCGGAGCTGGCTGTTCCGGTTGCTCTACCGGCGTTTCCTGAATGACCGGAAGACGTTCCACGAGCGCCGGATGGTGCCGTCCGATGAGATCGGCGCCTACGAAAGCCCCGTTTCGGGAGGCCAGGAGGGACGCGTTGCATTGGCTGAGGCGTTGTCGGGCCTGAGCCTGCTGCCGCGGGAGCAGCGCGCGGCCATCCTGCTCGTTTCGCTCGAGGATTTCAGCTACGATGAGGCGGCACGCATCCTCGGAGTGCCGATCGGCACCTTGCGGTCACGCCTGTCCCGCGGGCGGGAAGCGCTTCGGATCTCGATGGAATCGGGGCCGGCCGGCCGAAAACTGAGGCGGGTGAAATGACAGACGATACCTGCTCCATCGGCGAACTCGATCTGCTGGCCTATGCGGACGGCAGGCTTTCGCGGGATCCCGAACGCCGCGCCGCCGTGGAACGATATCTCAGCGACAGGCCCCATCTGGCAGAACGGGTCGCCGCCTTCGCGCAGCAGGACAGCGCGATCCGGACCGCGTTCGATCCGGTTCTCGGAGAGCCCGTGCCGGAACGGTTGCGGGCGGTTGTCGAACGGCCGGCGCGCCGGCCGTCTCCCGTTCGCACGGGATTGCTGGCGGCCTCGCTGCTGCTTGCGGCACTGCTTGGCGGCGCCGCCGGCGGATGGATGCTGGCGCAGGACGGCTCGGATGGAACCGCGCGCGCAGCGTTCGTTGACAGTGTCTCCGAACATGCGGGGGACGCCGGCCTTGCCCTCTCCGGCGGCGCAGTGATCTCCGCCGCCGGCGGCGACGAGCCCATCGACTGGCTATCCCAGCAGATCTCGATCGGCGTGACCGTACCCGATCTCGCCCCGTTGGGGTTCCGTCTGGTGGAAAAGACGCTGGTGGATGACCGGGACCGCCCCATGGTCCGTCTGGTCTTTGCCGACGCCGATGAGCGTCATCTGACCGTCTTCCTGCGTCCGCGGTGGCGTGAGGACGCTCAGGATGTTCATACCATCAGCAGCGAAGGCATGACCATCAGCCACTGGGCCCAGGGGCCGGTCGTCTATGGCGTCACGGCGGCCGGTTCGGGCGCCGACAGCGTTGTGGCCAGGGTTACGGACCGGTTGCGTCGGGCCTTCGGCAGCGATGAGAGGACCGCGCCGGTGGTGGACCCTGCGCCGCTCCAGCCGCCGGCCGAACAGCTCAAGGTCCAGAATGACCTCGACGGCGCCCGTCCCCTTTCCTTCGGCAAGGACGGCGGCGGCAAACTGCGCGAGACATCCCCCGTGATCCGGCCGGAGCCTGCCATTTCGGTCAACTGAAGCCGCTGTCTCGGTCGAGCCGTCCGCGGGCAGGCGGTCCGCCGCCGTACGGATCGCCGAGCAGGTTGACCGCGCGTGCCGGTCAGCCTACAGGAACGGCCCGACCCGAACTCTTTCCAGACGGACATTCAGACCATGGCGACCGGCCGAATCTTTTCCGGCGTGCAACCGACCGGCAACCTTCATCTCGGCAACTATCTGGGCGCGATACGCAATTTCGTGGCGCTCCAGCACGACTACGAATGCATCTACTGCGTCGTCGACATGCACGCCATCACCGTCTGGCAGGACCCTGCCGAACTGAAGACCGCGACCCGGGAGGTCGCCGCGGCCTATCTGGCCGCCGGGATCGAGCCGAAGACGTCGATCATCTTCAACCAGTCGCAGGTTTCGGCCCATGCCGAGCTGGCCTGGATCTTCAACTGCGTCGCCCGCATGGGCTGGCTGAACCGCATGACCCAGTTCAAGGAAAAGGCGGGGAAGCACCGCGAGAACGCGTCGGTCGGCCTGTTCGTCTATCCCAACCTGATGGCCGCCGACATCCTGGCCTACAAGGCGACGCACGTGCCCGTCGGCGACGACCAGCGCCAGCATCTCGAGCTTTGCCGCGATATCGCGATCAAGTTCAACTTCGATTACAAGACCGAGTGTTTCCCCGTCACGGAGCCGCTGATCATGGGCGCGGCGACGCGGGTGATGAGCCTGCGCGACGGCACCTCCAAGATGTCGAAGTCGGACCCGTCGGACAATTCGCGCATCAACATCACCGACGACGCCGACACCATCGCGAAGAAGATCCGCCGGGCCAAGACGGACCCGCATCCGCTGCCCGAGAGCGTCGAGGGCCTGGCCGAGCGCCCCGAGGCCCATAACCTCATGGGCATCTACGCCGCGCTGTCCGACCAGACCAGGGAGGACGTGGTGAGCGCCTTCGCCGGCGCCCAGTTCTCCGCGTTCAAGCAGCAGCTCGCGGATCTCGCCGTCGAGAAGCTGGCGCCGATCGCCGCCGAGATGCGCCGGCTGATGGACGCGCCCGACCACGTCGACGCCGTGCTGGCCGATGGCGCCGACCGCGCCGCAGCGCTGGCGGCCCCGATCCTGGCCGAGGTCAAGGACATCGTGGGCTTCTTGCGCCGGTGACGCGCCCCACCCATGTCAGCTGCATGGGAACGGAGAATGTCTGAGAACATGAGCGAAATCGGGGCGGACAGCCGCGACCGCATCACTGGCGAGGACCGCCGCCGCCTGGGCAGCCGCTTTGGCGCCGGCAGGATCGTCCGGAAAAGCTGGAAGCCGCTGCTGATCGCCGTGGCGGTCTTCGCGGCGCTGTACTATCCGATCGGCATGGCGTTGATCCACGAGATCGACGACGATCTCGATTTCCGGGTCGAGCCCGCGGGGGTCGAGCAGGGGGCGAGCTACACGGTCGCCACCATGGCCGCTCTGCTGGACCGCGAAATCAACGAGCATCGCTGGACGCCCAACGATCCCTGGTTCACGCCGACGGCCGGACTGGACAACATGCCGAACTTCCAGCTCGGCATCGTCGACGCGCTGAGCCGCTTCTCGGTCGAGCTGCTCGACCAGATCGGCCGCGTCAGGGGTTCGTCGGCGGCGGACGAGGACCTGCGCGCCGCCGCGGGTCACCTCAAGATCTCCGGCGACAAATGGACCTGGAACCCCGAGGTTTCCTGGCTGCCGACGACCCCGGCCGAAGACGAGTACATGGCCGCGGCCCGTCGTCTGCAGACCTACAACACCCGTCTCGCCGGCGGTGCGGCGGTGTTCGACCGCCGCGTCGACAACCTGCAGGCGACGATCGAGCGCATCGTCGCCGATCTTGGCTCCGCCAGCCAGGCCATCGACGATCACGTGCGCGACTTTGCCGGCGGCTGGTGGATCGACTATCAGGTCGACGACGAGTTCTACCGCAACAAGGGGAAGATGTACGCCTACTACCTCATCTTCCGCGACCTGGGCCGCGACTACGAGTCGGTGCTGACCGAGCGGAACCTGACCCTGCCGTGGAACGAGATGCTGACGGTGATGCGCACCCTGGCCGGGCTCGATCCGCTGATGGTCATGAACGGCTCGCCCGACGGTCTGATCTTTCCCAACCATCTTACCAGTCAGGGCTTCTATCTGCTTCGGGCCCGCACCAAGCTGAGGGAGATCAGCAACATTCTGTTGAAATGACGGGCGACGGCCCGGCAGACTGATCGAAGAGACAACGGCCGGCAAGGCGACAGCATGAGCGGACCATCGGATGGGGGAAAGGCGCGCAACTTCCTCGTCGTCGTCGACGACACGCCGGAATGCCGGCTGGCGCTCCGCTTCGCCGCGCGGCGCGCCCGTTCGATGGAAGACGGTGGAGTCATGCTGCTTCGCGTCACCGAGCCGCCGGACTTCCAGCACTGGATGGGCGTCGGCGAACTGATGCGCGAGGAGGCGCGGGAGGAAGCCGAGGCGCTGCTCACCGACCTCGCCCACCAGGTGCAGCGCGATACGGGCATGACGCCCCAGTTCGTGATCCGCGAAGGCGACCTGGTCGAGCAGGTTGCAGGCGTGATCGAGGAAGACCTGACCATCCGCATCCTGGTGCTGGGCGCCTCGCCGGAATCCGGCGGCCCGGGCCCGCTGGTCCGGTTCTTCGCCGGCGACCGCGCCGGGTCCATGCGCATCCCGGTCACCGTCGTGCCCGGGACGCTGACAACCGATCAGGTGGACATGCTGAGCTGATATCCGACCTGTAGCGAATCCGTGGCCGCATCAGGAGAAGCATGAGCGAAACGGAGGCAGAAGACCGTGACGCGGCCGCCATCGCGGCCCTCAGACGCCGTCAGGACCGGTTCCTGACCGAAACCCTGCCCGGCGCGCTGGCGATGGTGAACCTGGAGGAGGCGGACGGCCCGGTACCGGTCGAGGTGGCGCCCGGAAGGGACATCTTCGGGCGGACATGCGTGCTGCGCGTCGGCGGCCGCGACTGGCGTTTCTGGTTCGGGCTGAATGTGTTCCGGCTGTTCGCGATCCATTTCGTGCCGGTCGATCTGCAGAACCCGCTGTTCCGCGCCGCCTGCGAGCGCCACGAGGCCGAGGACTTCATCGACTGGCTGCGCCGGGACGTCTTCGCTTTCACCTTCGGCGGCGCGGAGAAGATCGGCTACGACGTGAACTGGGAAGTCATCGAGGTCGATGGCCGGCGGTTCGTCTCGGTCTGGGCCGTGGCGCTGTGCGAGACGGACTTCCTGGAGCGGCCGGAACTGAGGCTGTTCTGGGCGCAGGACCTGGCGATGATGACGGAGTCCTTCATCCGCAACGCCGTGCGGGCCGAGCTGACCTTCGATCCGGCAGTGTCGCCCCGGCCGGTGTAAACGCGTGCGGGCCGCCGCCCGTGCGGCGGCCCGCCCCGTTCCTCTCAGCCCGCCTGGCGGTAGCCTTCGCCGTTCTTCCGCGCCAGGTAGGCGCGGCTCATCGCCTGCAGCCTGTCGGAGGGGATGGCCTTTTCTGCCGCAGGGAACAGCTCGTTCTGTTCGTCGCGGATGTGGTGTTCCAGCGCGTCCCGAAGGTCCTTGGCGACATCCATCCATCGCTCGCCGATCGAGCTCATGGCGGAAAGCCGGTCCAGCAGCATGTCGGCCTCGCGGTGCTCCTTCAGATCGTCGTTGATCTCCGCATCCAGACCGGTCGCCTCGCGGGCCTCGGGGTAGAAGACCTCCTCCTCGAAGCTGGTGTGCAGCTCCAGCTCGTCCCGGACCTTGTCGAGGAGCTGGCGGCGGGTGTCATCCTGGCTCTGGCTGGTGGAGAGCATGTCGTCCAGGGCGCTGAGCACCCGGTCATGGTCGTCCTTCAGGATCTCGGTGATGAATTGCATGGGTCTCGCTCCGTTTGTCTTCGTTCGTGGCTGATCGAATGCGTGGTGATCAACCGGCCTGCCTGACGCGGTCGTCCCCGCGGCGGGCGAGATAGGAACGGCCCATCTCCTGTAGCCTCTCTTCGGAAATGGCTTTCTCGGTAGCGGGAAAGAGTTCGCCCTGTTCGTCTTCGATGTGATGCTCCAGCGCATCCTTCAGGTTCCTGAGTTCCTTCATCCAGCGATCGCTTGTGACACTCATCGCCGAAAGCTTGTCCAGCATCTGGTCGGCTTCCTTGTGCTCTTTCAGGTCGTCCCGTATCTCCTCGTCCATCCCCGTCGCCTTGCGGGCTTCCGGATAGAAGACCTCCTCTTCGAAACTGGTGTGGAGCTCGAGATCCGTCTTGATCTTTTCGAACAACTCCTCGCGCGTCTTTTCAGAATTCTCGGTTGTTGCGAGAATATCGTCAATCACACCCTGGACACGCCTATGATCCTCTTTCAGGATATCGATGATGCTGCGCATGGTACTCTACTCCTCTTATGCTACTTGCACTGATCGGCCCGCACTGGCGCATTTCACGGCCTCGCCACGCATGACCGAACGATCGACTTGGCTGGCGTTGCTGCGGCGTGCAAGTGCGACCTAATCGGCTTTGACGAAGGCCAGTAGTTCGTCGGTCACCGATTGACGCTCCTCGCCATAGCCTTCCCAGGGATCCGATTTCAGCCGTTTCAGCCGCGCGCCGATATTGTCCAGCGTGTAGCGGTTCGCCCGGTCGATGCGGGCGAGTTCCTCCCAGCCGACCGGCGTCGCCACGGGCGCGCCCGCACGGGCGCGGGGCGAATAGGGAGCGATGGCCGTGGCGCCACGCTCGTTGCGCAGCCAGTCGATGAATATCCGGCCCTTGCGCTTCGCCTTGGAGGCCTGGGCCACGTAGCCGTCGGGATCGGCGGCGGCCATCCGGCGCGCCAGGCCGGCGGCGAAGGCCTTGACGTCGTCCCAGCCGCGGCGGCGCTGGATTGGTACGATGACGTGGATGCCCTTGCCGCCGGTGAGCATGGGGTATGATTTCAGCCCCACGCCTTCGAGAATGTCCTTCAGTTCCCGCGCAGCCGCTCGCACGTCCCGGAAATCCAGGCCCTCGTCCGGGTCGAGATCGAAGACGATCCGCTCCGGCCGGTCGATCCGGTCCTTGCGCGCGCCCCAGAGATGAAACTCCAGGACGGCGATCTGCGCCGCCGCCACCAGCCCCCTGGCGTCGGAAATGACCAGGTGCCGAGCGGTCTTGCCGCCGCTTTCCTCGATCTCCACCCATCCGATCTCGTCCGGGGTCGAAGCCGTGTGGTGCTGCTGGAAGAAGCACTCGTCGTCGCGTCCGTCCGGACAGCGCACGAAGGTCAGCGGACGGTCCGCGAGCCAGGTCAGTATCCGTTCGGCATTGCCGTGCAGGTATTCGGCCACCCGGCGCTTGGTCGCGCCCTGCTCGGGGAACAGCACCTTGTCGGGGCTGGTGATGCGGACGTTTTCCAGTTCCATCTCGTTCTCCCCGTCGCCGGGCTGCGGCGAGCCAGTGCGCACCTCGCGCGCCGCCTTGTCCTCGCGCAGGCCCTTGTAGCTGGGATGGCGCAGCAGCCCGTCGCCGGTCATCTCGGTATAGGCGACCTGGGCAACCAGCTTCGGCGTGACCCAGACCGCGCCGCGCCGGGCTTCCGAGGGCGGATCGGCGAGGGGGCAGGTCTTGCGCGACAGCCGGTCGAGCTTGCCGCCCAGTTCGTCGAAGTCCCGCGCGTCGTAGCCGGTGCCGACGCGCCCGCGATAGACCAGCTCGTCGCCGTCCCAGGCGCCAAGCAGCAGGGAGGAGAAGGGCCGGCCCCTCTTGTCGGACCTGCGGTAGCCGACGATGACGAACTCGTCGTCGCCGACGCATTTCGACTTCAGCCAGCCGCGCCCGCGGCCCGACTTGTAGGGCGCATCGGCCTTCTTCGACACGATGCCTTCCATGCCCATGTCGCAGGCCTTCTCGATGGTCGCCTCGCCGGAGCCTTCGATATGGTCGCTGTAGCGCACGCGCTGGTCCTTCGCGGGGACGACGTCCGCCAGTTTCGCCTTGCGGTCCGTCAGGGGCGACTTGCGAATGTCCTTTCCGTCCAGATGCAGAAGGTCGAAGACGTAGTAGCGCAGCGAAACATCGCCCTTGCGCTGGCTCTGCTGAAGCCGGGAGAAGTTGCTGTGGCCGCGGTCGTCCAGCGCGACCAGCTCGCCGTCCATGACCGCGCTGTCGATCTTCAGTTTCTTCAGCGCCCCGGCGACATCCGGATAGCGATCCGTCCAGTCCTTGCCATTGCGGCTGATCAGGCGCACCTCGCCATCCTTGATCTTCGCCTGGATGCGATAGCCGTCATACTTGATCTCGTGCAGCCATTCCTCGCCTTCAGGCGGGTCGTCGACCAGGGTCGCCAGCTGCGGTTCGATGAATTCGAGGGCCATGCCGCCGTTCCCCGTTCCGGCGTTCTTCCCTTTGCTCTTGGCGCCGGATGAACCGCCGCCCTGTCCCGAAGAGGATTTCTTCGGCTTCGTCGCGGCCCGGCCGCCGGGGCTGTAGCGTTTCCCCTTCTTCAGATCCTGGCCTTCGTCGGCGATGGTCTTCATCTTCCGGCGCGACTTCACGCTGGTGGTCCAGCGCTCGCCGGGCTCGGTCTCCGGATCGGCGTGGTCGTCCTTCTCCTTGACCAGCAGCCAGTTCTCCTTGCCGCCGTCCTTTCCCCCTTTCATGCGGACCAGCGCCCAGCCGCCCTTCAGCCGGGCGCCCTTCAGGGTGAATTTCAGCTCGCCCTTCTCGAGGGCTTCGCGGGGGTCGTCCTTCGCCTCCCATTCGCCGCGATCCCACAGCATGACGGTGCCGGCGCCGTAGCCCTTCGGAATCACGCCCTCGAAGCCGCCATAGTCGACCGGATGGTCCTCGGTGCGGACGGCGAGGCGCTTGTCGGACGGGTCGAGACTCGGCCCCTTCGGGATGGCCCAGCTCAGCAGCACGCCATCCAGCTCCAGGCGGAAGTCGTAGTGGTGGCGGCTGGCGTCGTGGGACTGGATCACGTAGAGGCGCCCGTCGGTCTTGCTGACAGACCCCCGGGGTTCGGGGCTCTCGCGGAAGTCCCGCTTCGACTGGTAGGTTTTCAGATTGCGGGTGCTTGCCATGGCTCAGCCCGCCGCCTTCTTCCGCCCGCCGCGACCTGAGGTCTGCCGCTTGCCCCCGCCGGATTTCTTGCCCTTGTCCACGCTCTTCTTCAGCGCGTCCATCAGATCGACGACGTTGTCGCCGTCCTTGCCGCGGCGGCGTTCGCCGGAACCGGCCACGACCTTGCCCGAGGAGCGCTTCTCCTCGATCAGCTCCCGCATCGCTTCGGCGTACTGGGAACGGAAGTTCTCCGGCTCGAAGGGCGCCGATTTGCGTTCGATCAGCTCGCCGGCGAGGTCCAGCATCTCCTTGTCCAGTTTCCTGTCCGGGATGTCGGCGAACACCCGGTCGCTCCTGCGGATCTCGTCGGCGTAGCGCAGCGTCTCCAGCAGCAGACCGTCGCCGCAGGGCTTCACCGCCACCACATAGTCGCGGCCCCGGGCGGCCATCTGGCCGAGACCGACCTTGCCGGCCTTGCGCAGGGCGTCGCGGATGACGCTGAAGCCCTCCTGCGCCACCTCGTCGTCGGCGGGAACCACATAGTACGGTTTCTCGAAATAGCGCGGGTCGATCTCCGGCGCGTCGACGAACTGCACCAGTTCGATGGTGCGCCGGGTCTCCAGTTTCAGCGCGTCCAGCTCTTCGGGTTCGATCAGCACGTATTCGTCGCCGTCGACGGCGAAGCCCTTGACGATATCGTCGGCGTCGACGGGTCCGATGCCGGGCACCACCTTTTCGTGGCGGACCCGTTTGCCCGACGGCTTGTGGATCTGATGCAGGGTGAGCCGGCCGGAGCGCTCGACGGCGGAGTAGAGCTCGACCCCAACGGTGACGAGCGACAGCCGGATATGTCCCTTCCAATAGGCGCGCATGGCCATGATGGCGGCCTCTTCGTTGTTGTTCTCCGGCCACCCCCGGGGAGCAGCCGTCTTGCACCGCCACAGCCACATGGGCATGTGCCCGGCACTGAAGAACCCCGACGCGATGTCGCGCCGGGGCGGTGCGACAGGAAGATGCGGGGATCGAGGAATGGAGACGTTCTACGAACTCATCGGCCGCGGCGCCGAACCGCTCGCTTGGTGGCAGATGTGCATCCGCGCGGCCATCATCCTGACCTACGCCGTCGCGCTCTACCGGCTGATGCCCCGGCGGGCCTTCGGCAACAGCGCGGCGATCGATATCGCGGTCATGGTCATCGTGGGCTCCTGCCTCAGCCGGGCGCTCACCGGCACGGCGCCGCTGCTGCCGACGCTTGCCGCCATGGCGCTTTTCGCCGCGCTCTACGGGGGCCTTTCATGGGCCGCCTATTACAGCCGGTGGGCTTCGAAGCTGGTGAAGGGGCGTTCCCTGCTGCTGGTGAAGGACGGCGAGGTCGATTGGAAAGCAATGAGGCTGGCCCAACTCGGCCATCGCGATCTGGAGGAGAACCTGCGGCAGAACGGCGTCGCCCAGATCGAAAGCGTGGCGGAGGCGCATCTGGAGCGGGATGGCTCGATCAGCGTTGTCCGCCGCGCCGAGCGATAGCGGGCGCCGGCGGGGCGCCGCGGTGCGGCGCGCCATCGCGGGCGCTTCAAGCAATGGCGCTGTCCGCCCATGTCGCAGGCGTCCGCCGGACAAGCACACAGGAGAACGGGAGACGCACTCCATGCGAAAGGCCACGCTCTTCACGCTCATCGCCATCGCCCTGGCCATGCCGGCGCAGGCGCAGAAGCAAACGCAGCATCGCCTGCCTGCCAGCGTCATGGACGGGTTCTACGTCACACTGGCCGATATCCGCGCCAACAGCCGGGCCGTCTTCGATGGTTTCGTCGGATCGGAGGACGGGGCCGTGACCCGAGCCGAATTCGTGGGCAATCCGCTGCCCGCGAAGGCGGGGCCGGCAGGTCACAATCCCGAACTCAGGCGGGAGGCGTTCGGACTGCTGGATGCCGACGACGACGGCCGGCTCACCTACGCGGAGTGGAGCACCCAGATCGACCGCGACGTCTCCTTCGCCGACGAGAACGAGGACGGCCGCATCTCGTTGACAGAACTGGCGTCCGCCCGCGAGAACATGGGCCTGGGCGACATGATCGGGATGCTGTTCTGATCGGTTTCAGTCCTCCCATGCCCGGTGACAGACCGTGTAGAGGAAGGTCGCCGACCAGGTGAGCAGCATGAAGCCGCCGAGCGACTGCATCATCGCCACCATGCGGATCGGACCGTATGCGTCGATCTGCGTGTAGCCGAGCGTGACGAAGTTGATGCCGGAAAAATAGATCAGCCCGCGCCAGGCCTCGCCGGGATTCGCCGCCAGGCTGCCCGTCCAGTCCATCTGGAGGAGCAGGTGATAGGCTCCGGCGAAAGCTACGATCTCGGCGGAATGCAGCACAAGCAGACCGGTGAAGACACCGATGATGGCGGCTTGCGGGCGGCGGTCCACGCCGGGTGTGATCCATCGGATCAACAAGAGCCCGTAATTGTGGGCTGCGCCGACCAGCGCCACCATTACAAATCCGGTCGCCAGCGCCATTGTCGGGTCCTTCCTCGCACGAGTTGGTTTGCCGCCTCCGGGTAGCCAGATACGGCCCCATGGTCGGGATTTGAAGGCCGGAGGGGAGGCGAGCCAGATCGCCGCAGCGCGTTGAATCGGGCGGCTGGGGGCAGACATCCGCTGGATGCTGAAAGGAACACGATCCTCCATTCTCGCCCTTTTCGTCTGTCTGCTTCCAGCGCCGGCGCTGGCGCAGAACGCCGTTGGCGGCGACTGCGGGCCGGTGGACGGCGAGCAGACCGCCTTCATCCGGGACGGCGCCGTCAGCCGCGCCCTTCATGCCCGGTTGAACGGTTGCGGACCGTTCGCCGTCGACGGCCACACCCTTGACCGGCAGGGGCTGGCAGCGTTCTACCGCGATCGGGGCTACCAGCCGCTCTGGGTCGGCGAGCAGGGCGCCTTGCCCGCCGCGCGGACCCTGCTGGACCAGATACGCAAGGCCGACCGGGATCTGCTGCAACCCGGCGACTATGCACCCGACGCCATCGCCGCGCGTCTCGATGCGGAGCGTCCTGCCGGGCTGGCCGAACTCGAACTGCTGGCCAGCCACGCCTTCGCCGAATACGGCGTCGATCTGGATCGCGGATCCGTCTCGTCGGAGATGAATTTCCTCAATGACGCCGTGGCGCCGAGAGACGCCTCCTACGGGTCGATCCTCGACCGCGCCGCCGGGGCGCCCTCGCTCGAACGCTTTGTCCGCCAGCGGCGGGATCTCAACCCGATCTATGTCGGATTGCGGGACGGACTGCCGCAGCTTCGCCGCGACCAGGACGCGCAGGATCGGGTGACCATTCCCGACGGCCCCGTAGTGGCCCGGGGAGAGCGGGACGAGCGGGTGCCGCTGCTGCGCCGGCGGCTGGGCCTTCAGCCGCCACAGGACGCTTCGGAGAGCGATCTCTACACGGCGGCTCTCGCGCAGGCGGTGGAGCGCTTTCAGGAGGCCAATGGCCTCGCCGCCGACGGCCTGCTGGGCCCGAACACCCGCACGGTCCTCAACACCAGTCTGCAGGACCGCCTGCGCATCGCCCGGCTGAACCTGGAGCGCGCGCGCTGGCTGCCCAGGGAGATGGGCGAGCGCCATATCGTGGTGGATATCCCCGGCTTCCGGGTGCGCCTGTTCGAGGATGGCCGCCAGGTCGCCTCCATGCGCGCCATTGTGGGACAGGAATACAACCGCACGCCGCCCTTCGCGGATCGCGCGGAGTACATCCAGGTCAATCCGTACTGGAACGTTCCCAACTCGATCCTGACGAACGAGATCGCGCCGAAGATGCTGGATAATCCCGACTACCTGGCCGAGAACAACATGGAAGTGCTCTCCGGCTGGGGCGCCGGCGCACATGTACTGGACCCCTCCCGGGTGAACTGGCAGGCGGCCTCGCGCGGCGACGCCGGCTTCCGCGTGCGCCAGCGGCCCGGGCCGGAGAACGCGCTGGGTCAGGTGAAGTTCATGTTTCCCAACCGCTATTCGATCTACCTGCACGACACGCCGCATCAGGAGCTGTTCGAAAAGAACCGCCGCACCTTCAGCCATGGCTGCATCCGCGTGGAGGAGCCCATGCGTCTGGCCGAGTTCCTGCTGCAGGGCACGTCCGGGGCCGGGCGCGAGGACGTCGCACGACTGATCGCCTCCGGCGAGCGCGAGCGTATCGGCCTCGACGTCCGGGTGCCGGTCTACATCACCTACTTCACGGCCTGGCCGGCTGCCGACGGCAGCATCGAATTCCGGCCCGACGTCTATGGCCGCGACGCCGAACTGCGCGACCAGATGTTCGAATGAGGCGTGGTCTCCGTCACATAACCGGAGCTTGTTCTTCGGACATCTTGTAATAGTTATACGGGATGGGCTCGCAGCTTGATCTCCTGACGCCGGAAATTGTCTCGCTCCACGACTACTGGCGCTCCAAGGCCGATGCCGACCGCCCGCCTGCGCGCCGTGACATCGATCCGCTGGAACTGGCGCCGGCGCTGCTGCCCCATATCGGGCTGATCGACGTGATCCGGGACGGCGGCGCGCTGCGTTTCCGCTACCGTCTCATCGGAACCGCGATGGTGGCTCTGTTCGGCGAGGATTTCACCGGCACGTTCGCCGACGAGAGCAAGACGGGCGCCTATGGCGCCTATCTCCACGATCTCTACAGCCAGGCCGCGCTGGGTCCGGCCGCGGTGGCTTCGGTGGCGCGTTTCGGCTTCCGCGGCTCGAACCGGCGCGTCGACCGGTCCTTCCTCAGGATGGAGCGGCTGATCCTGCCGCTTCGCGTGGACGAGGATGTGGGGATGCTGCTGTTCAGCAGCGTCGTCATGCCGGCGACCCTGGAGGACGGGCGGGGCGCGCCGGCGTTCCGGCAAGCCAGCCTGATCGGCTTCGACGAGACCCGACGCGGTGTCGCGCCGGTCGCGCGCGAGGCCGGAAGGGTAGCCTGACGGCGCGAGGCGATACCGGAAGGATGGAATTGGAGCGGGCGATGAGATTCGAACTCACGACCCCAACCTTGGCAAGGTTCTCAAGGCCTTCGAAATAGTCTCGTAAATTCAATGAACTAGGCGGAATTCCTTTTCCGGGTGCTCTTGTTTTGCACGTCCGGGAAGGCGTCCGAAGCGCGTTTGACGACATTGATGTCGGCGTGATCGTAGCGGGCGACGGAGCGGATGTCCTTCCACCGCCCGGTCTTCAGCAGGTCGACCGAGTCCTTGCCGCCATACTGGCGCATCCAGGTCGCATAGCTGTGCGAGCCGAGTTCGTGCGGGCGCAGATACTCGACCTCGGCGGCGGTGCACGCCGCCTTCAGCGGCTTGTAGACGCGGTGGTAGTCAGTCCAGCCGAAGAGCCGGCCGTTCGGGTAGTCCGGCAGGTTGGCGAGCTCGGCGACGACGACGGGCGGCAGATGGATCAGGCGCGGCTCCTCTGTCTTCGACGTCAGCAGCCGCGCCCAGCCTTCCGCCAAGTTCAGGTCGTTGCCGTTCCTGTCGAAGCCCAGCGCCTCGGATGGCCGGCAGCCGGTGTTCAGGATGAAGATCAGGAACGCGCGCAGGCGCTGGTCGCAGTGGGGGAGCAGCTTCCGGAAATAGTCCGGCGATCCGGCCCGCGTGACGGGCTTCTTCATTTTCGGCCGCCGCCATTTGCGCGGCTGGCACAGGCCGTCCTCGACGGCATGGTTCCAGACCGCGATGAACGGCGTGTAGATCGAGCGGTTGCGCCAGGCCCCGCCGCCATCGGGGCTGATCTTGCGGGCCGCCCGGTCGAGACGCGGCTGGTCGATCTCGGCCAGCCTGAGGTGCCGGAACTCCTCGATCAGCTTGCCTAGATAGCGGGATTCGCCGCCGTTTTCCATGTAGGCGACGGCGGCCTCTAGGAACGTCGCTGTCGCCTCGGCGCCATGGACACTACGGTGTTCGATTTCGCTTTCGCGCCGGATCCGGAGCGATTCCGCGAGGGTGCGGTCAGCAGTTCCTGTGCTCTCGAATACAGCCTGGCCTCGGACGGTGCCGCGGAGGTACCAGTTTTTCGACCGGCCGCGCCGGGTGAGCTTGAGCGGCATCTCATGGCCTCCTTGATCGCGCGGATGTCGCTCTCGTCGAAACGGTAGTGGCGCCCGGCGCGCATGACCCTGATCTCGGGATGCGCCTTGAGGAAATCCTGCATCCACCGGCGCGAGACACGCAAGGTCTCGCAGGCCTGGGCCATGGTGAGACAGCGTTCCTCCTTCATGGGCCCGGTCATGGCTCTGCTCGGTTATCGAGACCCTTGGCTCTGAGCGCGTGGAAGGTGGCAGCGGAAGGTTTTGCCGGAATGGATTGACAGCGGGCGTCCGGATGCGATTGTGCGCCGCAGGCCGGGGTCACGGCTTCTGGCGGCCCGGCGGACGATGCTGGTTCGTATTCGGATGAAACAGCGTTCTTTTGCGTCGACCGCGCCGCATCTGAAATGGTGCGGGCCTTGTTTTCGCGACTGCAAGATCTGTCCGCAGAGGTAGGTGTGGCTTTCGACCGGGTCGACACTGGATGCGACTCGTTCAGCACTCGAGCATCTGGTGTCGACCTCATCTCTTTCTGTTCGACATCGATAATGTTCCGGATCGCCTGGTACGTCTTCATCATCCGCGCCGCGCTCATCGGCGGAACGCCGCCGGCATGGCTTTGTGCTCGCCGCCGGTCTCGCGATTGATGGCTCGGCCGGGGTTCGACGTCGCGTCGGTCCTTTCGATGCCTGTCTGTTCAGCCATTTCCCGGGCCTTCCGGCTGGGTCCGGGCATAATGACGATCGAGGGCGTCCATGGCGATTTTCAGGGTCTCGCGCAGATCGCGCTTGCCCCAGAAGGTCACAGCCGCCGAGTCGTCGTCGCCGGGACGGTGCATGAACGGGCCCTGCAGCTGCTGGGCCTGGCCATCTTCGGCTGGGTCGACCGGCCGGACGCCGTGCCCGCCGGCCTCCGGCTTGTAGCTGACCGGCAACGCCAGATAGATGCGCAGGCCGGTGAAGGTCTGGCCGTCGATGACTTTCTCGACGATCTCGATCCGGTCGGTCATTTCCTCGGCGTAGACGTTGACGCGCATGGCGGTCTCCCTAGTTGGCCATGGCCGCGGCCGGGTGGCGCAGCGCGGGCAGGTGCTCGTCCAGGGTTTCGGCGTAGACCTCGGCCGCCGTGGCCCACGGCCAGGGCGTGATCTTCGCGCCCTTCGGCGTCTTCGCCAGCAGCGGGTCGGCCTTCAGCCAGTCGCGCCGTGCCGGGCCGTCCGGGACCAGCCAGCGGACCTCGCGGCCCAGCATCATGCGGTCGGCCTTGCGGACCTCGAACTCGATCGCTGCGGGCCGGGGCCATTCCAGGCCGGCGCGGGCGTGGATCGCGCGGTCGGCGATCTCCTTCAGATTCCCGAGGGCCAGCCGGACCGCGAGGCGGGCGTGCTGGTCGGTCATGCCGAGGTTCGCGGTGTCGGCCATCCGGGCCGCCGATTCCTGCAGCGCCCATTGCAGCGGCGTGATCCAGTCGCCGAGCGCGGCCTCGTGGGCGTCGTGGAGCAGGAAATACGGCTTCACCTCGGCCGTGCAGTGGTCGAGGCCGAGGACCGAATGCTGGGCCACCGAGTAGGGCGCGCCCTCGGTGGCGCCGGCGAAGCGCGGCAGCCGGGCCAGCATCTCGGCGAGATCGCGGAAGTCGATGTCGTCCGGCGCGGCCGAGAGGAAGGGGTACTTCCGGCCGGAAGCCATGACCATGAAAGGGTCGTCGCTCAGGCCGGGATGGGGAATGCGGGGATGGGTCACGAATCTGCCTCCGGAACGTGGGTCCAGGTCCGCCGCTTGCGGATCAGGTAGACGGTGCTGATGGAGACGCCGAAGTTGTCGGCGATGTCGGCATAGCGTTCGCCGCCATCGGCGCGGCGACGGATGGCCGGGATATCGGCCTCGGAAAGGACGGCTCCGTTGGCCTTCGAGCCGCACAACCTTGTGCCGTGACGGGTGCGGTCAGCCTGATTTTCAAGCGCGCTTGCCCATCGAAGATTGGAGACCCGGTTGTCATCCTTGTCGCCGTTGTTGTGGGCGACGAGGGCGTCGTCGAAGGGCGGCGGGCCCAGGAAGGCGTCGGCCACCAGCCGCGATACACGGCGGTTGAAGCTCTGGCTGTCGCGGGTCAGGCAAACGACGTGGTAGCCGTGGGTCCGGGCGTGCGCGAGTATCCGGGCGCGCTTTCCGGCAACCCGTCCCCATGAGCTGACCTCGTAACCCGGCGCTTCGGAGATCGGCCGCCAGACCTCGACCCGATCGAATTCAGCGATCAGGCCGTGAACGGTCGCCGTCCCTGTCGCCGATTGAATGTTCACGCTGCGCTCCCGCGGCCGAGGTCGGCGAGGATGCGGTGGGCCTCGGCGACCGCGTCGTCGCCGAGGGCGTCGATCTCGGCCTGGCTGAAGCCGGCGCGCCGCATGTCGCGCTCGGTGATCTGGGCATCCGGCCCGCGGCGGACCCACTCGGCGGCGAGCGCCTCGGCCATCTCCCGGGTGCGGAGCGGCGCGTCGGCCCCGGGCTGTCCGTCCATCCGCTGCCCGTCCATGCCATGACCGTCGTCGTCCGGTTCGCGGACGGCGCTCTGGGCGCAGGGCGCGGCGGCGCGGGCCGCGGCGTGGTGGCGGGCGATCTCGCGGTCGATCGCGGTCTCGGTGCGGCCCTTCAGGGCGCCGGCGGCGTGGCCGGGGGCCGCGGTGAGGGGGTCGTGGAGATGCAGCATCGGAGCCTCCGTTTGCGGAAAACGGAAGCGACGGTGCGGATTTTCTCAAAATACGTCAAGTGAGATTTTTAATTTATACGTGAGAACAGATGTCGAATCGGAGCAGGATCTAGACGCCGTAGAGCTCGTGGTTGCGCATCACCTTGTGGCAGCGGATGACGAGGCGGGCCTCCCAGGTGGTCTCCTGCGGCGGGTTGTACTGCTCGACCACCAGCTTGTCGGACGAGCGGGAGACCAGGCGCTTGACGAAGCTCTCGGCCTCGGCGTGCTCGTCGGCCTTGACGGTGAAGACAATGTCGTCACCGCGGCGGACGACGCGGTCGGGGTGGACGTAGATCAGGTCGCCGTGTTCGTAGCGCGGCGCCATCGAATCGCCGACCACCTGCAGGGCGTAGGCGTTCTTCGCCCCGGCGAGGCCGGCGGGGCGGCGGACATAGTCGACGGTGTTGCCGATCTCGAAGGCGCCGCGGAAGCTGCCGGCGGCGGTGCCGTGGAGCGGCACGTCGCGCGGGGCCTCGTGGCGCGAGCCGATGGCCGGCGTGCCAAAGGCCGGCGCGGTGTTGCCGGCGCCGCGGTCGCGCAGTTCCTTCACCGTTGCCGGCGGCGGTTTCAGCAGTTCCTCGGGCGTCGCGTCGAGCAAGGCGGCGGCGCGGGCCAGCTGATCCTCGTTGATGGGCTGCACGCCGTTCTCGATGCGGGAGATGACGGCGGAGACGCGGCCGATGGCGTCGGCGAGGTCGGCCTGTTTCAGGCCCCGGGCGTTGCGCCAGGCCTTCAGGTGCCGCCCGTCGAACTTCTTTTTCATGGCCGCCAGCTTACCGACCTTTCTCACTTTTGGACTTGCTTTGCGATTTCAGATGTGAACTAAAATGCAAATGAGATTGTGAGATTAGGGAATTCACGCGATGCGACTCGATGATTGGCTCGCCGCCCGCGGGCAGGGGAAGGCCGACTTCGCCTCCGCGGCCGGGCTCTCCGCACCCACGCTTTCGCGGGTACTGGTCGGGCGGTCGCTGACCCGGACCAATGTCGACGCCGTCTTCCGCGCCACGGGCGGCGAGGTGACGCCGAACGATCTCTTCGGCCTCGGGCCGGACCAGGCCGAGGCGGCGGGCGAGGGCGCGCAGGCGCCGCCCTTCCTGAGCGAGTTCCGCCCGTCCCGGCCCGGCTTCGACGGTGCTTCGGCGGTGACCGAGGCCGCCGTGCGGCTGGCCCACCGGGCCATGACCGGCGGTGTCGATCTGGAGAATGCGACGGGCGTGCTTGTCCATGCGGTCAGGGTGCCGGCGCCCGGGGCGGACGGCAACGCAAAGGCCGCGCCCGGTTTTGCGGCCTCGAACCCGATCCTGCCGCGCCCGGCGACGCCGGCGGAGGCAATGCGGTGAGCGGCGCGGGGCTGGACTGGGAGCGCGAGCTCTCGGCGACCGATCTCCGCGCCCTCGACGCGGCCTTCCGCGATCTGGTCCGTCTGGTCGGCGGCGTCGAGAACGCCGGGCTGCAGTCGTCCCGCGACAAGGCGCAGATCAGCCGCTACGGCTCGCCCAACGTCGAGGTGCACGCGCCGGTCGACGTCGTCGCCCGGCTGGAGGCGGTCGCCGGGCCGGTGGTCACACGGGCGCTGGCGCGGCTGGCGGGCCATGTCCTGATCCCCCTGCCGCCCGCCGGCGGCGATCCGGAATGGGCCGGCTACATGGCCCGGGTGACGAAGGAGACCTCCGACGTCCTGGTCAAGGTCTCGCAGGCGCTCTCGGGCGAACTCGACGGCGGCCAGGCCGGCACCATCACCGCCGCCGAAAGCCGGGCGCTGGGCCTGCGCGCCGAGATCGCCGAGGCGATCGAGAAGCTGGCCGAGCTCGACCACGGCCTGAAGCGGCTGGAGACGCCTGACGCGCAGCGGACCGCCGGCGGCGCTGCTCCGCCGGACAAGGACTCGGCCGGGAGGCGGTCATGATCTCGAACCGTTACCGGCAGGGGCCCGCGGACGGCGAGGCGCTGCCGCACGCGGTGATCGATACGCATTTCGGCGGCGACGTCGTCGCCCGCTTCCGCAGCGAGTGCCTGGCGCGCGAATTCTGCCGCCAGCTCAACGAGCCCTTCTACCGCCCGACGCCGCCGCAGTTCCGGCTGGCGTCCGGCGGACACGCCATGGGCGGCGCGTCGTGAAGCGGCCTGCGCCGTACCGGCAGGGGCATCAGCGCGCCCGGGGCCGGGTCGGGCCGGAGGAACGGCGGCAGATCCTGGCCGCCTACCGGCTGGGCGAGGCCGAGGCGGATATCGCGTTGCATCACGGGCGACGTCTGGAGACCATCCAGCGGGTGGTGCGCGAGGGCGAGGCCGATCCGGCACCGCGCGGTCCCCGCGGCGGCCGGCGGTTGTGGACGCCGGAAGAGCGCCGCGTCGCCATCGACATGGCGGCGGCCGATGCAAGCCATGCGGCGATCGCGAAGGCGCTGGGGAAGACCGAGCGCCAGGTCCGGGACCTGCTGGATCTCTGGCGCCGCGGCCTGCCGATCGAGGTCGCGCCGGCCCGCCCGGCGACGATCCGCGACTGCCTCAACTGCGGCCGCCGCTTCGCCTCCGAAGGCCCGCACAACCGGCTCTGCGGTCCCTGCCGCCAGGCCGGATCGGCGGGCTTCGAGGACTGCCATCTGTTGCCCGGGGCGGGGGTGAGGCTGTGAGCGTCTGGGGCCAGCCCGGCGGGGTGACGCGGCTGCGCGAGCTGGTCGCCACGAAGGCGACGGCGGAGGCCATCGCCTGCGCGCTTTCGCGCGAGTTCGATCAGACCGTCAGCCGCTCGGCGGTGCTGGGCAAGGCAAAGCGCCTCGGCCTCGTGGTCGGCGACGGCCGCAAGGGGCCGGTGAAGCCTGCCGCGCCAAAGCCTCGACGGGTGACGTCACCCGCATCGCGCAAGGCGCCGCCGCAGGAAACGCCATCGGCGCCGAAGCGGGCCGCGCCGCCGGTGCCCGCCCCGCCGCCGCCGCCACCGATCGAGGGCGGGGCGGAGAGTGGCCGCGCCGTCGGGTTCTTCAAGGATCCGGACGACGCGCCGCTGGGCGAGCGGCCGACGAGCCCCGGGCCCCGGCGGTGTCACTACATCTACGGCGAGCCGTCGAGCGGCCGCTACAGCTATTGCGGCGATCCGGCGAAACCGGGGTCGTCCTGGTGCCCGGATCATCACCGGCGCTGCCACAGCGGCGTGCGCGTCGCCCTGGGCCACGTCGCCCTGCCGCGGTGGGCGCTGTCATGAACGGGGGGCAGAACGTCTCATCGGCCGTGATGGCCTCCCGGGTCGAGGCGCGAGATTCGCTGGACGATTTCCCGACGCCGCCCTGGGCGACCCGCGCGCTCTGCGAATGGCTCTCGGCGCGCATCGACGAGGAGCCGAACAGCCATCCGCCCCTGAGCGAGCAGCGCGCATGGGAGCCGGCCTGCAACCGGGGCTTCATGGCCCGACCGCTGGCGGAGTCCTTCCGATCGGTCCATGCCTCGGACGTCCACGACTATTCGGCCGAATGGGAAGGACAGCACCGGCTCTGCGACTTCCTGTTCCCGTTGTCGGAGCCGCCCAGCATCGCCGCGCAGGGCGTCGACTGGATCATCACGAACCCGCCCTTCCGGCTGGCGGCGGACTTCATCCGCCGGTCCGGCGAGTTCGATTGCGGCTATGCCATGTTCGTCCGGCTGGCCTTCCTCGAGGGCGGCGAGCGGTGGCGATCGATCTACAGCAACCCGGCCCTGCGGCCGAACTGGATCCTCGCTTTCAGCGAACGGGTGCCGCTGGTGAAGGGGCGGGTCGATCCGGAGGTTACCACGGCGACCGCCTATTGCTGGCTGGTCCGCTTTCCGCGGTCCTCCGGCGAGCACCCCCTGCTGGACTGGATCCCACCCGGCGCGCGGGAGCGCCTCGAGCGTCCCGGCGATTACGGGCCGGCGGCCCCGGCGGCCGTCGCGCGCCATGCCGATCTGTTCGAAGGAGGGGACGATGCCGTTTCTGCTTGAGACGCGCCTGGTGGCGCTGACCGAGGCCGAGTTCGAGGGCGCGCTTCGCGGCGACGTCGACCCGCGGTCGCTGGAGGGCGCGCGCGAGTGCTGGCGCCATGACGGCCTGATCGAGACGCCGGAGAAGCTGGTCGACCATCTGGAGCAGACCGGCCGCCACTACCGCCGGCGGCTGACGGCGACGCCGGAGGCGACGGCGGGCGTGCCCGACTGGATCCGCCGCCTGGCGCCGGGCGCCGTGGTCTCGACGGCCGGCGTGGCGCGGGCCCTGTGCTGCTCCATGTCTCATGCCGCGGCGTTCGTTTCCGCGGCCGTCGCCGCCGGCGTGCTCACCGTCGACGGCGACCGCTACAGGCGGTCGTCATGAGCGGGCCCATCCTGATCGCCGATCTGTTCTGCGGCGCGGGCGGGACGTCCGCCGGCGCGGTGCGCGCCCTGAACCGGCTCGGCCTCGCGCACGAGCTGGTCTGCGTCAATCACTGGGCCGTGGCGATCGAGACCCACACACGGAATCATCCGGAAGCCCGCCATCACTGCGTCGACCTGGCGACGGCCCGGCCCGAGGCCATCGTGCCCGAAGGCCGGCTCGACCTGCTGGTCGCCTCGCCGACCTGCACCTATCACAGCCGCGCCCGGGCCGGGAAACCGACCACGGATCAGCAGCGCATGGACCCCTGGCACGTCGTCACCTGGGCGACGTCGCTGGAGGTCGACCGGATCATGGTCGAGAACGTGCCCGAGTTCATGGACTGGGGCCCGGTCGATGCGGAGACGGGCAAGCCCGATCCGTCGCGGCGCGGCGAGTATTTCGGCGCGTGGATCGCGGCGCTCGAAGCCATCGGCTACGACGTCGAGAGCCGGATCCTGAACTGCGCCGACTATGGCGACGCGACCACGCGCCAGCGCTTCTTCCTGCTGGGGCGGCGTCGCGGGCGGCCTATCCGCTGGCCGTCGCCCAGCCATGCGCCCGCCGAGAAGGCGGCGGCGCTGGGCCGGCGGCCGTGGCGCCCGGCGCGCGAGATCATCGACTGGTCGCTGCCGTCCGAATCGATCTTCACCCGCGCCAGGCCGCTCTCGGAGAAGACGCTGGCGCGGATCGCGGCGGGGCTGGCGAAGTTCGGCGGCGCGGCGGCGGAGCCGTTCCTGGTCGTGCTGCGCAATCACTGCGACGCCCGGGGCCTCGACCCCGGGTCGTGGCCCGGGGCAGGCCTGCCTCCGGCGGATGCGAACCTGCAAGGATCGCTGACAGGTTCACCACCGGCCATGGTCATCGGCCAGCACGGCGGGGCGACGGCGCGGCCCGTCGACCGGCCGGTGCCGACCATCGCCACGCTGGGCGCGGTCAGCCTGGTCGAGCCGTTCATGGTTCCGAACTTCGGCGAGCGCGACGGGCAACCGCCGCGGGTCCACGCTCTCGACGATCCGCTGCCCACGGTGACGTCGCGCGGGGCAGGCAACCTGATCCAGCCCATGCTGACTGCCTATTACGGCGCGAATGCGGGCTGCAAGCCGGTCACGGAGCCGATGGACACGGTGACGACGAAGGACCGCTTCGGCCTGGTCGAGCCCGACGCCGGCCCGCCGGTCGACATCCGCTACCGCATGCTGCAGCCGCACGAGCTGGCCGGGGCCATGTCCTTCGACGCCGACTACGACTTCGCCGGCACGAAGACCGAGATCAAGCGCCAGATCGGCAACGCCGTGCCGACCCGCACCGCCGAGGCGCTGATCGGTGCGGCCTTCGCCGAGGAAGCCGGCGGCGCCGGCGGGCGGGCCGCGGCATGAAGTACGGATTCGAAATCGCCATGGGCGCGGTTGTGGCCCTCGGCCTCGGCGTCTTCGCCGGCATTGTCTGGCCGCTGCTGACTGCCGCGCCGGGGGTGTGTTTCTGATGGCGGTGCGGCGCACAGCGAGGGGACGGGCGGTGTTCGGCTGCGATGCGCCGGGCTGCGGGGCTTATGGCGCCTTCGGCTTCAGCCCGCCGGGCGGCGGGGTCGAGGAGGGGCAGCGCTTCTGCCGCGTCCACGCCGAGGCCCACGACCGCGAACAGGTCGAGGCCGGCCATATCGCCCCGGCCCAGGCGCTGTTCCGCGAGAACCGCTCGCTGCGGCCCGCAGTGCGGAAGCGCGACGCTGCGGTGACCGAGAACGCGGAGCGGTTGCTGTGATGGCGGACTTGACATCGCCGGCGGCTGCGGCACTCTGGGCGGCGGAGCTTGACACCTCCTTGATGGCGGGAATCCGCCCCCGAAATCCAGGCGGATTTTCTCTGCCTACCCTATGGCGGGAGGCCGGTAGCGGTAACGCCCGGGCCTGTCCATCAACAGGTGTCACCTCCCGTCGCCCGGGCGGTCTGACAGCCTTCCGAGCGGCGTCCTGCAGCGCCCTGATGGAGGCCGGCATGACCCATGACGCCCGCATTGCGCCCGCACGGCGCAGCCCCCGATACGCACTTTCCCCCGATCATCTGAGCCATCTCGGCCGCGCCGAATATCTGCTCGGCGAGCTGCTGGAGCGCGCCGACGTGATCGAGACGCCCGCCGGGCCGGTGCTGGCCTTCGCGCCGGGCCGCGGCCTGCTGGCGGCGCTGGCCGACTGGGGCGCGGACCTGGCCGACGACGAACCGGACGGCGGCGACGAACCCGACGACGACCGGGAAGACGACGATCCGGCGGAAGCGGAGCCGGACGATGAGGCGGCGTGGTCGCCGCTGCTGCTCAGAGGAGGTCAGGGATGAGTGAGGCGGCGGAGGGCTCGCGGCCCATTCTGGTTGATCTGGGGAACGGGCTCAGCGTGGTGACGCGCCGCGCTTCCACCGAGGTCGTGGCCCAAATACTGCTTGAAGTCGCGGATAACCACCCCTTCTCGGGGTCGGCCTGGGGTGGTGCGCCGGCACGCTTCCAGGCGTTCTGCTCGTGTCTCGGGTACGTTCTGATATCGGAATGGCGCGGTGTTTGTCCGGACGATCCGGAGCGCCGCAATGGTGGGATGATGGCCGAAGAGCCCGCGTTCGCCACCATTCTGTTATCCGATGGGTCCCGCGCCTTGCGCTATTTGCACGCCCTCGGCTTCGATCTTTCGACACTGCCGGACTGGATCCTGCCCAGGCCCGAGGGGTGGGACTAGATGGCCGTCTCGCCCGAGAGACAGGCTCTGGCCGAGGAGGTGCGGCGGCGCGTGGCGCTGGTCGAGCTGGTCGGCCGCGACGTGCCATTGAAGCGGCGCGGCGGCGACCACTGGGCCTGCTGTCCGTTCCATTCCGAGCGCTCGCCGTCGTTCAAGGTCTCGGAGGCGCGGGGCGACTGGCACTGCTTCGGCTGCGGCGCGCATGGCGACTGCTTCGGCTGGATCATGGCCCGGCGCGGCGTCGGCTTCGCCGAGGCGCTCGACGAGCTGGCGGATCTGGTGGGGCTGGCCGTTCCAGCATCCGGCGCGGCGCGCGACCCGCTGCCGCCGGTCGCAGAGCGGAAGTCCCGCGCCGCGATGGAGGCCGACGACCGGGCGGCGATCGAGCGGGCGCGGGCGATCTGGGCCAGCGGCCGGCCGATCGCGGGCACGCGGGCCGAAAGCTATCTCAGGGCGCGCGGGATCACGATTCCGCTGCCGCCGACGCTGCGCTATCACCCGGCGCTCAGATACACATATGAACTGGACCCCGGATCGGCGTCCGGGGCAGGCGAGCGCGCGCCCCGGAAATATGCGGTCCACGGCGTCTACCCGGCCATGCTGGCGGCGATGCAGAACGCGCAGGGTATCGTCGTCGGCGTGCACCGGACCTACCTGGCGCCGGATGGTGATCCCCGCAAGGCCGACGACCTGCCGCCGGACCCGCTGCGCCCGGAGAAGCGCCTGGGCGCGAAGAAGATGGCCGGGCGGCCCTGGGGCGGGGCGATAAGGCTCTGCCCGGCGGCCCCGCGGATCGGCCTGGGCGAGGGCATCGAGACGGCGCTGTCGGTGATGCAGGCCGCCGGCCGGCCGGTCTGGGCCGCCGGATCGCGGGGCAATTTCGCCGCCGTCGACCTGCCCGAGACGGTCGAGGCGGTCGACATCTACGCCGACGGCGAGCGGGCGCGCGAGGATGCCCGGAAGGTGATGGCCAAGGCGGCGCGCTTTCACCAGGACGCGCGGCGGCGCATGCGCGTGCACTGGGCGCCCGAGGGTTTCGACTTCAACGACGTGCTGATGGGGCGGTGGCCATGACCGACCGCGAGGGGAACGGCGAGACGCCCGGGGGCGGCGAAGGCGAGGGCGGCGTCGAGATGGAACGCTGGCCAGCCGACAGGCCGCGGCCCGAGGGGCTCGGCGTCGGCGACGCGGCGGTGATGGCGGCGCTGGGCGAGGCGCGGATCTGGTCGACGGGCACGTCGATCGGGGTCGACGAATTCAACGCCGAGTTCGCGGTCGTCCAGACCGGCGGCAAGACGCTGATCCTGAAGGAGAACCCGCCCGATCCGGGCGGCCTGGAGCCGCGCATCGACCTGCTCCGCCGCGAGGACTTCGAGCTCTGGACCCGGCCGAACCGGACGGTGGTGGTGGGCCGCGAGAAGAAGGGCGGGGGGTTCCTGGGCAATGTGGTGCCGTCCTCGGCGATCTGGCTGTCGAGCCCGCGCCGGCGGCAGTACCGCGGCATCGAGTTCGCGCCCGCCGCGCCGGGGCAGGACAACGGCCGGGCCGGGTTCTACAACCTCTGGCGCGGCTTCGCCGTCGAGCCCGACCCGGCCGGCGCGGCCAAGTGCTCAAAGTTCCTGGCGCACATCTGGGAGAACGTCGCGCAGGACGATATCCGGCTCTATGACTGGATCCTGGGCTTCCTCGCCCAGATGGTCCAGGCGCCCGAGGTCCGGCCCGGCGTGGCGCTGGTGCTGCGCGGCAAGCAGGGCGTCGGCAAGTCGACCATCGGCGACATCATGGGCGCGCTGTTCCCGGGCAACTACGTCCTGGCCGATCAGGGCCGCTATGTCACTGGCCAGTTTAACGCGCATCTGGCCGACTGCCTGCTGTTGCAGGCCGACGAGGCCTTCTGGGCCGGTGATCACGACGCCGAGGGCCGCCTGAAGGGCATGGTCACCGGCCGCTACCAGATGATCGAGCGCAAGGGCGTCGACCCGATCAAGGTGGCCAACTTCGTGCGGCTCATCATCACGTCGAACAAGTCCTGGGTGGTGCCCGCGGGCGCGGAGGAGCGGCGCTTCTGCGTCGTCGACGTGGGCGAGGACCGGATCCAGGACCGCGAATATTTCGGCGCGCTCTACCGCGAGATGCTGGAAGAGGGGGGTTTGAGCGGGCTGCTGCATCACCTGATGGAGATCGACGTCGAGGCCGCCGACCTGAACGCCATTCCAGAGACCGGGGCGCTGCTGGAGCAGAAGGTGCGCGGCATGAGCCCGGAGGAAAGCTGGTGGTTCCATCGGCTGTCGGAGGGCGCGCCGACGCCGGGAGTCAAGGGCTGGGAAGAGGTGGTGCCCAAGGCCTGGCTGCACGCCGACTATATCGCCTATGCCGATCGTCTCGGCTTTCGGCACAAGCTGGCGGAGAACTCCTTCGGCTCCGCGATGGTGCGCATGCTGCCATGGACCAAGAGCGTTTTCCGAACGCCGCCTATGCGCGAGGGGGACCCTCACCCAGGCGATCGCGTCCAGTGTCGTCTCCTGCCGCCGCTGGCGGCCTGCCGGGCCTATTTCTCCGCTCAACTCCAGGCTGCGATCGACTGGGGCGATGAGGGCGGCTCATGACGCGAGGCGTAGGGGCTGTAGGGGTGCGCGTAGGGGTTTGCGGCCAGCTATATCGTTGAAATTAAAGAGCGGGGTAGGGGATGTAGGGGTTGTAGGGGCTATATCGCGCGCGTGTGTAAACATCGGCTTCATCATATCCGGGGTTTTTCTTATGCGCGCGGGAGAAACCCCTACAACCCCTACAACCCCTACGGCAGATAGAAATATCAATGTCTTGGCGCGTAGGGGTTTCGACTATCAGCCCCTACAACCCCTACATGGAGGTGATCGGCGATGATGCAGTACCGGAACCAGGGCGCGGCGCCGGCCTCGGCGCCAATGAAGCGGGAGATGGATGTCGAGGACCTGCTGGTCTGGGCGTTCCGCGAGCAGCAGGTGCAGGCGGTGCTCGGCCGGACGGCCGCGGCGCGGATGGCGGGTCCGGCGATGTACGCCCGGGACTCGACGGTGGTGCTGGCCAAGATCGCCGAGCTGGGGTGCTGGGTGGATGGCGGCGGCGCGCCGTCGGACAGGATCCACGGCGATGCGGTCGAGGTCTGGTCGGCGGTCGCTCACCTGCCGGCGGCCCAGGCCGGGGCGGTGGCGCACTACGCCCAGGCCGGGGCGGCGCCGGAATGGCCGGGCGATATCGAGCTCCGGTGGATCCCGCGCCGCGATACGCGGGGGCGGGTTGCCTACGAGTTCTCTGATTCGCAGCGCCGCGACGGCAAATACACGCCGGTCCGGCTCTATCCGAACTGGGAGTCGGTCGAGCTGATGATGCAGGCCTGGAACGACTGGGTCGACGGATTGTCCTTGGTTTGCAAGCTGTTGGAGGGCCGGCTGGAGGATCATGCGGCGCTGCCGAGCGGCCGTTCGAAGTGGAGGGCTTGACCGACGTTCTGGATTTGGTCACCCTTCGACACAGTGAGAAAGGTTCACGGGTCCTACCTAGCCGAAAACGTAAACGGTTGGCGGGGGCGCAGAACATCTCCAGTTTTTTCCATTCCATTGAAGTTGACGAGTTGACGGCAGTTGACCGCTGCCGGGTGACGGCGTTGACGCGCGAGGTTGGCCGATGCCGAAGAGGGCTGCTGCGGTGCCGGCCGGCGCCCGTGAGATCGTCATGGCGCCGATCACCGAACTGATTCCCTATGCTCGGAACGCCCGGACGCATAGCGACGACCAGGTCGAGATGATCGCGGCCTCCATCCGCCGATACGGCTTCAACGCCCCGGTGCTGACCGACGGCGAGGGCGGCATCCTGGCGGGCCATGGCCGCGTGCTGGCGGCGGAGCGGGCGGGCCTCGCCGAGGTGCCGACGGTCCCGTTGGGCCACCTGAACGCAGAACAGCGCCGCGCCTATATCCTTGCCGATAACCGCATCGCCGAGCACGCCGGCTGGGACGAGGACCTGTTGCGGATCGAGCTGGAGGCGCTGGCCGAGCTCGAGGTCGATCTCGACGGCCTCGGCTTCGATGCGGACTTCATGGCCGGGCTGTTCGACGAGGCCGTCGGCGGCGAGGCCGAACCGGAGCCCGATCAGGGTTCGGAGACGGAAGACGATGCGCCGGAGCCCGAAGCGGACCCGGTGAGCCGGCCCGGCGATATCTGGCTGCTGGGCGAGCATCGCCTTGGCTGCGGCGACAGCACCGACGCCGCCTTCGTCGCCCAGGTCCTGGCCGATGCGAAGCCGGGCCTGATGGTCACCGATCCGCCCTATGGCGTCGCCTATGATCCCGACTGGCGCAACCGGGCCGAAGGCATCGGCGGCTGGGGCGATCCAGAAAAGGCCCGGGCCGGTGCCAAGTCGTCTAGGGCGGTCGGTACAGTTTCGAACGACGACCGCGCCGACTGGCGAGAGGCCTGGGAGCTGTTCCCGGGCGATATCGCCTATATCTGGCATTCGGCGCTGCACGCCTCCGAGGTCGAGGCCTCGTTGATGGCAGCGAAGTTCGAGACCCGCGCCCAGATCATCTGGGCCAAGTCGTCGATCGTGATCTCGCGCGGCCACTATCACTGGAAGCACGAGCCCTGCTGGTACGCCGTCCGCAAGGGCGGCACGGCCAACTGGAAGGGTGACCGCAAGCAGGCGACCGTCTGGGAGATCTCGCACCGGCGCTCGCCGACCGGCCATGGCACGCAGAAGCCGGTCGAGGCCATGCGCCGCCCGATCCTGAACCACACCGGGCCCGGCGATCAGGTCTACGACCCGTTTCTGGGCTCGGGGACCACGCCGATCGCCGCGGAGCTCACCGGTCGGACCTGCTTCGGCCTGGAGCTCAACCCGGCCTATTGCGACGTCATCATCCGCCGCTGGCAGGACGAAAGCGGCGGCCTGGCAACTCACGCCCAGACCGGCGAGACCTTCGAGGGACGGGCCGCGAGGCCTGAGGCCGCCGACTAGGTCACCCCATCGGAGGACAGGTCGATATGGCACCCGTCACGCAGGCCGGCTACGCCGAAACGCGCGGCGTGACCCGGCAGTACATCAACAAGCTCACGAAGGAAGGCCGCCTGCGGACTATCGGCCCGCGGAAGATGATCGACCCGGCAGAGGCCGATCAGGTCCTGGGCTATGCGACGGAGGCGGCGCCAGACGAAGAGGCACCCCCGGCCGCCGCGCCGGTCCTGGACCCGGATCCGGAACCCGGCCCGTCGCCGCGTCCGGCGCCGGCCACGCCCGCCGATTCCGCAGGGATGAACTATACCCGCGCCCGAGCCGCGACCGAGACCTTCCGGGCCAAGCAGGCCGAGCTCGAGCTCAAACAGCGCATGGGGCAGCTGCTGCCGCGCGACATGGTCGTCGAGGCCATGTCGGAGGCGGGCGTCCGCATCGCGCGCCACCTCGACCGGCTGGTCCGGGACGCCGACGAGATTGCCGAGGTCGCCGGCCGTGGCGGCGCGCGGGAAGTCCGCCAGATGTTGCGCCAGAAGGTGCGCCAGCTGCGCGCCGAAATCGCGGCCGAGATCACGCTCACCGATGAGCCGGGAGGCGAATGACCGATGTGGAATGAGGGCCAGGCGTGGAGCAGGGCCAGCGTCGCCGCCATTGTAGCGGGCGCGCTGGCGTCGACGATCGCGCCCGCCGAGAGCATCACGCCGTCCGCCTGGGCGGCGAAGAATCTGGTCGTGCCCGACGGCCCCTATGAGGGCCAGCTCTGGGACCCGACGCTGACGCCACAGCTCGCCGAGATCATGGACCACCTGTCGCCGGACAGTCCCGTGAACGCGATCTCGCTCCGCAAGTCGGCGCAGCTCGGCGCGACGACCATCGGCATCGCCTGGTCGGGCTATGTCACCGACATCGACCCGGCGCCCTTCATGACCGTCATGCCGACGCTGGACGGCGCCGACGGCTACAACCGCGAGAAACTGCACCCGGCGATCGTCGCCTCCGAGCCACTCCGGCGTAAGATCGTCGAGGCTCGATCGCGGTCCTCGCGCTCTTCCACGGCCCGGACCAAGCGATTCCCCGGCGGCTCCATCATCCTGACCGGCGCCAACTCGGCGGCCGATCTCCGCTCCAAGACGCGGAAGTACATGAACCTCGACGAGGTCGACGAGTGGCCGATCGATCTGGCGGGGCAGGGCGACCCGTTCGAAATGGCCGCCGCCCGACAGCTCGCCTACCGGGAGAGCGGCGACTGGAAGCGCTTCGCCACCTCGACGCCGACGATCAAGGGCGCCAGCCGCATCGACGACCTCTTCGAGGCCGGCGATCAGCGCTACTGGGAAATCCGATGCCCCCACTGCGGTGGCGAGCAGCGCCTGGTCTTCGGCGGCCGCGACGCGCCTTACGGGCTGAAGTTCGCGACGACCTATCCGCACCGCGCCCACTATGTCTGCCGCCATGCCGGCTGCGTTATCGAGCATTCCGCCAAGGCGGCCATGGTCCGCGGCGGACGCTGGGTCGCGGCCAACCCGGGTCCGGGCCGCGATCCGTCCTACCACCTCGACACCCTGACCTCGCTGCTGGTCGGCTGGGACGACGTTGCCGACGCCTTCCTGAAGGCGGGCAAGAACCCCGAGAAACTGAAGACCTTCTGGAACCTCTGGCTAGGGCTCCCCTGGGAGGAGCGGGGCGACGCGCCGGACTGGCAGCGGCTCTACGCGCGGCGCGCCGACTACCCGGCCGGCGTCGTGCCCCATGGCGGCCTGGTGCTCACCGCCGGCGTGGACGTCCAGGGCGACGGGCTCTACTGCGAGGTCGTGGCCTGGGGCCGGGGCGAGCGGTCCTGGACCGTCGACGCCCGCTTCATTCCCGGCGACACCGCGCGTGAGGGCGACCCGTGCTGGACCGAGCTCGACCGGCTCTACAACGCCCGCTGGCCCATGGCGACCGGCGGCTCCATCCCGCTGGATCTGATGGGCGTCGATTCCGGCTTCAACACGAACGCGGTCTACGCCTTCGTCCGCCACCGGCCCAAGGCCATGGCCCTGAAGGGCGTGGCCGGCTGGACCGCCCCGCCGATCGGCACGCCGACGAAGCTGGACGTCAATACCGCCGGCAAGAAGAAGCGCCGCGGCCTGCAGGTCTGGCCGGTCGGCACCTGGGCGCTGAAGGCCAAGTTCTACGGCTTCCTGCGCCAGCCCGGCCGCGCCGAGGGCGAGGACGCCGATCCGGAAGGCTACTGCCATTTCGGGCAGTTCCTCGACCGCCGCTACTTCCAGCAGCTGACCGCGGAGTACATCGCCGAGAGCGAACGCAAGGGCCACAAGCGGCGCGAATGGGTCGCCCGCGGCGAGAATCATTTCCACGACTGCCGGGTCTACAATCTGGGCCTCGCCTGGCGCCTCAAGCTCGACCGCCTGAGCGAGGACGACTGGACCGGGCTGTCGCGCCAGCGGGACGCCAGGCCCGACCAGGGCGACATGGTGGCGCTGATGAACGGCGCGCCCGAACCCGGATGCACCGCGAAGCCTTCGCCGCCGGCCGCGCCGGAGACCGGCGACCCTGCCACGCCCGAAGCCACCGCGCCGCCTTCGAAATCCACCCGGCCGCGCCGCCGCGGTCCCCGCGTCGTCTCCTTCCGCAACACGGGACGCTAGAGCCAATGGCCACGACCGCCGAACTCCAGGCCCGCCTCGCCGCCCTCGAGACGGCGATCGCGACCGGCGCGCTCCGCGTCACCCATGACGGGCGGACCGTCGAGTACCGCAGCCTGGCCGAGATGGAAGCCGTCGCCGCCCGGCTGAAGCGCCAGATCGGGACCACGACCCGTCACCGCCGCATCCTGCCCTATGCCGCGAAGGGGCTTTGAGCCATGTCCGTCGCCCGCACCCGCGCCCGCCTGAAGTCGCTCAAGCCCGCCGGCGTCAGGGCCATGCAGGCGAACTTCGCCCGCCCTTACGATGCCAGCTCGCGCTCGGGCCGGCTGCAGGGCTGGATGGCGTCTGCCTCCGGCCCGAACGCCGTCGCCCGGGCGAGCGTCCACGAGATGCGCCGCAAGACCCGCCAGATGGTGCGCAACAACCCCTGGGCCGCCTCGGCGATCTTGACCCAGGCCTCCGAGTGCATCGGCTCTGGCGTCAAGCCCATGTCGAAATCGCCGGACCGCAACTTCCAGAACGCCGCCCAGGAACTCTGGGCCGACTGGACGCCGGAGGCCGACGCCGACGGCCGGCTCGATCTCTACGGTCTGCAGGCCCTGGCCGCCCGGGAGATGTACGAGGCCGGCGAGATCTTCGTCCGCCGTGTCGACCGCGATCCGGCGTCCGGCCTGCTGCTGCCGCTGCAGTACCAGCTGATCGAGGCGGAGCAGGTGCCCGTCGAACTGGACCGCCTGGAGCCGAACGGCAATGTCATCCGCCAGGGCGTCGAGTTCGACCCGTCGGGCCGCCGCGTCGCCTATCACGTCTGGCGCGAGCACCCGAACGACGCCTCGATCGAGGCCCATGCGGGTGAGATCGTCCGCGTCCCGGCGGACGAGATGATCCATCTCTTCAAGCCGCTCCGCGCCGGCCAGATCCGCGGCTTGCCCAACCTCGCGCCGGTGTTGCTGAAGGCCTTCGATCTCGACGGCTACGAGGACGCCGAACTGGTGCGCAAGAAGATGGCGGCCATGTTCGCCGCCTTCATCACCACGCCCGACCCGGAGGACCGCTCGCCGCTGGAAACGGCGACCGACACGGCCGACGCCGCCGGCTCGGTGGCGACCGAGATCTCGCCGGGCACGATGGTCTATCTGGAGCCGGGCGACGAGGTGAACTTCTCCTCGCCCGCCGATGTCGGCGGCGCCTATGGCGAGTTCCTGACCTGGCAGCTCCGCGCCTTCGCCGCCGGGGCGGGCCTCTCCTACGATCAGGTCACCGGCGACCTGACCAAGGTCAACTATTCCTCGATCCGGGCCGGCACGCTGAAGCTGCGCCGCCGCATGCGCATGGACCAGCAGCAGATCATCGCCCACCAGCTCTGTCGGCCAATCTGGCGCGACGTGATCGATACCGGCGTCATGGCCGGCGAGCTGCAGGTCCGCGACTTCATCGGCAACCGCCGCGCCCATCTCCGGGTGCAGTGGATGGCCGAAGGCTGGGAATGGGTCGACCCGCAGAAGGAACAGGCCGCCGAGCAGTCGGCGGTCCGCAACGGCTTCACCAGCCGCCAGGCCGTGGTCGCGAAGCTCGGCCGCGACGTCGATGTCGTCGATCAGGAGATCCGCTCGGACAACGACCGGGCCGACCGTCTCGGCCTGGTGCTCGACACCGACCCGCGCCGGGTCTCCCGCGCCGGCCTCACCCAGGCCCGGCCGGAAGGCTCCGAGATCCCGCAGGACGAGGCGGACCGGCGGGAAGACGACGAGGCGGCGCGGTAGGATGTCGACGCTGGCTCAACGGATTGTCGAGTGCCGCCTCGATGAATATGAGGCCCTGCGGGCGAAAAAGATCGAAGCGGCCAGGTCGCGCCTTCTTCCCTTGTGGGAGGGGAACCATGTGGTCACGGCGCACCGCAGCTTGAGTGAGATCGTGGCCCGCGATGCGGAGCAGGCCGCGGCGCGCTTCGTTCTGGACGATTCGATTGCCCGCGCTCTGAGCCAGCTATTGCACGATGACGAAAGTGTCGACGCGGCCCTGCGTCATGCCCATGCACCGTCGCCCAGTACCTGGATCGAGACCGGCAAACGATCCGGCGACGGTGCGTTTGGCGTTCTCCTGGAAGCATCAGGAACGTTTCGAGAGGTTAATTTCACCGCCTTCGAGGATGGGCCGGATGGATCGATAGAGGTTGGCCTGGTCGGAGTGATGGACTTCAGCCGTATTGAAGACGGTCAAATTCAATTAATTGACTTTAAAGATGAAGAACTGGCCACTCAGACCACCGGCTTTATCATTGCAACCTGCGCCTTCCTGAGTATTCCGGGCGCTGTGGAGCGGACGGGGTGGCACTATTCGCCGGCCCAACAGAAGAAGCGAATGAAAGCCCGCCGCCCGCCGCTGCTGAGCTTCAACAAGGTGACCCTGCGCCTGCCGCGGAAGTCGGGGACAAGCAGGGGCGCGTCGTGTGACGCGGCGGGCCCCGTCCGCCGTCACCAGGTGATGGGGCATCACCGCGTTCTGGATCGCAACACGCGTTCGGAGCGACTGACCTGGGTGATTCCGCACTGGCGCGGCGATGCCGCCGCCGGCGTCGTGCTCAAGGAACGCACGATCTCGACCTGACAGGAGTGTCGCTATGAATTTCGCCGGCCGGGACTTCAGCCTGGACGCCATCCAGGCGCGCCTGTTCAACACGCCGCTGCTGATCAGCCAGGCCAAGCTCGACGCCATCATGGGCGTCGTCGGCCCGCGCCTCGACGTGGTCCGGCTGGTGACGCCGGCGGGCGTGCTGGGGCCGGTCGAGATGACGGCGGAGGCGAAGGCGGAGCGCGTCCGCGTCGGCGCCAGCCGCTATGGCGACGCCGCCCGACAGCGCATCTTCCAGCTCGCCGACGGCGTCGCCGTGATCCCGGTGCGCGGCACGCTGGTGCAGCGCAACGGCCTCGACCCGTATTCGGGCATGACCGGCTATGACGGCATCTGGCGCAAGATCGACGCCGCCGAAGCGGACCCGGAAGTCCGCGGCATCGTCCTCGACATTGACAGCCCGGGCGGTGAGGTCGCCGGCTGTTTCGACCTGGCCGACCGCATCGCCGGGGTGGAAAAGCCGACCCGCGCCATCCTGACCGAGATGGCCTGCTCAGCAGCCTATGCGCTGGCCGCCGCGTGCGACGACATCTGGATCCCGCGCACCGGCATGGCCGGCTCCATCGGCGTGGTCGCCATGCACGTCGACTACTCGGCGGCGCTGGCCGACGCCGGCATCGAGGTCACGCTGATCTTCGCCGGCGCCCACAAGGTCGACGGCAACCCCTACGAGCCGCTGCCGGACGGCGTGGCCGACGAGCTGCAGGCGGAGATCGACGATCTCTACCGGCTGTTCGCCGAGGCCGTGGCGCCGCGCCGCGGCCTGAAAACGGACGCCGTCATGGCGCTCGAATCCCGTGCGCTCGCCGCGGCCAAGGCGCTGGAGGCCGGTCTGGTCGACCGGGTCGCCAGCCCGCCCGAGGCGATGGACGATTTCCGCGACCAGCTGAAGGGCGACGACGGCGCGCCCGGGTCCGCGGTCTCTCAGGCCGCCGTCATGACGAAGGGAGCTGCAGCCATGAAGGGCAACAGGCGCCGCGCCGGGGCCAACCCGGAAGACAACACCGAGGCCGAGGACCGCGACGAGGAAAAGGTCGCCGAAGACCGCGAGGACGAGAAGGCAAAGAAGGCCGAGGACGACGATCCCGACGACCGCGCCGCCGAGGATGACGAGGACGGCGAGGAGAAGGACCCCGCTGCCGAGGACGAGGACGGCGACGACAAGCCCGCCGCGAAACGCGGGGGCAAGGTGGTCGACATGAAGGGCCGCCAGCCCGACGGCCGCGCCGTCGCCACGGCGATCGCCGAGACCTGCGAACTGGCCGGCTGCCCCGAACGCACCCGCGCCTTCCTGGCCTCGAAGGTAAGCCTCGCCGAGGTGCGCCAGACCCTGCTCGCCGAACGCGCTGACCGTCAGGCGGCCTCCGGCGTCAGCACCGCCCATGGCGGCGGCCTGCCGTCCTCTGCCGCGAAGCCGGGCGAGGGCCTGGTGAAGGCACACCAGCGGCTGGGCAACCGCCGCTTCTGACCCCGAACGCCGGACCGGCGGGTCCGTTCCGAAACACGCAATTCCGAGAAGCATGAAAGGAACCAGGTCATGAGCCTGAAAACCGAGACCCGGCATGCCGGGGAATTCATCGTCTCCGAGGCGAACGGCGCCCGTTCGCGCGAGGCCATCGTCATCTCCTCGGCCGTCGCCGCCGTGCTCTACGCCGGCACCGTGCTGGGCATGGTCGCCGTCGACACCGCCGACCTCACCGCCGCGGCGGTCGCCGGCAACACCGGCAATGGCGGCATCACGCTGGGCGATCCCGAGTTCGCGGCCGGCGTGAAGGCCGGCGTCTACCGCATCACCTGCATCGAGGCGGCGACCGATGGCGGCACCTTCTCGGTCGAGGATCCGGACGGCGTCGAGATCGGCGTCGCCGAGGTCGGCACGGAGTTCGATGGCGAGGTGGTGTTCACGATCGCCGACGGCGGCACCGACTTCGCCGCCGGCGACGCCTTCACCATCACCGTTGCCGAGGGGTCGGGCAAGTATGTCGTCTATGACCCGACCAATGACGACGGCAGCCAGACGGCGGCGGCGATCCTTTACGAGGAAGCCGACGCCACCTCTGCCGACGCCGATGCGGTCGCTCTCGTCCGCGATGCCGAGGTGAACGCGGAAGAGCTCACCTGGTTCGACGGCGCCAATGCCGGCCAGAAGGCGACCGGCCTGGCCGAACTGGCGCTCAAGGGCGTCGTCGGCCGCTAGGCCTGCCCCGGACCTGAACCGGGGTTTCCACCACCACCACCGAACGGAAACCACGCGGCGGTCTTCCCGTCCGCGAACCAAGGAGAATTGCCATGGCAGACATGGATGTCTTCAAGGCCGACGGGTTCTCGATGATCTCGATGACCGCGGCCATCAACGCGCAGGAGTTCCTGCCGTCCTTCCTGGGCGACCTCGGCCTGTTCGAGCCGAAGCCGATCCGGACCGAGAAGTTCGAGATCGAGTCCTATGACGGCGTGCTCACTCTGATCCAGTCCGATCAGCGCGGTGCACCGATCTCCGAGCAGAAGCGCGAACTGCGCAAGGTCCGTGACTTCCGCACCGTGCGCCTGGCCCGGGGTGATACCATCCAGGCCTCCGAGATCCAGAACATCCGCGCCTTCGGCCAGGAATCCGAGCTGATGCAGGTGGAGGCGGAGGTCGCGCGCCGGCAGATGAAGCTGAAGCGCGATCTGGAACTGACCTGGGAGAACATGCGCCTGGGCGCGGTCCAGGGCATCGTCACCGATGCCGACGCCTCGACGATCTACAACTTCTTCACCGAGTTCGGCGTCTCTCAGCCGTCCGAGATCGACTTCGATCTCGACAACGCGTCCCCGGCCTCCGGCGCGGTGCGGAAGAAGTGCTCCGAGGTGGTCCGGGCCATGGCCCGGGCGGCGGCGGGCGTCTGGATCGAGGGCCGGACCTATCCCATGGGTCTCTGCGGCGACGCCTTCTGGGACGATCTCACCGGTCACTCCGAGGTCCGCGAGACCTATCTGCAGACGCAGCAGGCGGCGGACCTCCGCCAGGGCAACGCCTTCGAGAGCTTCCGCTATGGCGGCATCACCTGGGTGAACTATCGCGGCACCGACGACAACTCCAAGGTCGCGGTCGGCACCGACAAGGCCAAGTTCTTCCCGGTCGAAGCGCCGGGGGCCTTCGAGGTCGCCTTCTCGCCGGCGGAGAGCTTCGACTTCGTCAACACGCCGGGCCTGCCGTTCTACTCCTGGCCGGTCTGGGACCGGGACCGGAACATGTGGGTGCGGATCGAGATGGCGTCCTACCCGATGTTCTATCCGACCCGCCCGAAGATGCTGCAGCGCGCCAAGCGCACCTGACCGGAGCCCGGGACCGATGACGGACGCCTTCGCCGCTGCCATGGCCACGATCTTCCGGGACCCGAATATCGGCGTCTCGGCTGTGGTCTGGCCGGCGGCGGCGTCCGTTCTCGACGCCTGGGATGGTGTCGGCGAGCCCGACCTTGGCGATGCCGGGGCCGCGCTCGCCGTTCGCGCCGCGCTGTCGACGCCCGACAGCTCCGGCGACCTCTACGGTCTGGGCGTGGTGCGCGAAGCACCGCTGGCCGACATCCCGGTCGAGGATGCGCCGGCCCTCGCCGCGGCCGACGTTCTCCAGATCGGCTCGACATATTACGCCCTGGCCGAAGCGCCCCGGCGGGACGCCCTGGGGCTCGTCTGGCGTGCGCCGCTGCGCGCCGGCCGCGTGGCGTCCGCCTGATGCGCCTCGAAGCCGCCATCCGGGGCGACCTGAAGAAGATCGTCTCCGCCGAGGTTCGCCAGGCCCGCCGGGCGATCAACGCCGGCATGCGCGAGGCGGGCAAGGGGCTCCGCGACGATATGAAGGCCCATGTCCGCCAGGCGGGCCTGGGCAAGTTCGCGACCCGCTGGGTCTTCCGGGTCAACCGCCCGCGGGAGCCGATGGACATGTCCGTCGCCGTCTTCCCGCGCGGCACGGCGACCCGGACCATCATCGGCGCCTTCGATACCGGCGGCATCATCCGCCCGAAACAGGGGCGCTATCTCGCCATCCCGACCGACTTCAACCGCAAGGACGGCCGGCGCGGCGGCAAGGTCCTGAAGCAGATCGACGAGCTGGACGACGCCTTCGTGCAGCGCAGCCGGTCGGGGACGCTGATCGTCTTCAGTCGGGTCCGGCTCGCCCAGGAAAAGATGCAGGACAAGGTCCGCGTCCGCGACCTGGCCTTTGCCGAGGGCCGGCTTCTCGGCTCCGGCCGGCGCCGGCGGACGCACGAGTTCCTGGCCGCGGGGATCGTGCCGATGTTCGTGCTCAAGCCCTCGGTCCGCATGCCGAAGCGCCTCGATCTCGACCGGGTCAAGCGGCCCTGGGACGCGAAGCTGCCGCGGCTGATCGTCGAGCACTGGGAGAAGGAAAGCCGCCGTGCCCGAACCTGATCCGAGCCCTCGCGAGACCGCCCTCACGGCACTCGCTGCCGCCGTTGCTGCGGCCCTGCCGGAGGCCGACGTCCGCCGCAACGAACCCGGGCGGCAGCGGATCCCGGCCGGCGGGCTGGTGAGTGTCAATGATGGCGACCCGGGCAATCCGGAAGTCTCGCTCTCGCCGCCGCGCTACTGGTTCCGCCACCGTGCCGAGATCGTGGTGGTGGTCGAAGGCTACGCCGCCGCCGCCCGCGCCACGGCGACCGATCGGGCGGTCTCGAAGATCACCGCCGCGCTGGAGGCTGACCCGACGCTCTCGGGCGCCGTCGAATATGCCGAGGCCGGCGCGCCGAAGTCCGAGGATCTCGCCGACGAGGAGGGCGGGACGCCGCTCCGCGGCGTCAGCCTGCCCGTGGTCCTCGACTACCAGAGTTCATCGGCGGCCGGATAGGCCGCGCCCTCAAACGTTGAAGGGAGACAAGCCATGTCGGAGATCCGCGCCCGCGGCCTGGGCCTGAAGGTCCTCGCCGCTTTCGAGAGCGCCTTCGGGACCAAGGTCGACGGTTCCGGCGGCGGGGTCTACACCCAGCTGCCCGTCGGCGCCTATTCGCTCGGCAAGTCGAAAGCGCTCAACCGGGAGCCCGTCCTGCACGGCGGCCGGGACATGAACGACCCCTATTACGAGGCCCAGGAGGTCTCCGGCCAGGTCCGCGTGCCCATCGACCAGGACGCTATCGGCTTCTGGCTGAAGCTGATGGCCGGCGCGCCCGACACCACCGACAATGTCGGCGACTATACCCATGTCTTCACCTTCGGCGCCGAGGCCCTGCCATCCATGTCCATCGACGCCGGCCATGCGCGCCTGGCGACGGCGAAGCACTTCCTCCATACCGGCGTCAAGGCGAACGCCATGAGCTTCGAGAGCGGCCGCGGCGGGCAGGCCTGGGCGACGCTGGACCTGGTGGCCCAGGACGAGGCGGAGGCCAGCTCGGCCGAGGACGCCACGCCGGCCACCGATCACATCCTGGTGCCCAAGGCCTTCCTCAAGCGCCGGGGCGTGATGACGCTGGGCGGCTCGGCCATCGGCTCGCTGATGGGCTGGTCCATGTCGGTCGCCAACAACCTGGAAGCGATCGAGGCGATCCGCGCCGACGGCCTGATTGAGGGCCTGGACGAGGGCGAGGTCGCGGTGACCGGCGACATCACCGTCCGCTTCTCGACCGCGACGGACGTCCAGACGCCGGGCAAGAACGAAACCCCGGTGGCGCTGCAGATGAAGTACGACAACGCCGCCGCCGACCGCTCGCTCATCATCGACGTGCCCCGGGCCTTCCTGCCGCAGGTCAAGCGGGAGGTCGACGGCCCCGACGGCGTCGAGGTGACCTATTCCTGGGCCGCCGCCCTGGACAGCGCCGACGGCTACGCGGCCCAGGCGACCCTGCTCAACACCGTCGCCAGCTACTGATCCGCCGCCCGCGGGGCGTAACGGCTACGGCCTTACCGGGCGGCCCGCCGGCCCGGATGCTGGCGGCGAGAGAAACGAAAGGAGCGGCGATGATCCGACTGACCCTGCCCGACGAACCCTACTGGATCGATCTCGGCGACGGCGTCGCGGTCCGGGTGCGGCCCTGCGACACCCGCGCCTACCAGACCGCGCGCTCGGCGTCGCGCATGGCGGCGTCGGAAGCGCTGGCCGCGATCGAGACCGTCGAGAGCCATGGCGGCTCGATCGCGGATCTCGACCTCACCGACCGCGCCGAGATCGAGGGGCTGTCGCAGCAGGTCTTCGTCCAGGCCCTGGCCCGGGCGGCGATCGTCGACTGGCGCGGCGTGGTCGACGACGAGGACCGGCCGCTGGCGCTGACGCCCGAGCGCGCCGCCGAGCTGATGAGGTTTCACGATATCGCCGAGCGCTTCCTCGACGAATACGGCATGCCCTATGAACGGCGGTTCTCGGAGGGAAACGCATCCGGGCCCTCGGCCGCTGGCATTTCGGCGGAGGGCCCGACTACTGCGCCGGATGCCGCGAAGCCGGATCGCCCTGCGCCGGCGGACGGCGCGGGGGAAACGGACGGCGATGCCCCTACCGGGCCTGCCAGCCGCGATCGGAAGAAGGCGCACTGATCTGGTCCCTGGCCGACCGGCTGATGGGCCAGGTCCGCACCGCCGGCATGGGCGCGGCGGCTATCGGCCTCGACATGGCCGCGGCGCTGCGCCTGGCCGAGGCGGAGGGCGTCCAGCCCTCGATCGCCAGCCACCTGCTGGCTCAACTCGAGGCCGGCCTGGTCGCCGGCTGGAACGAACGCATCAAGGCGCGGGAGGGGTAGAGGTTATTTTCCTTTTTTGCCGGCGTCGCTCGGCTTTTTCGGGGGGCGTGGTGCTGGCCGCCGGGTTCCTTCATTGACGGGCTTGCGACCGCCTGAATCCCCGCTTTTGGTTCCTGTGCTTGGCTTCTTGACCATGTCGAGCGTTCCCCTTCCTGTGATAGGATGATCGACGATGAACCAGATCGGCTACAGCGCGGCCTCCGCCGAAATCCTGCGAGAGATTATCCGGCAGGCCGAGATCAAGTTGCAAGCCCAGCTCCAGGCGGCCCTGGCCGCCGACAGCCGGGCGCTGGGCGTCGCTGCGGCCATGGCGACGATCGCGGCCTTGCTGATGGGCGGCGCGGCGGCCGTGTTCCAGTCGGCAACGGCCCCCGCGGCGCTGGCCTGGATCGGCGTCTGGGTTGCGGGGATACTGCTCTTCGCGGGCACCCTCGCCGTTGTGTCCGCCCGCGCGATCGGTTTCGATTTTCCAGGATCAGAGCCGTCCGCCTGGGAAGATGACATCGGCAACGCGAGCACGCTGAAGCAGTCGCTGGGCGACATGGCGGATCATTACGACACGATGATCGCGGACAATGCGCGGCGCATGAAACGCGCGGGGTGGATATTCAACGCGTCGCTGATCGCCGCCGGTCTCGATCTGGCCGGCGGCATCGTCTGCGTTGTCCGCCTTCTGGCGCCAGCATCCGGGGGTTAGCCCTTCTTCAACCGAACCCCGGGGCCGGAGCCATTGCCGTCGATGAACTCGACGCCGGCGTCTTCGAGGGCGCGGCGGATCGCGGAGAGGGTCGAGCGGATCGGCTGCCGGGCACCGCGCTCGAAATCGACAATAGTGCGCACCGCAACTTCTGCATCGGTGGCGAGTTGGTTGCGGGACCAGTTGAGTAGCGCACGAGCTGCGCGGCACTGAGCGGCATCAATAGACATGTAAAAATGAACCTTGCATGATTTATGCGCAACATGTAGTGTTGCATGAATTATGTCGATGTGACGCTTCGGAGGCAACGCAATGATGATGCAGAATCTTGCGACGTTCGAGTTCGAGGAGATCATGGTCCGGGCGACCGAGATCGACGGCGCGCCATGGTTCGTCCTGGTCGACGTCTGCCGGGCGCTGGAGATTTCCAACTCGCGGGATGCGGCCCGCCGGCTGGACGAGGACGAGAAGGGTGTCGCTTTTTCCGACACCCTGCCCGGGCAGCCCGCACGCGGCGGCCGGCAGGAACTCACCATCATCAGCGAGAGCGGCATGTACACGCTTGTCCTCCGCGCCAACGGCGCGACCAAGCCGGGTACGGTCGCGAACCGCTTCAAGAACTGGGTCACGCGCGAAGTCCTGCCGGCGCTGCGCCGCACCGGCCGCTACGAGATCGCCGCGCCGGCCCCCGCCGACGACGACCCGGCCGATTGCCTCGACCCGCTGGACCGCATCGGCATGGACAAGGTCAATGGCTGGATCGGGCTGGTGCGGGAGGCGCGTATGGTCGGCGGCCGCGCCGCCGGCCTCGCCATCTGGCGCACCTCGCCCCTGCCGCAGTTCCCGGCGACGCCGGCGGAGGCGGTCTCGGGGGTTGTGGCGGACGCGGGCGACGACGCCTGTACCGAATTCCTGGAAACCGAGATCGTCGCCGAGCGCGGCGCGGAGGTGCCCAAGAATGCCGTCTATGACAGCTATTGCGCCTTCGCCAGGGCGCGGGGCGAGATGCCGCTGTCGCGGACGGCCTTCGGCATGCGGCTGGGTCGCCGGCACCCGATCGGCACCGTCCGACGGGGAAGCGGCGGCGGCGGTGCGCGCTTCTGGGCCTATCGCGGTGTGCGGCTGTGCAAGCTGCTGGAGGACGCGGCATGATCAATCACGACAGCCTAGGAGGCCACCATGAGCTCTTTCGTTGCCCGACGGACAGCCCTCGAATTGGCGATGCAGTACAGCCGCAACGCCTCGATCGAGGATCAACTGGAGAAGGCAGAGAAAATCCATGCCTTCCTCGTCAAGCGCGCCCCGCCGCCGCGCGAAGATGGGGCGGGGGAGCCGGCGGCATCACAGGAGGCGGGCGACTAACGGCTTCGCGGATTGGCGATGAGTTTGGCGAACGCCGCGTACTTGTCAGCAATCCACTCGAAATCGGCGCTGAGATGGCCGTCATCATTGACCTTGCCTTCAGCCCGTCCGACCGCAAGCATCATGGCGTAGGCCACGGCTTGGGCGGAATCGCCCGTGACGTGGACATCCGGAAGCGGGAACCCATTGCTCATCGTCATTCTCCTTTTCCCCGTGTGAAGCCCGGCATGCTAGCGCGGCGATGGCGTTCGGTCACCGCCTGCCGGTTGCAGGGGAGGGCGGCATGATCCGTCTCGCCGCTGCCGGGGACTGGTGGATCGATTTCGGCGACGGGCTGCGGCTCCGGGTCCGCCGCGCGTCCACCGGCGACCTGGCGGCGGCGCGGCTGGCCGCGGCGATGGCGGCCGACAATCACTGCGACCCGCCGGCCCGGGAGGGCGCGGCGGCGGAAATGTGGGCCGTGGCGCTGGGCCAGCGGCTGATCCTCGACTGGGAGGGGGTGCTCGGCCCCGACGACGAACCCGCCCCGGCTGATGCGGCGAACGTGGCGGAACTGCTGAGCTATCCCGACATCGCCGAGCGTTTCCTCGACGAGATCGCCGCGCCCTGGCCGGGCCTGCCGCCCGCTCCGGCGCTTCGGCTGGCGGCGACGGGTTAGTGGGTTTCGAGCCAGTCGATCAGGTGGCGGGTGACCGGCACCTTCTCGCCGGTCTCGACGTCGATGGCGTTGCGGACGTTGTAGAGGTTGAAGTGCCGCCAGTCCCGGCGGCCATGACACCAGGCGCGGACATATTTCGGGTACTTGGCGCCGTGCAGCGAGCGGACGGTGATGCGCCGCTTCGAGGTCCGGCCATTCCGGTCCTCGTACCAGATGTCCCATTCGGCATCGAGATTGCCGAGCAGCGTGGGTCCGGCATCGAAACTGCCGGAGTAGGGCGGGACGGGCACCCTCGATGGCGGGTCTGATGCTGGCTGTGTCGGAAGCGGTCGCCGCTTCTGAAGGATGATGATGACGACGATCCCGGCTGCGACGACGCCAGCTATGGCAAGTAGGAACTCCATGGCCCGCGATCAGAGCCGCGGCTCTTTCTCTCCCATTCGGAGGAATCGGGCCGCTGGGTCGTCTGCATCGTCCCTCGAAGATCCTGGTGACGTCGGTCGGGGGCGCGACCTGTCGCGCCGAGCGCCGTCACTGTTCGCCGCCGCCGCGGCGCGACCAACTGATTTGGCCATGCGGTCAGCGGTTTCCTGCCGTTGGTACTCGGTATCGCCGGCCGCGATCAGCAACATGACAGTGAAATAGGGCGACAGCAGCAAGCTGATGCCGAACCAGTTTGTGCCGTCCCGGCCTCTCTGGGATGCGGCCCAGGCGACCGCAAACGCGCCGGCGATCCACGTCACGACGATCACCAGCAAGCTAATACCACCTACGGTTTCAGCAAATCCGGCCATCATTCGGAGTTCCCCTCATGGTTGAACGCGACGTCACGATCCGCCTTCGTCTGAAGGATGGCGAGAAGGTCGAGAACCGGCTGAAGAAGCTGGGCGTCGGCGGTCAGCGGGCGCTGGCGAAGATCGAGCGTTCCTCGAAGCCGGCGTCGAAGTCCCTGCTGGCGCTGAACGCCGCCTCGGGCCGGGTGCAGCTCGGCATGGGTGCGCTGGCCGGACGCGCCGGTGGCCTCGGCAATGCGCTGGGCGCCCTCGGTCCCGCCGGCCTCGGCGTCGGCGCGGCCATGGGAACGGCGGCGCTGGCCATGAACATGGCGATCCGCGCCGCCCGGGAGGCGGTGGTCCAGTTCTCCGACCTCGCCAACACCGCCGACAAGTTGGGCGTCACGGTCGAGAGCCTGCAGGAACTGCGCTTCGCCGCCGAGCAGGTCGGCGTCTCCAGCCAGACCATGGATCTGGCGATGCAGCGCTTCACCCGCCGCCTGGCGGAGGCGCAGCAGGGCGCGGGCGAGCTGAAGCCGATCCTCGATCAATACAACATCGCTATCCGCGACGCCGAGGGGAACAGCCGCTCGGCGGCGGAAGTCCTGGGCGACCTGGCCGACGCCGCCGCCGGCGCGGAGAAGCCACAGGAACGGCTCCGCATCGCCTTCAAGGCCTTCGATTCGGAGGGCGCGGCGCTGGTCAACCTGCTGCGCCAGGGCCGCGAGGGACTGGAGGGCTATGCGGCCCAGGCGCGCGCGACCGGCGCGGTGGTCGAGGACCATATCGTCCAGAAGGCGCGCGACACGGGCGACGAGCTGAACCGTCTCGATCAGCAGAACCGGGCGCTGATGAGCCAGATCGGCGTCTTCTTCGCCGATTGGCACGTCACCTTCGTCAAGGTGAAGAACGAGGTGCTGGCGGCCATCAACGATATTCTCGATCTCTTCCGGGATCTCGACGAGCTGTCATCCTCCGGCATCCGCTCCGAGATGGATGATATCGACCAGCGCCTTGGCCGCTGGCGCGAGCGGCTGGAGGCGGTGACCACGTCGCTCAGCCACGTCTCCCCGGCCGAGAGGGCCCGGGCCGAGGCGGTGCTGGAGGGCCGCGGCGGTTCGATGCTGCAGAACTCGAACGACCAGACGCTGCGCCTTCTCAAGCAGCAGGCGGTCCTCGAAGAGAAGATCGCCGAGGATATGGCGCGCCGCGCCGATCTGCAGGCCCGCCTCGACGAACTGGCCGTCGACCGGAGGGACCGCGAAGACAGCGTCGCCGGCGGCGGGACCGGGGTCGATGTCGACTCGTCGGCCGAGACCGACAAGGTTGCCGACGTGATCAAGGGGCTGGAGGATCGCCTCCAGGTCATGCGGCTGGAGGCCAAGGGCGCGGCGGGCGAACTCGCCGCCGCCCAGGCCCGGTCGCTGCAGCAGGCCGGCTTGTTCGGCGCCGCCGATACGGACGCCAGGGCGCAGAAGATCCGCGACCTGGTTGCCGCCATGCGGTCCATGACCGAGGAAGAACAGCGCCTCAAGCAGGTCGAGCAGGATCGCGCCGCCCTGATCGACCGCTACACGACCGCCGAGGAGCGCCGCCAGAAGCTGCTGGCCGATGCGCCGGCCCTGCTCAAGGGCGCGAAGCAGGCCGAGGAGATCCTCGCGCGCATCCGCAAGGACGTGGAGCGGGAGCGCCTCGACGCCGCCACCGACTTCTCGTCCGGCGTGAAGCGCGCCTTCCGCGACATGGCGGCCGATGCGGAGGACGCCGCCTCGGTTGCCGAGGACGCCATCAAGAGCGGTATGTCGGGCGCGCAGGACGCGATCAAGGGCTTCGTGCGCACCGGCAAGCTGGACCTCGCCAGCCTGGGCGACGTCGCCCTCGACATCTTCGCCGACATCGCCGCGCAGCAGGCGACGACCCGGCTGATCAATCCCTTCCTTTCTTCGATCGGTCTCTTCGCCGCGGACGGCGCGGTGCTGAGCGGCGGCCGGGTGATCCCGCATTCGCGGGGCGGGCTGGTCGACGGCCCGACCTTCTTCCCCATGGCCCGGGGCAATATCGGTGTCATGGGCGAAGCGGGGCCGGAAGCCATCATGCCGCTGGAGCGCACCCGTGACGGCGCGCTGGGCGTCCGCGCCCTGCTCGACGCCGGACCCGCGGCGCCTTCCGCCGCCGGCCCGCGCATCGTCTTCGCGCCGGTGATCCAGATCGGCGGCGGCCAGGGCGGCGACCCGCGCCGCGACCGGGAGCTGGCCGACACCATCGCCGACCGCCTGCGCCGGGAGTTCGAGAACATGATCGACGAACGGGTCGCCGACAATCTCCGCCCGGGCGGGATGCTCTCGCCCTTCGGCGACACCGGCAGGTTCGGCTACTGAGATGAGCATTGCGGATCTCGACGCCCTCGGCCTGCCGCTGCCCGGCCTCGCCTCCGAGGTTTCGGAGGAGGCGGCCGTGGTGCCCGCGCCCTTCGGCGACGGCTACGACCAGGATGTCTCGGAAGGCGTCAACAATCTCCGCCTCGCCTGGCGGCTGGTCTGGCCGAAGCTGACCACCGCCGACCGCGACGCGCTGGTCGGGTTTCTCCGCGCCCGCCGGGGCGTCGAGCCGTTCCTCTGGACCCAGCCCGGCGACGCCGCCCCGCTCAAATGGACCTGCCGCTCGTGGAACCCGGGCAAGCGCCTGCGCAACGGCCGCTACGACGTCACCGCCAGCTTCGAGCAGGACTTTACGCTGTGAGCATCGACGCCGAGAAACAGTCGCTGGCCCCGTCCGGCGTGGTGACGCTGTGGGAGCTGGACGCGACCGCCATCGGCGGCTCGCTGTTCCGCTTCACGGCGCAGTCGGAATCGGACGCGTCGCTGGTCTTCGGCGGCGTGACCTACGTCCCCGTGCCCTGCCGCGCCAGCGGCTTCGGGCGCACCGCCCGGGGGCAGCAACGCCGCCCTCGCATCGAGCTGCAGGACGCGGCCAAACTGATCCTGGCCGAGGTCCGCGCGCTGGACGGATTGCGCGGGGCGAAGCTCACCCGCATCCGCACCTTCCGCGATCACCTGGACGACGGCGACGATCCGGACCCGACGGCGGTCTGGCCGCCCGAGGTCTATCTGATCAACCGCCGCGTCTCGGGCGACGCCCGCACCTCGCTCACCTTCGAGCTGGCCAACAGCCTGGACCAGGCCGGGGTGATGATCCCGGCGGGCACGGCGATGAAGGGCTTCTGCAACTTCATCTACCGCCGCTACGACGCCGGCTCGGAAGCCTTCGTCGTCGACGCTCACGACCCGTGCCCGTTCACCGGGGCGGCGATGTTCGACGCGGAAGGCGAGGCGGTGACCGACCCGGCCGACGATGTCTGCGGCAAGCGGCTCACCGACTGCAAGCTGCGCTTCGGCCAGACCGCGGCGCTGCCCTATCGCGGCTTCCCCGGCCTGCGGAGGTTCGATATCTGATGTTCGCCCCTGACGTCATGGCCGAGATCCGCGCCGACGCGGTGGCGCGCTGGCCCGAGGAAGCCTGCGGCGTCTTAGCCGGCGGCCGCTACCGGCCCTGCCGCAACATCGCCGACGATCCGCGGCGCGGCTTCCGCATCGCCCAGGCCGAGATCTCGGCGGCGCGGCAGGCCGGCCCGATCGAGGCGATCGCCCACAGCCACCCGGACGGCTGGGCCTGCCCCTCGGCGCTGGACATGGCGCGCCAGAAGCAGTGGGACGTCCCCTTCATCATCACCGTCGCGCACGAGAGCGGGGCCGAGCCGCCGCTGGTCTTCGGCCGCCAGGTCCCGAAAGCGCCGCTCACCGGCCGGGGCTTCGTCCACGGCGTCCGGGACTGCAAGGCCCTGATCGACGACTGGTTCCGGGCGCATCGCGGCGTCGAGCTGCTGGACCTGCCGCGCGACTGGGAGTGGTGGCGGACGGGTGGTGACCTCTACCGCGAGCACTTCGCCGCCGCCGGTTTTCGCGACATCGCCGAGGGCGAGCTCCGGCCCGGCGACTGCGTGCTCTTCGCCATCCGCTCGGCCGTGCCCAATCATGCCGCCGTCTTCCTGGACGGCGAGCGCATCGTCCATCACCCCGCCGGCCGCGCGCCGGTCGACCCGGCCATGCTGAGCCGGATCGATCCCTATACGCGCTGGCGCGGTCACGCCGTCCGCTGGGCGAGGTATCATGCTTGACGATGACGAGCGCGAGTCCGCCCCCCGCCGCTCCCCCTCCCGACCGCCCATGAGCCTATCCTCGGGGAGGCCGGGAGGGGGTGCGGGCCGGTCCAGTGGCGCCCGCGCAGGATCCCCGATCCCGCATATCGTCGACCGGCGCTCGCTGGCGCCCCCGCCGGCCGCCATCACCATCGTCCTGCACGGCAGTCTCGGGGCCCGCTTCGGCGGGCCCTTTTCTTTGCAGGCCCCGTCGCCGATCGAGGCGCTGAAGGGTCTGGGCCACCAGCTCCCCGGCTTCTGGGCGGCGCTGACGAAGGGCGTCTGGCGGCTGGCCTGGGACCGGAACGCCCCGGACCGGGCCATCGGCGCGCCGGCGCTGGCGCTGCGCCGCCGGGGCCGGCGGACCCTGCACGTCCAGCCGGCGGCGGAAGGCGCGGGACGCGGTGGGACGGGCAAGCTGATCCTCGGCTCGCTGATCGCGGCGGCGGCCATCGGCGCGGCCTTCTTCACCGGCGGCGCGTCCCTTGCCGCGGCCGGGTCTCTCAGCGAGGCGACCATCGGCGCCACGATCGCCGAAGGCTTCGGCGCGACCATTGCCGGCACCGGCATCAGCCTGGGCCAGGTCGCCTTTTTCGGCGCCATGACCGCGCTGGGCGGTATCAGCCAGATGATGTCGGCGACGCCGACGGCCGATCTCGGCCGGCTCGCCGACCGCCAGGAGAGCTTCCTGTTCGACCAGCCGGTCAACGTCTCGGCGGAAGGCGCGGTGATCCCGCTGGTCTATGGCCGCCCCGGCCGCACCGGCTCCGTCGTCGCCTCGTCCGGCATCGCCGTCGAGCGCATCGACCTGCTGGCGAAGCAGTCGGCCGCCGACCAGACGGGCGGCGATCCGCCGGACCCGGCGGAGCTGTTCGAGAGCAATGCCACCTTCGATCCGCCGGCTTCCGGCGCAGGCGGGGCGGGCGGCAAGGGCGGCCAGACCGTCGTCGCCGAGGAGGACCCGAACACCGTCCAGGCCCGCGAGACCGCGCGCATCGTGGACGTGATCGGCGACGGCGAGAACGGCGGCCTGGTCGACGGGCTGAAGTCCTATTTCCTGGACGGCACGCCGGTGATGGGGGCCGACGGCTCGCTCAATTTCTCCGGCATCACCGTCGCCGAGCGCGTCGGCCTGCCCGACCAGGAGGCGATCCCGGGCTTCCCCGAGATCGAGACGGAGGTCGGCGTCGGCGTCGAGGTGACCGAATCCACGCCGGTGGTGCGCACCATCAACGATCCGGACGCCGACGCCGCCCGGGTCAAGGTGCGCCTGCCGGCGCTGACCGAACAGGACACCAGGACCGCCGATCTGCACGGGGCCGAGGTGGAGATCGCCATCGACCGCAAGGATCCGGGCGGCGACTTCGTCGAGGTGGTGCGCGCGACGATCGCCGAGAAGACCACCTCCGACTACACCGAGGCCTATCGCGTCGAGCTGCCCGGCGCCGGCCCCTGGGAAATCCGCATGCGTCGGATCACGCCCGACGCCGAGACGGTGGCGCTGAACAACCGGACCTTCTTCTCCAGCTATACCCGCATCATCGACCTGAAGCTCAGCTATGCCGGCCGCCACGTCATCGCGACCACGGTCAACGCCGAGCAGTTCGGCGGCCGCGTGCCGACGCGGAGCTGGGACGTATGGGGCCGGATCGTCAAGGTGCCGTCGAACTACGATCCCTTCGCGCGCACCTATGACGGCGTCTGGGACGGGACCTTCGTTCGCAACTGGACCAACAACCCGGCCTGGGTGTTCTACGACCTGCTGACCGACGGCCGCGTCGGCCTCGGCCGCTTCGTCGACGCCGAGCGGATCTCGAAATTCGACCTCTACGCTATCGCGCAGCGCTGCGACGGCATGGTCGACGACGGCTTCGGCGGTACCGAGCCGCGCTGGACCTTCGACGGCACGATCAAGACCCGCCGGGCGGCGATCGCCTGGTTGATGACCGTGGCGTCGGCCTGGCACGGCCTGGTCTACTGGGGCCCGGGCGTGGTTTCGGCGACGATGGACGCCCCGGGCGACCCGGTACAGATCGTCGCCCCGGCCAACACCATCGACGGCCGCATCGAGGCCGAGGAGGCGCCGCTCTCGGCGCAGCATTCGACGGTGCTGGTGCGCTTCCGCGACCCGGACCAGGACTTCGCCCCCGATATCGCCGTGGTCGAGGACCGCGCCCGGCTGGCGCGCTTCGGCTACCGGCCGATGGAGCTCGACGCCTTCTGGATCCGGAGCCGCGGCCAGGCCACGCGCAAGGGCCGGACGGTGATCGAGGACGAGGCCGCCGACACGACCTACACCTACGCCGCCGCGCTGGACCATCTGGCCGCCCTGCCGGGCATGAAGGTGCGCCTGCGCGAGGCCGCCGAGGTCGGGGTCGAGGCCGGCGGGCGGGTGAAGTCGGCCACCGTCTCGGAAGTCGTGCTCGACCGCGAGGTGACGCTCTCGGACGGCACCGCCTACACGCTCTCGGTCATCCTGGCCGACGGCAGCCTGGCCGAGCGCGCGGTCGCCACCGCGGCGTCGACCACGGACACGCTGGCGCTTGGCGACGATCTGCCCTCGGCGCCGCTGGTCAATGCCGTCTGGGCGCTGGTCGGCGAGAACGACGTCCAGGGCCAGATCGTCGCGATCGAGGAGGAGGCGGTGAACCGCTACCGCGTCTCCGCGGTCAAGCACGATCCCGACCGCTACGCCCGCATCGAGGGCGGGCTGAAGTTCGACCCGCCGACATCGGCCTCGATTCCGTCCGGCCCGCTGCCGAAGATCTCCGGCTTCTCGGCCGAGGAGTATCTCTACCTCTCCGGCTCGGCGGTGCTGCCCGCGGCGGTGCTGAGCTTCGAGCCCTCGCAGGACGCCCGGGTCCGGCTCTACGAGGGGCTGCTGAAGCGTCCGGGCGAGCCGTCCTTCGCGCGCCTCGGCGAGACCTCCTCGCCGTCCTTCCCGCTGCGCGACGTCCAGGCTGGCATCCATCACCTCCGCGTCCGGCCGATCGCCCGCGACGGCTCGCGCGGGGCCTTCGCCGATTTCCAGGTCAACCTGCTGGGCGCGGCCTCGCCGCCGGCGGACGTAACCGGCTTTCGAGCGACGCGGGTGGGCGCCAGCACGCGGCTGACCTGGACGGCGGTCGCCGACCTCGACCTGAAGGGCTACCGCATCCGCCACACCGCCAAGGTGGCGGCCGCGAAATGGTCGGACGGCCTCGACATCGCCGGCCTCATCCCGGCCTCGGCCACCGAGTTCCTGGCGCCCTCGCTGAAGGGCACGTACATGATCCGGGCCGTCGACCTGTCGGGCTCGCCGAGCCGCAATCCGGCGCTGATCGTCACCGACCGGGCGCCGGAGACGCTGAACGCCGTCGCCACCATCGACGAGTTCCCGGAACTGGCGGGCGCGATGACCGACGTCGAGGAGGTCTCCGGCGGTCTGCAGCTCGGCACCGACGAGGCCGGCGATGTCGAGGCCAGCGGGACCTACGAGTTCGACGGCACGCTCGACCTCGGCGAGGTCTACACCAGCCGGATCACGGCCGTGCTCGAGGCGACGGGCGTCGACCTCGGCCTCAACATGGACGAGTGGGCCACGCTCGCCGCGGTCGCCTTCCTGGCCGGCGACCCGGGCCAGGACCTGGCCGACTGGCTGGCGCTCAGCCAGGTCGAGACCATGGCCGGCGTGGTGCCCGAGGACCGGTTCTCCGCGACGCTGCAGATGCGCACCACCGAAGACGACCCGGCCGTCGCGCCCGCCTGGTCGGCCTGGACCGACCTCGCCATCGGCGACGTCACCGCGCGCGCCTTCCAGTGGCGCATCGTCTTCACCTCGGCGGCGCCCCGTATCGCGCCCCGGGTCACGGCGGCGTCGGTCACCGTCGACATGCCCGACCGCGTGGTCTCCGGAGGCGATATCGCCGCCGACGCCGCGGGCGAGGCGGTGCTCTTCAGCCCGGCCTTCAAGGCGACGCCGGTGATCCAGGTGACGGGCCAGGACATGGCGACCGGCGACTATTTCGAGGTCACGGCGAAGAGCCGGACCGGCTTCACCGTGCGCTTCTTCGACGACGCCGACACCGGCATCGCGCGCACCTTCGACTATCTGGCCGCCGGCTATGGCGAGGTCGCGGTCTGACCCCCGGAATGGAGCATCTGCATGGCCCTCTTTGATTCGATAGACCCGGAGACAACGAGCGGGAGCGCGCTGGCGTCGCTTCTCGGCGACCGCGCCGCCGCGCTGCTCAGCCAGCACAAGGGCGCCGCCCGGCCGGCCTATGTCGTTGCCGGCATGACCTGGATCTCGGACGCCGCCGATCCGCTCTGGACGGTCTATCTCTATGACGGCGCCGACGACATTCCGCTCTTCGAGATCGACAAGACGGCCAACACGGCGCTGCCGGCCCGGGCCGGCTGGCGCGTCGGCGCGACCGCGCCGGACCCGACGCACGCCTATATGCGCTGGCTGGATACGGCCAACAATCTGCTCAAGGTCCGCAACGCCGCCAACAATGGCTGGGTGACGATCGCCAGCTTCGACGGCACGACGTGGATCCCGTATCGCAGTGGCACGGCGCTGGGCACGGCCGCGGTCCTGGGCGTCGCCGCTGGCGGCAGCGGCGATCTGCTGAGAGCCGACGGCAGCGCGGCAAGCCTGACCGGCCTGCTCGCGCAGACGATCGCGAGCCAGGCCGAGGCCGAGGCGGGGACAGAGAACACCAAGCGCATGACGGCGCTCCGCGTCGCCCAGGCCGTAGCGGCGCTGGGCGGCGGCGGCCTGGCGCGGGGCGGCGGGCTGGACCTCTCGTCCGGGACGGGTGGGGTGATCACCGACCTCGGCGGCGTGACCGATCCGGACATCATCCTGCTCGCGTTGTACAAAGCGACAGTCAATGCGGGTGACAACCTGCTTTGGCGGATCGGTGATGCCGACGGTGTCGAGAGCAGCGGATATCAAAGCGTCTCGGGGCACAGCTCCACGGCCGGCGCCTATGCCCAGGACGCCAGCGGGTTTGTGCTGGATCAGGCTGGGTCGGGGCCCGCGTGGAGCGGGTGGATGATGCTGCTCCGGATGAGCGGCAACAAGTGGGTCGCAGGCCATTCCATGATGTCGGGAGCCAATGGCTGGTTGCTCTCTGGTGGTGGGCACAAGGAACTCTCCGGCGTCCTCGACCGGGTCGAGCTGCTGGCGTCCGCCGGCGCCAGTTTCAACAACGCCGGCGCCGAAGGCCAGCTTTTCGCGGGGAAATTCTGATGAGACTGATCGCCATTACAGGGACCGACGCGGAAGGGCGTGTCACCAAATATGTCGCCTTCGACGACGACGCCCGCGCCGAGATCGAGGTGGTCGAGCGTACGGCCGGCGAGGCGCTCACAGCCGAGCAGGCGGTGATGCGGTTCCAGGCGGATCACCCCGATGCCGAGATCGTCGAGGACACTCTGGGTGGTGACCCGGCGCAATGGCGCAAGGTCGATGGCGACTGGGTCATCGACCCGCGCCCGGCGCCACGCCAGACCGTGCTGGCCTACAGCGCCTTCGAGGACCGCTTCACCGCGGCCGAGCAGGATGCGCTGGCCGACTTCGTCTACGCCACCGATCCGGCGACCGGCAGGCCGCTCAGAAAGCAGCTGCTGAAGGCCTATAACCGCGCCGTCGCCAGCAACCGCGTCGATCTCGACGCGCCCGAGACCGCGGCCTTCATGGACGCCCTCGTCTCCGGCGACGTGCTTGGCGCCGACACCGACCCCGAAACCAATCCGCGGAAGGCGGAGATACTCGCCTAACTAGGAGGCCAATGTGAGCAGAAACCAGGAACCCGTGCCGGTCGAGTCGACCGCGAACAACAATGGCTGGACCGAGCTGACCAACGGGGATGCAACCTCGGCCAAGTTCCAGGTCTGGAAGGGCCTCTTCGTCATTCGCTACACCGTCAATGACTCGCCGCCCGCCGCGGACGCCGGGGGCTGGATCTACGGCGTCCGCGAAGGCGAGGGCTATAGCCCGCTGAGCAGTCAGACGCCCCTATCCGGCGCCAAGCGCATCTGGGCCCGGCCGTGGGAAGGCTGGGACGCGGGGACGATCACGGTGAGCCACGACTGATGGGCCACCCGTTCGGCATTCGCTCGCCGTTCGGCATGCGATCGCCCTTTGGCGCGCGCGACGACGGCCTGGCTTTCCTGTTCGCAGGCGGCGAGGAAGGCGCCTGGTACGACCCGAGCGACCTGTCCACACTGTTTCAGGACTCAGTCGGCACAACCCCGGTCACGGCGGACGGCGATCCTGTCGGCCTGATGCTCGACAAGTCGAAGGCACTGGCGCTCGGTGCGGAGCTGGTGACGAACGGTGATTTCGACACGGACACGACCGGCTGGGCTGGATCCAGCGGCGGATCGATCAGTGCGGTGGCAGGTAATCTGGTGCTGGAAGTTCCGGCAGGTGACAACTTTGCTGAAGCCCGCTACGTCGCAACTGTTGAATCCGGGAAATTCTACAAGATCACTGTCGATCTGATCGAGGTTAACGTCTCCGGCACTTCGGGCGCTCGAATATCTGCTGCAGACAGCACAAATCTTGGCGACACATGGGGTGTAACGGCGAGCAATCTATCGCCCGGAACCCACCAGCTTATCGTACAGGCCGACAACACGGGCCTTGCGCTAAGGCTGTTCGCTGACAACGGCAGCGGGGTCAGCGACGAGACCGTGCTGTGGGACAATGTGTCGATCAGGGAAATCGCCGGCAACCACGCGACGCAATCCACCTCCGCTGCGCGCCCGGTGTACAAGACCAGCGGCGGGCTGCACTGGTTGCAGTTCGATGGCGTCGATGATTTTCTAAACATCGGAAGTGCGCTGGATCTGTCGCCCGCGGCCGGCAGCCAGGTCTGGACGCAGGCGTTCGGTGCAGATAGCAATAGCGACACAACCTATGTCTACGTTAGTCAGCGGGGCGCTAATACACCGTTCATCACGGCTGCTAACGATGGGTCTACGAACACAACTATAGTGTCCAATGACCTGACACTGAACAATACTTACGTCGACGGGAACCTAGAGACGCCTGCGAATCAAGGCGATCTACACACTCTGCTGGAGGGCCGGCACCTCGGGCGGATGGAGGCGTCTGTTCCGAGCACATCGACATTCGACGCCCCCCAAATCGGACAATACACGACCGCTTCCTTCGATTTCAGCGGGTTCATCTATTCCTACGTGCTCGTGAACAAGGCCCTCACCGCATCTGAGATGTCCCGCCTCGACGCCTATCAGGCTCGCAAATCAGGGGTGACGCTATGAGCAGCCATCCCTATTCGGTCTCCCTCGCCGTCCCTGCCGCAGCCCAGGATGATGCCAACGCGCTGGCCGTGGCGCTGGGCTGGGATGTCTGGCCCGGGCGGACGTTCAGCGTGCCGCTGTCTGCGGACGGTGCCGCGCCGGCCTCCCACTACGGCTGTCACACTTGGGCGACGCAGGGTTTCCTCGACACTCTGAGCGCGGCGCAGGGCGGCGCCCTGCCACCCGTGGACTGGTCGGAGTACGAACTGACCGAGGTGCGGGTCGGCGAGGTCGTCGCCGCGCTGCTGGACCATGTGCAGACCGGCGATGTCGGCTTCGACACGTTCCTCGCCGACAGTGGCCTTCAGCGGGTGGTGGTCGAGGAATGATCCCCCGCCCTGGCCGGCGGGGGTTGCGGTCAGGGAAGGTTTGATCGACGGGTCCACCCGCCCCCGGAAATTTCCAATGTCTGACTGGAGGTTCGGCCGATGACCGGAGTCCCGCCTTCTATACTGCGCGGCCTTGCCGACTCTGCTCCGCGCGTCGCCTTCCGCCATGGGTGGCCGATTGAGGGGGTGCGGTAATGCCGCCCGCCCGCCCGCGCCCGATCGAGGAACGGGTCGCGACGCTGGAGGAGGCCGGCCGCTCCATGGCCGCGGCGCTCGACCGCGTCGCCGCCGGCCTCGAAGTCCATGTCCGCGACTGCGGCCGCGGCCACGTCGAGATGGCGGAACGGCTCGCCCGCGGGGACGCCACCATGCGCGAGAACGGCCGGCTGGCGCAGGAGGCCCTGAAAGGCGTCGAAACGGCGAACCGCGGCATCGCCGAGCTGACCGATTTCGTCAAGAAGGACAGGGCGGCGTCGACGGCCGTGGAGCAGCGGGCGATCGAGGCGCGGGTCCGGGCCGAGGTCGAGGCCGAGGCCGCGCGGGAACTGGCCGAACAGCGCCGCCAGCTCGGCAACGCCCGGCTGCGCAACTGGGTCCTCACCGCCAGCCTGGCCGCCGCCGTGGCGCTCTCGACCTGGCTGCTGAAGCGCGAGGTCGCCCAGATCGACGCGGCGCTGATCCTGCTCCGCGACCTTGTCAACGAGAAGAAGCTGGAGGAACTGCGCTGATGGATACATCCGCCTGGGCCCGCGAGGTCCGCGACCACGTCATCTGGCCGACGCTGGACTGGCTGGGCCCGCCCTTCGACGACCTGGCCGCGGTACAGCTGATCTGCATGACGGACGCGCACGAGAGCTGGTTCGTTCATCTCCGCCAGGTCGCCCGCTTCGACGCCGGGCGACCTGTCTTCGGGCCCGCCCGGGGGCTGGGCCAGATGGAGCCGCCGACCCTGGCCGACAATCTGAACTGGGCGCGGCGCGCCGGCGGCGTCTCGCGGACCCTGTGGGAGAAGCTGCAGCTCTGGACCGGCGGACACATGCCGGCCGATCGGCTGATGGGTGACATGGTCTTTGCCACGATCGCGGCGCGGATCCACTACTGGCGCCGGCCGGAGGCGCTGCCCGCCGCCGGCGACGTCGACGGCCTGGCCGGCTACGCCAAGAAGTACTGGAACACGCATCTCGGCGCGGCCACCGAGGCCGACTACGCCGACGCCTTCCGGACCCTGTTTCCCCCCACCGCCTGGCGGCCGGACCGGATCTTCCGGACGGACCTGGCGGCAACCTGAAAGGAATAGCGATGAAGATCAGAGCGCGATTCACGATCGATGAGAAGATCGAGAAGCGAGACGGCTGGGAGATCAAGGCGTCTCCCGTGGTCGGCAACAGCGAGGAGAACGAACGCTTCTTCCGGTTCACCCCCTATGGCGCCCTCAGCCTCGGTCTCGTGAACCCGGAGACTGCGGCTCAACTCGCGGTCGGCCAGACTTACAACGTGGACTTCACGCCGGCCGACTGACCGCCTCCCCGCAACCGAGACGTCGATCAACGGCCCGCCCACCGGCGGGCCGTTGCCGTTCGGGCCATCACGAAAGGAGACGCCCATGGACTTCGATACCATCCTGACCTGGCTGGCGCTCGCGCTGGCGGCGCTGTTCGCGCTTCGCGGCGTGGCCCTCGAGGTCGTCAAGCGCACGGCGACGCCGGTCGACGACCGGATCGTCGGCAAAGTCTACAAGTGGCTGGAGTTCGTCGCCGGCGTGCTGCCGGCCCGCTTCAAGGCCACGATCGCCATGCGGCCGGGCGATCCGAAACCGCCGAAGGACGGCCCGACGCTGCAGGCCTCGCCGCTGGCGGTCCTGGTCGCGCTGGCCCTCGGCCTCGCCCTGCTCGCCGGCTGCACCGTGGTGGGCGAGGGGCTGCGCTCGAAGGCGGAAACGCCGCCGCAGCTCAACCTGGAGCTGCTGGCGCGCTACGACGCCATCCAGACCGGGGTGCTCGGCCTGCTGCGGACCGAGACCGTGCCGATCGAGGTCCGCCGCGAGATCCGCACGGCCGAACAGACCGCCCGCGCCGCCGTGCTGGCCCATGACCGGGCGATCGCCGGCGGGGCAGGGGACCGCGAAAGCCTGGCCCGGGCAGCCGTCTCGGCGATCGAGCGCCTGCTCGACATCGTCCGGGCCCGCACCGGCCGCGACCTGGCGCTCCGCATCGCCGATCCGCCCGGACGGGGCCTTGCCGTCCTCGCACACCGCCGCGTCCCGGCCGCCGAGGGAGGGCTCATCTGATGGAAGCGAAGCATCTGGCGATCGTCGCCCGCCTGGCCGCGGAAGCGGTCGCGCTGGCGGTCACGGTCAACGACGCGACCGCGCGCTGGCGCGCCGCCAACCGCCTGGTCGAGCGGCTGCGGGCCGAGAACCGGCCGCCGACCGAGGCGGAGCTGCAGGTCTTCCGCGACCGCATCGCCGAGCGCGGGGCCGCGATCGACGCCCTGGATCTGGGCGGCGAGGGCGACGGCCAAGGATCCGGACCCGAGGGCTGACGGCCTCCCGGTCGGACCCTCGAAACTAAGGGGCGGGGCTTCGGTCCCGCCCTTTTTTTGTGTCCAGAGCCAGGCTGCACCCGTTCCACCGGTCGATGCCGGAACGTGACGCTTGAAACAACCGCTGAGCGTATTGGCTCTGCGCTTAGCGCAACCCTGACAAGGTATGCACGCACTACTCAGATAGGAAACGAGGGCCATTTCTCTGTTGCTGCAGGTGAACCATAGGTCGCTCGGGGGCGTAGTCTCGGCGGCCCCAAAAAAGTGGCGGTGATGACCCTTGTGACGACGGCCACGTTCATCGATACGAAGACTGCACCGGTCACCCAGGCGATCCGCCTGTTCCGCCGCCACTGGGTCGCGATACCCCTGATCCTGCTGGCCTTCGCCGGAGCCTGGCTACTGGTGTACGCGGACGGCGGCACGAAGTACGCCCATCTGCACGCCATCTATTTTCCGATCCTGCTGGCGGCCTTCCGCTATGACGAGATAGGCGGCTTCACCGCAGGGCTTGTCGGCATGATCCTCATGGGCCCGCTGATGCCCCTCGACGTCGCCGCCGGGGAGCTGCAACCGACCGCGAACTGGTTGTTTCGCGGCCTCTACCTCTGCGCCATCGGCGTGATCATCGGCCTGCTCAACCGCCTCGTGCTGCGCGGCCGGGAGGAGCGGTTCCGGCTGGCGAACTACGACGCGAGCACCGAACTGCCGCTCGCCGCGCCGCTCCGGCGCCATATCCGGGAGGTGCTGGAGGCGAAGGGCGGCTCCACCGGCGGGCATGCCGTCATCCACCTCAGCCTGACAAATGGCGACAACATACATTCGTCCTTCGGCGTCGACGCCTACGAGATGCTGATGCGATCCTGCGCGCAGCGCATCGGCGGATCCATTCCCGAAGGCGGCTTTCTCGCGCGCGGCGGACAGTCGCGGTTCCTCTGCTTCCTGATCAACACGACCGAGGACGCGGCGGTGGCGGTGGGGCGCGACCTGCAGGCGGCGCTGCGCGCGCCCCTGGACATGGGCGGGCTGCCTGCGCTGGTGGACTGCGAGATCGGCATCGCGACCTATCCCGAACATGGAGCCGATCCGGAAGAACTGTTGCGGGCCTCCTTCGCCGCCATCGCGCGCGCCGGCCAGGCTCCGAACCGGACGGTGCACCTGTTCGATTCCGAGCAGGACGGCGCCCAGCGCGACAACCTGCGCCTGCTGTCGGAGCTGCGGGGGGCGATCGACGAGAGGCGGCTGATCTTCCACGCCCAGCCGAAGTTCGGCGCAGACGGTTCGCTGTGGGGCGCCGAACTCCTCGTTCGGTGGCCGCATCCAGCCGGCGGCTTCATCATGCCGGGCCGGTTCATTCCGCTGGCGGAGCAGTCGCGGATGATCTTCGACGTCACCCGTTTGTGCTTCGAGGCCGCCAGGGACCATATGGCGCAGATCCGCGAAATGACGCCCCGGGCGGGGCTCCACTTCTCGGTGAACATCTCGGGCAGCGACCTTTCCGATCCGCGCTTTCCGGAGATGCTGCACGACGCCTTCGGCGACGATCCCGCCGACCTCGCCCTGCTCGAGCTCGAGATCACGGAAACCGCGATCATCGAGGATCTGGAACGGCTGATTCCCGTGCTGGAGCGGGTCCGCGAAACCGGCGTCCGCATCGCCATCGACGATTTCGGCACGGGCTACTCGTCGTTGACCTATCTCAAGAAGATTCCGGCCGACACGCTGAAGATCGACCAGTCATTCGTCCGCGGCGTCCTGGAGTCGGAGCGCGACGCGATTCTCGTGCGCCGCACCATCCAACTCGGCAAGGACCTGGGCATGGACATCGTCGCCGAGGGCGTCGAGACGCAGGAAATCGCCGACTGGCTGGTCGCCAATGGCTGCGACCGCCTGCAGGGATACTTCTTCTCCAAACCGCTGCCGGCGCCGGAATGGCGCGAGCTGGCCGCGGACAGGGTCCGGCGCCTGACGCCGGACTTCACGGCTTCCGAATAGCCGATGGTCGTTCGGGCGCGCGCGGAATTTTCGGCTTCTCGAGTGCCAGGGCGCATCCGTCCCATCGATCGCCTCGCCGAGGGCAGGCGCCGGCGTTGCGGATGGCCGTCAGCATGTCGGGGATCGCCTTCCCGTGGCCGAATCGGCGGAGCAGGGTGTGCAGCCGATAACGGCCGACACGGTCGCAGCGTCCGCACCGGATATCGATCATCCGGTCCTCGACAAGATCCAGCAATGTGCGTGAGCCGCCTGGCATTTCGTCAATCTGGACCGGAACGGACCGGAAATACAGGTGCACGGATTCTGCACGCCTATCCGTGCACGTTCATGCACCGTTCTGCCGATTCGCGCCAATCCCCGCCGATTGGCGGAAGGTCTACACTGGCCCTAACGGCCTGTAATGATTGGAAGAAATTGGAGCGGGCGATGAGATTCGAACTCACGACCCCAACCTTGGCAAGGTTGTGCTCTACCCCTGAGCTACGCCCGCGTGAGAGGCCGTCGAAATAGGATATTTCCGGAAGCCATGCAAGGCTCTTTTTTGCCCTGCAGGGGATGTCCGGGGGGTGACGCCGCGTCGGCCTCAGGCGCCGGGGTCGCCCGGCCCCCGGCCGGTGGTTGCGACGCCCCGTTCGGCCAGCAGCAGCTTCACCTCGGCGACCACGTCCTTCAGGTGAAAGGGCTTCGACAGCACCTTGGCGGCGTGCTTGCCCTGGCGGTGGGACTGCATGGCGACAGCGGCGAAGCCGGTGATGAACATGACCCGGATGCCGGGGTCGGCGCGCTCCGCGCGGCGGGCGAGTTCGATGCCGTCCAGCTCCGGCATGACGATGTCGGCGAGCAGCAGGTCGAACTTGTCGGGGCCCAGGTGCATCAGGGCTTCCATGCCGTCGCGGACCGACACGACGTCGTGCCCGTCGCGCCGCAGCGCCCGCGCCAGATAAGGCCGGAGCGAGTTGTCGTCCTCAGCCAGAAGTATCCGCGCCATGTGACTTCCCCTTGGCGTGACCGCGCTCGGCCGCGTGTTTCCCTCGACCGCAACGATAACGCCGTTCGGTGGTCGAAGGGAACGGTTTGCGAGCCGGCACCCCGCGTCCTATCATCGAATTGGCCATGATTTCGTTAATGCCGCCGCCGCGCATTCCAGCAACGGATTCCGATGCAGATCGACCCCAGCCATAGCCTGATCGACCCGCCGGTCGACGCGCGCCTTCCCGACGTCCAGACGATGCCCGTCGTACTGGCCTCGCCCCATTCGGGATCGACCTATCCGCCGGAGTTCCTGGCCGCCTCGCGGCTGGACCGCCATGCCATCCGGAAATCGGAAGACAGCTTCGTCGACGAGATCTTCATGCCCGCGTCCGACCGCGGCGCGCCGCTACTCAGGGCACTGTTTCCGCGCGCCTATTGCGACGTCAACCGGGAGCCCTACGAACTCGACCCGAAGATGTTCTCCGACGCGTTGCCGGCCCATGCCAACACCAGCTCGCTGCGCGTCGCCGGCGGGCTCGGCACCATCGCCCGTGTGGTTTCCAGCGGCGAGGACATCTACCATTCGAAGCTCAGCTACGCGGAGGCGGAGCGACGGATCCGGCGCTATTACCGGCCCTATCACGACGCGCTGTCGACCATGGTGCAGGACACCTTCGCCAGTTTCGGCGTCTGCATCATCATCGATTGCCATTCCATGCCGTCTCAGGCGCTGCCCACGGAGCGCCGCCGCGCCGGCGAGCGCCCGGACATCGTGCTCGGCGACCGTTTCGGCACCTCCTGCGCCCGGGGCCTGAGCGACCTGGCGCACGAGTTCCTTTCGGCCCGCGGCTATGCGGTCAGCCGCAACGCGCCCTATGCGGGCGGTTTCTGCACCACCCACTACGGCCGGCCCGCCGCCGGTCTGCACGCGCTGCAGATCGAGATCAACCGCGCGATCTACATGGATGAAGCGCGCTACCGGCGATTGCCGCGCATGACGCGCTTGGCCGGAGACCTGGCCGACATGGTTGAAGCCCTGAGCCGGATCGAGGGCTGGAGCATGCGTTCGGCGGCGGAGTAGCCCCTCGGGGCGCTACCAGGGTTCGATCCCGACCTCCGGCCAGAGCGTGGCGATGCGCGCCGCCTTTCGTTCGTAGCTGGCCGCGTTGGGCAAACGGCGATTGGGCCGCAGCCGCAGATTCAGTACATCGGCGCAACCAAAGGGCGCGTGCAGTTCGATTCCGGTTCGGGACAGCCGCGCGGCGAGGGCCTGCGCCGTGGCCGGATAGTAGTCCAGGGACCGGAGCGCCGAAGTCAGCCGGGGATAGCCGGCGCCGAAGCGCGCGCGGTACCAGAGATGGACGCGGGCCTGGTTGCGGAGCTCGATGGGCGGGTCCGTCAGGGGCGCCGCGGCGGCCAGGCGGCGGGCCGCCCGATCCTCCGCTTCCCATGAGAGATCCGACGCGTCGAAATAGATGATGTCCAGATCCTTCAGCCCGTGGCCGGCGGGGCGGCCTGTCAGGGCATTCCAGACGGCGCCGTACAAGGCGCCCGAAACCAGCCACGCGCCGGCCGGCGCGGCTTCGCCGATGAGATTCAGCGTCCGTGTGACGACAGCGTCGCCGGCGAGAAGCCCGACAGTTTCTGCAAGGTCCCGATCCATGGCCTATCCCGTCCTGCCGTGGCTTGCGCAATGCAGCATAGTTGGGGAGCGGCGCATCGGTCGAGGTCAGAAAAAATGGGCCGTTCCCGTGAGGGAACGGCCCAAGTCTAGGGAGGAAACGCCCGAAAATCGGGCTGTGATAGCCACCGATCAAGCGACTATCACGGTCGAAATCCTATCTCGCATCTGCGAGATTGTACAAGGAAAATCGTGCTGCAGCGCGAAAAATACGTCCCGGATTCGAAAGGACGCGGCGTCACGCTGCGCTGCCGCAATGCAGCTCCTCTGGCTGGCCCGGGCCTTGCTTCAGGGTTGGCAGTTCGTCTGTCTCCGGAGTTCCCTCATGCACCTGTTGCGTACCGTCATGACTCTCTTCTGCCTGGCCGCGCCGGCTGCCGCCGCGGCGCTTGGCGATCCAGCGGATGGCGCGCGCGCCGTGATCTGCCGCGATGCGGCGCTGCTGGCCGAGAAACGCCACAACATCCCCGCCGGTCTGCTGGCGGCGATCGCGGTCGTCGAATCGGGGCGGATGCTGCCGGACGGGGCGGAAAAGACTGCCTGGCCGTGGACAATTAATGCCGAGGGGACGGGCCACTGGTTCGAGACCCGCGAAGAGGCCATGGCCAAGGTCGAGCGATTGAAGTCGGAGGGCGTCAGGAGCATCGACATCGGCTGCATGCAGGTGAACCAGAAATATCACCCGGACGCGTTCGGGGATCTGCGGCAGGCCTTCACGCCGATCGTGAACGCGGACTATGCCGCACGGTTCCTCAAGGAGCTGTTCGAGGAGACGCGTTCATGGTCGCGCGCCGTCTCCTTCTATCACAGCCGCACGCCCGAACGCGCCCTGCGCTACCGCAAGCTGGTGATGGACGCCTGGAACACCGAGCGGGTGCACGCCCTTGACGCCGGCCGCGCCGAAGTGCTCGCGCGCACCGGCCGCAACCGGGCCGCCGCAAGCGGATTGCGCATCCGCCGCGGCTCGACGGTCTATTTCCGTTCGGGCGGCAATACGGTGCGCGTCCGCCGATACTGACGGGACGGCGGGCGGCTCAGGCCGCGCCGTGGCAGTGCTTGTACTTCTTGCCCGAACCGCACGGGCAGGGGGCATTGCGGCGGACGCGTCCCCAGCTTGAGGGATCGTCGGGGTTGGCGGCTTCGGCCTTGCGCCGCACCACGGTCTGGGTGTCGCCCTGCTCCGCGGCGGCAGCGTCATCGACGCCGCCGGCTTCCGGGTGGACCGCCACCAGCTCGTCCTGCGAAGGCCCGCGCGGCTGCGGCACGGCCTGTTCCGGCTCGTCCATCCTGAGCTCGAGGTTGGACAGGGCGCCTGTCACGGTCTCGCGCATGCGGTTCAGCATGCCCTCGAACAGCTCGAACGCTTCGGCCTTGTACTCGTTCAGCGGATCACGCTGGGCGTAGGCGCGCAGGCCGACCGCCTGGCGCAGGAAGTCGAGCTGCTGCAGGTGTTCCTTCCAGGTCTGGTCGAGAATCTGCAGCAGCAGGCTCTTCTCGACCATACGCATGATCGCCGGCGTATAGCGCGCGGCCTTCTCCGCCATGTGGCGGTCGACGGCGTTGTTCACCCGATCGACGATTTCCTCGTCGGCGATGCCTTCCTCGCCGGCCCAGTCGCCGATGGGCAGGTCCAGGCCGAAGATGCGCCGGATCTCCTCCTCCAGCCCCTGCGTGTCCCACTGCTCCGGATAGGCGTTGGGCGGGATGTGCCGGGCGACGACGGTGTCCACGGTCTCGCGCCGCATGTCGACGACCGTCTCCGAGACGTCCTCGGCATCCATCAGCTCCAGGCGTTGTTCGTAGATGACCTTGCGCTGGTCGTTCATCACGTCGTCGAACTTCAGCAGGTTCTTGCGGATGTCGTAGTTGCGCGCCTCGACCTTCTGCTGCGCCTTCTCCAACGCCTTGTTGATCCAGGGATGGACGATGGCCTCGCCCTCCTTCAGGCCCAGACGGCGCAGCATGGTGTCCATGCGCTCCGAGCCGAAGATGCGCATCAGGTCGTCTTCCAGACTGAGGAAAAAGCGCGAGGCGCCCGGATCGCCCTGACGGCCGGAGCGGCCGCGGAGCTGATTGTCGATGCGCCGGCTCTCGTGGCGTTCCGTGCCGACCACGAACAGCCCGCCGGCGGCAAGCACCTTCTGGCGGTCCTCCTCGACCTCGCGGCGGATCTTCTCCTCCAGCTCCGCACGCTTGCTTTCGTCCTTCACGTCCTCGAGCTCGTTGGCCAGGCGCATGTCCAGATTGCCGCCCAGCTGGATGTCGGTGCCTCGGCCGGCCATGTTGGTGGCGATTGTGACGGCGCCCGACCGGCCCGCCAGCGCGATGATCTGCGCTTCCTGTTCGTGATGCCGCGCGTTCAGGACGCTGTGCTCGATCTTGCGCTGCTTCAGCAGCTCCGAAAGCGTCTCGGACTTCTCGATGGAGACGGTGCCGACCAGCACCGGCTGGCCGCGCTTCTGACAATCCTCGATCAGGTCGATGATCGCGTTATATTTTTCCTGGGCGCTGCGGTAGACCTCGTCGTCCTGATCGTTGCGGGCGACGGGGACATTGGTCGGGATCTCGACCACGGGCAGCTTGTAGATCTGTTCGAACTCTTCCGCCTCGGTCGATGCCGTGCCGGTCATGCCGGCCAGCTTGTCGTAGCTGCGGAAGTAGTTCTGGAAGGTGATCGAAGCCAGCGTCTGGTTTTCCGGCTGGATCGTGACCTGTTCCTTCGCCTCCAGCGCCTGATGCAGACCCTCCGAGTAGCGGCGGCCTTCCATCATGCGGCCTGTGAACTCGTCGATGATGATCACCCTGTCGTCGCGGACGATGTAGTCGGTGTCGCGGCTGAACAGCTTGTGCGCCCTCAGCGCCTGGTTGACATGGTGAACGACGGTGACGTTCTCCATGTCGTAGAGGCTGGGGCTGTGCAGCATCTCCAGCTCCGCCAGCCGGCTCTCTATGAACTCCTGGCCTTCCTCGGTCAGGGTGGCGGCGCGGGCCTTCTCGTCGACCTCGAAATGCTCGTCGGACAGTTCGAGGATCAGCGGGTCGATGGTCTTGTACAGCGTCGACGAGCCCTCGGCCGGGCCGGAGATGATCAGCGGCGTCCGGGCCTCGTCGACCAGGATCGAATCGACCTCGTCGACGATGGCGAAGTGGTGGCCACGCTGCACCATCTCACCGCGGCTGAACTTCATGTTGTCGCGCAGGTAGTCGAAGCCGAGTTCGTTGTTCGTGGCGTAGGTGACGTCGGCGGCGTAGGCTTGGCGGCGTTCGGCGTCGTTCAGGCCGTTGACGATGCAGCCGACCGTCAGACCCAGGAAGCGGTAGATCTCGCCCATCCATTCGCTGTCGCGCCGGGCGAGGTAGTCGTTGACGGTGACGACATGGACGCCCTTGCCCGTGAGAGCGTTGAGCACCACGGGCAGGGTCGCCACCAGAGTCTTGCCCTCGCCCGTCTTCATCTCGGCGATCCGGCCCTCGTGCAGGGCCATGCCGCCGACGATCTGTACATCGAAGTGGCGCTGCCCCAGGGTGCGTTTGGCCGCCTCGCGGACAATGGCGAAGGTCTCGGGCAGCAGGTCGTCCAGGGCGCGGCCGCCGGCGACCTCCGCCTTCATCTCCTGAATGCGCTGGCGCAGTTCCTCATCGGATTTCGCCTCGACTTCGGGCTCCAGCGCGGAGATCGGCTCCACGCGCTTGAGATAGGTCTTGACGATGCGGTCGTTGGGCGTACCGAAGATTTTCCGGGCGATGGCGCCGAGCATGAAATGTATCCCTGAATGCCGGCCCTCCGGGGGGCGTGAATCGACGTGAAATGCCGAGCGGAGGCCGGGAGAACTGCGTGTGCGTGACATAGGCGGGCCCGGAACGCCTGTCAACGCGACGCCGAGGCCGAGCCCGCGGTTGTGACGCGGCACCTGAAGCTATATGTGTGGCGGCGACCCTATCGTTTCCGGAAACAGGATCCCGACATGCTCAAGTCCCGCGTTCTGGGCGCCGCGACGGCGCTTGCCATCGGTCTGGCGGCGGCGTCGGCCGTGGCGCAGCAGACCCAGCAGGCCGCGCCCGCCATGCCCGCCGAGGAGAACCCGGTGGTGGCCCGCGTCGGCGGCCAGGAACTGCGCTTCGACGAGGTCATGGCGCTGATGCAGGATCTGCCGCAGCAATACCGCCAGGTGCCCATCAACGTGCTCTATCCGATGCTGGTCCGCCGCGCGGTGAACAATCGCCTGCTGCTGGAGGCGGCGAAGGAGACGGATGTCGCCGAGAGCGAGGATCTGAAGGCGGAGGTGGAGGCCTTCCGTCGCTCGCGCATCCTCGAATATTTCCTGCTCGACAGGATCGAGGCGGAAATCGACGAGGCGGCGCTGCAGGCGCGCTACGAGGAGTACGTCAAGACCGCGGATCCCGAACCGGCCGTCCACGCCCGCCACATCCTGCTGAAGACCGAGGACGAAGCCCGTGCGGTCATGAAGGAGCTGGAAGAGGGCGCCGACTTCGCCGAACTGGCGATGCAGAAATCGACCGGGCCCAGCGGTCCGCAAGGCGGCGATCTCGGCTTCTTCCAGAAGGGCCAGATGGTGCCGGAGTTCGAGGCTGCGGCCTTCGCGATGGAACCGGGCGAGGTCTCGGAATCCCCCGTCAAGACCCAGTTCGGCTGGCACGTCATCAAGGTCGAGGATCGCCGCGAGCATCCGACCTTCGAGGAGAAGAAGGAAGAGCTCCGCCAGGAGATGAGCGGCGAGGTCATCCGGGACCTGATCGCCGATTTGCGCGACGACGCCGAGATCGAGGAGTTCCAGATCGACGGCTCGCCGCTGCCCCCGCCGGGCGAGGCCCAGGGCGGCCAGCCGCAGCCCGCCCAGGAAGAGCCCAGGGCCGAATAGGCGCGGACACCACAAGGGAGCGCGCCCCGCGCCATGTACGCGATCCCCTTTCCGGTCATCGATCCCGTGGCCGTCGATCTCGGACCGCTGGTGATCCGCTGGTATGCGCTGGCCTATATCGCCGGGCTGGTGATCGGCTGGCGCTACGCCATGCGTCTGGGCGACCGGCCGGACACGCCGGTGCGCCGGGAGCACCCGGACATGTTCCTGGTCTGGGCCACGATCGGCATCATTGCCGGCGGCCGGCTCGGTTATGTGCTGTTCTACGCGCCGGAATACTACTTCGCCCATCCCGGCGAGATCGTCGCCGTCTGGCAGGGCGGCATGTCGTTCCACGGCGGCTTGCTGGGGGTTGTCGCTGCCGGCCTGCTGTTCTGCCGGGTCAAGAAGATTCCGGCGTTCGCCTTCGGTGACATATTGTCGACCGTCGCGCCCATCGGGCTGTTCTTCGGGCGCATCGCCAACTTCGTGAACGGCGAACTCTGGGGACGGCCCACCGACGCGCCCTGGGGGATGATCTTCCCCCGCGCCGACGACCAGCCGCGCCATCCCAGCCAGCTCTACGAGGCGTTTCTGGAGGGCCTGCTGCTGTTCGCAGTGGTCAATCTGCTGGTCTGGCGCTTCGGCGCCTATCGCCGTCCGGGGCTGGTGATGGGGGTCTTCGTTGCCGGCTATGGCGCCGCGCGTTTCATCGTCGAGTTCTTCCGCCAGTGGGACGAAGGCGTCGAGCCCCTGTTCGGCTGGCTTTCGCGAGGTCAGCAGCTCTCGATCCCGATGATCGCGATCGGCCTCTACTTCGTCGTGCGCGCGCTCCGCCGCCCGCAGCAACCGGCATGAACGGGCTGGAGGCGCGGATCCGCGCGGAGATCGAGCGCGACGGGCCGATGCCGCTGGACCGTTACATGGCGCTGGCGCTGACCGATCCCGTGCACGGCTATTACATGGGCCGCGATCCCCTGGGGGCCGGTGGCGATTTCATCACCGCGCCGGAGATCTCGCAGATGTTCGGCGAGCTTCTCGGTCTGTGGCTGGCCGACTGCTGGCAGCGCGCGGGCGAGCCCCGCGATGCCATCCTGGCCGAGCTCGGGCCGGGCAGAGGGACGCTGATGGCGGATGCGCTGCGCGCCATCGGCCGCGCCGCGCCGGCAATGCTGGAGCACGCGGCGCTCTGGCTCGTGGAAGCCAGCCCGGCGCTCAAGGCCATGCAGCGCGATCGCCTCGAGGGGGCAGGGGCCCGCTGGGCCGGGACCGTCGAGGACCTCCCCGACGGCCCCCTTTTCCTGATCGCGAACGAGTTTTTCGACGCCCTGCCGGTCCGGCAGGTCGCGCGCCGCGGCGAGGGGCTGGCCGAGCGCGCTGTCGGCCTCACCGGCGGCGAGCTTGCCTTCGTCGATGCGCCGCTGGCCCGTCCGCTGCCCTATGACACGCCGGAACTTGCAGACGGCGAGGTCTTCGAGCTGTGCGAGGCGGGCCAGGAGACCGCAGCCCTGATCGGCCGGCGGATCGCCGGCCAGGGCGGTGCGGCGCTGATCGTCGATTATGGCCACGGTGTCAGCGCGCCGGGCGACACGGTGCAGGCGATGCGGAACCATGCCTTCCACCCGGTGCTGAGCGAGCCCGGCAGCGCCGACCTGACCGCCCATGTCGACTTCGCCGTTCTGGCGCGCGCGGCCGCCGGCGATGGCGCCGCGGTCCACGGACCGATCGGCCAGCGCCAGTTGCTGCTGCGTCTCGGCATCGAGGCCCGGCTGGGCCAGCTCATGAAGAACGCCGACCAGGCCACCGCCGACGGGCTCGCCGCCGGATTCCGGCGGTTGACCGATCCGGAGTTCATGGGTCACCTGTTCAAGGCGCTGGCAGTCTCGCCCGCCGACCAGCTGACGCCCGCAGGATTCGCCGATGAAGACGCTTACAGCCGCAACGCTTGAGGGCCTGCCGGGCCTTGCCCACGGCTTCTTCACGCGAAGGGGCGGCGTCTCGCAGGGCATCTACGGCAGCCTCAACGCCGGCCCGGGCTCGGGCGACGATCCGGCGGCCGTGGCCGAAAACAGGGAGCGGGTGGCGCGGGCGCTGGGCGCGGCGCATCTGGTGACCGTCCATCAACATCACAGCGCCGACGTGGTCCGGGTCGACGGCCCCTTCACCGGGCCCCGGCCGAAGGCCGACGCCATGGTGACCGACCGTCCGGGGCTGGCGCTGGGCGTTCTCTCCGCCGATTGCGGACCCTTGCTGATGGCAGATCCGGAGGCGGGCGTGATCGGGGCGGCCCATGCCGGCTGGGGCGGCGCCCTGAAGGGCATCATCGGGAACACCATCGACGCCATGGAGACGCTGGGCGCGGACAGGGCGCGGATCCGCGTGGCCCTCGGGCCGGCGCTGGCGCAGCCGTCCTATGAGGTCGGCCCGGAATATCGCGCGCGTTTCGTTGCGGACGACCCTCGGAATGAACGCTTCTTCAGCCAGCCGGACGGCGCGCCCAGGCCCTTCTTCGACCTGCCGGGCTACATCGCGGCTCGCGTCATGGCCACGGGCGTCGCGCCGGCGCATTTCGCCGATCTGGCGCGGGACACCTACGCGGAACCCGGCCTGTTCTACAGCTACCGGCGGAGCGTCCATCACGGCGAGCCGGACTATGGCCGGCTGGTCGCGGCGGTGATGCTGACGCCATGATTTGCGGATCGACAGTCCCCGAAATATTGTGGCCGCTGATCATCGGCTCGCCGGGTAAGGCCTGACAGGGACATGGCGCTACATTTCAGCCGCGAGGAGTTCGGGCAGCGGCTCGCCGCCACCTGCGCCGCCATGCGCGCGGAGCGGCTGGATGCGATGCTGATCTTCCGCCAGGAGAGCATGTACTGGCTCACCGGCTACGACACCTTCGGCTATGTCTATTTCCAGTGCCTGGTGCTGACCGCCGACGAGCGCATGGTGCTGATGACGCGTTCGGCCGACCTCCGGCAGGCGCAGCTGACCTCCATCGTCGGGGACATCCGCATCTGGGAGGACCGGGAGGGCGCCAATCCGGCGGACGATCTGCGCGAGATCATGGCCGAACTGGACCTGGACGGCGCGCGCGTCGGCGTCGAGCTGGAGGCCTATGGCCTGACGGGCAGATCGCTCAGGATGCTCGACCGGGCCATGGAGGGCTTCTGCGCCATGACCGACGCCTCGTTCCTGATCAGCCGGCTTCGGCTGGTGAAGAGTCCGGCCGAGATCGAGTATGTCGAGAGAGCGGCCGAACTGGCCGACGACGCGTTCGACGCAGCGCTCGAAACCGCGCGTCCGGGCGCGTTCGAAGGCGATATCCTGGCCGCAATGCAGGGGGCCGTGTTCCGGGGCGGCGGCGACTATTCCGGCAACGAGTTCGTCATCGGCTCGGGCGATCACGCCCTGCTCTGCCGCTATCAGGTGGGACGGCGGCGCCTTGACGCCGAAGATCAGCTCACCCTGGAGTGGGCCGGCGTCTACCGGCGGTATCATGCCGCCCTGATGCGGACCTTCACCGTCGGGCGCACGACCGGCCGTCACCGCGACCTGCATGCCGCCAGCATGGAGGCGCTGCAGGCCTGCGAGGCCAGGCTGCGTCCCGGCTCGACGATGGGCGACGTGTTCCGGGCCCATTCGGACGTCTTCGACCGGCGCGGGCTCAGGGCCCATCGCCTCAACGCCTGCGGCTACGCCCTGGGGACCACCTTCGCACCCAACTGGATGGACTGGCCGATGTTCTACCGTGACAATCCGGTGGAGATTCGTCCGGGGATGGTGTTCTTCGTCCACATGATCCTGGCCGACAGCGACAGCGGAACCGCCATGACGCTCGCCCGGACGTCCCTGGTCACGGAGACGGGCTCACGTCCGCTCAGCCGCCATCCGCTCGATCTCGTGCAGGTCTGACCCCATGCCCTGGCTGATCATGCTGGTCATCGTGTTCGTGATCTTCGCGATGGCGAGCTGTGTCATTTTCTAGGGCCGCAGCCTGGCTGGCGGTGGCCGGGCTTGCGGTGATGCTGGCGGCCTGCGGCAGCGTGCCGAGGCCCTTCAGCCCCGCCGACAAGGGCGGCGGGGTGCCGCCGCCGGGGCCGTCCACGGCGCTGATCGTGCATCCGGCGGTGGGCGCGGATCGCGCCGCCCTGGACATGCTGACCGACATGGTGGTCGAGGAACTCCGCACACGGGAGGTCGCGGCCATCCGCTACGAGGTGCCCAACCGTTACCGGCTGGTGGGTCAGGCGTCGGCCGGTCCCCCGCAGGACGGCACCGCGACGATGACGCTGCAATGGCAGCTTCTCACGCCCGACGGCGCGCCGGTCGAGACCGTCGCCTATCGCCAGGATGTCGACTGGGCCTCGTACCGGCAGGCGGATCCCTTCGTCATCCGCCAGATGGCGCGTGCGGCGATCGGCGAGATCGGCGCCATGCTCGGATTCGACGCGCCGGCGCAGGCAAGGGAATCCGGGCCGAAGCTGATCCTGAGCGGCGCGCGGGGCGCGCCCGGCGACGGCAACGCGGCGCTGGAGTCGGCCATGACGCACGAACTGGGGCGCTTCGATGTGACTGTCGACGATGGCCGCGGCGGCGCGCGCCTGCCGGTGCTGCGCGCCTTGGTCGAAGTGCGCCCCATGGACGAGGCCAACGAGCTGGTCACCATCACATGGCTGCTGCACGACGCCGAGGGCAAGGAACGCGGCCGCCTGCAGCAGCAGAACCGCGTGGCGAAGGGCCGGCTGGACCGCCGGTGGGGCGTGGTGGCGAAACTGGCGGCCGCGGCTGCAGCACCTGAGATTGCCGATCTGCTGCGCCGGTTCAGCCCATAGTCGCATGTCCGGGCGGGAGGGCGCCCCGACCGTCAGAAAAGCGTCACGGCAGATGGACAGCCCATGGCCTTGCTGGTACAAGTCCGCCGCCGCCGCCGTCGTCGCCATCATGGAAAATCCGCCAGTCTCATGAAGGTTCTCGCTGGGAACAGCAATCCCGTATTGACCGCCCAGATCGCCGATTATCTGGGGGTCCGTCCGACCAACGCCTCGGTGAAACGCTTCGCCGACGAAGAGGTCTATGTGGAAATCCACGAGAACGTCCGCGGTGAGGACGTGTTCGTCGTTCAGTCCACGTCCTTTCCCGCCAACGACCATCTGATGGAGCTGCTGATCTGCGTCGACGCGCTGCGCCGGGCCTCGGCGCGCCGCATCACCGCGGTGCTGCCCTATTTCGGCTATGCCCGGCAGGACCGGAAGCCGGGGCCGCGCACGCCGATCTCGGCCAAGCTGGTGGCCAACCTGATCGAGAAGGCGGGCGCCGACCGCGTGCTGACCGTCGATCTTCACGCCGGGCAGATCCAGGGCTTCTTCGACATCCCGCTGGACAACCTCTATGCCGGGCCGGTGCTGATCGACGACATCAAGCAGCATTTCGACAACGAATCCGACCTGATGGTCATCTCGCCCGACGTGGGCGGCGTCGTGCGCGCGCGCTACTTCGCCAAGCGGCTTGACGCCGACCTGGCGATCGTGGATAAGCGCCGCGAAAAGGCTGGCGTTTCGGAAGTGATGAACGTGATCGGCGAGGTCGAGGGACGTCGCTGCATACTGGTCGATGATATCGTCGACAGCGCGGGCACGCTCTGCAACGCGGCCGCGGTGCTCCTGGACAGGGGGGCGCTGTCGGTTTCGGCCTATGTCACGCATGGCGTCCTTTCGGGCGGCGCGGTGAAACGCGTTGCCGAATCGGCGCTTGAGTCGCTTGTGGTGACCGACACCATCCGCGCGACGGAAGACATCGAGAACGAGCCGAAGATCCGGCAGGTCTCGATCGGCTCCCTGCTGGCGGAAGCGATCAAGCGGATTTCGACGGAAACCTCGGTTTCCAGCCTGTTCGACTAGAGCCAGGGGCGCCGGCCCCGGCAACGGAATTTCGGATTCACCGGCGCGCGCGGCGGCGAGGCTGCGGCGCCCGGCAGAGGAGAGAAGACATGGCCGATATGGATATCATCGAAGCCTCGATGCGTGACGTCACCACCAAGGGTGCGGTCCGCACGCTTCGCCAGCAGGGCAAGGTTCCGGCCGTCGTGTATGGCGACAAGAAGGAGCCTGCCAGCATCGCCGTCGAGTTCGGCGCCGTGGTCAAGGAACTGCACCGGGGCGGCTTCATGGGCCGCGTCTACGAACTGCGCGTCGGCGACCGCAAGCAGCGCTGCCTGCCCCGCGACGTGCAGCTCGATCCGGTGACCGACGCGCCGATCCACATCGACTTCCTGCGGCTGTCGGCCGACGCGCGCGTGGCGGTGAACATCCCCGTCATCTTCGTGGGCGAGGAAGAGAGCCCGGGCCTGGTCCGCGGCGGCGTGCTCAACGTCGTCCGTCACGAGGTCGAGCTCGACTGCCCGGCGGACGCCATCCCCGAGAACATCGAGGTCAGCCTGGCCGGGCTCGATATCAACGACGCGGCCAAGATCAGCAACGTCACCCTGCCTGAGGGCGTCGAGCCGACCATCACGGACCGCGACTTCACCATCGCCACCATCGCCGCCTCCACGGCCGTCGCCGAGGAGCAGGCCGAGGAGCAGGCGGATTCGGAGGCCGAGGCCGTCGCCGAGGCGGAAGCCGAAGAGGCCGAGGGCGAAGAGGCCGAGGGCGGCGGCGAGGCGGAAGCCGAAGAGTCCGAAGAGAAGTAGCCGGCCGCTCCTCCTCTGGGAGGCCAATCCATGCGACTGTTCGTCGGGCTGGGCAATCCCGGCCGGGACTATGCCGGCCATCGCCACAATGTCGGCTACATGGCGGTGGACCGGATCGCCGCCGATCACGGCTTCGGGCCGTGGCGGCGCAAGTTCCAGGGCCAGATCGCCGAGGGCGTTCTGGCCGGCGAGAAGGTGCTTCTGCTGAAACCCGAAACCTTCATGAACCGCTCCGGCCAGTCGGTCGCCGAGGCCGTCCGCTTCCACAAGCTGGCGCTGGACCGGTTGACTGTGTTTCACGACGAGCTTGATCTCGCCTTCGGCAAGGTCAAGGTGAAGGTGGGCGGGGGCCATGCGGGCAACAACGGCGTGCGCTCGGTCGCGCAGCACATGACGCCGGATTTCCAGCGGGTGCGCATCGGCATCGACCATCCCGGTCACAAGGACCGGGTGACCGGCCATGTGCTGGGCAATTTCGCGAAGGCCCAGCAGCCTATGCTGGACCAGCTTCTGGACGCGATCGCCTTCGCCGCCCCGAAGCTGGCCCAGGGCGACGCGCCGGGATTCATGACCGCGGTGGCGCTGAAATGCCCGCCGCCGAGGCCGGAAAAGAACAAGAGCGAGAGCGAGGCCGACAAGGATGGGATTTAAGTGCGGTATCGTCGGGCTGCCGAATGTCGGCAAGTCCACCCTGTTCAACGCCCTGACGCAGACGGCCTCGGCGCAGGCGGCGAACTACCCGTTCTGCACCATCGAGCCGAACCTGGGCCGCGTCGCGGTGCCGGATCCGCGCCTGAAGCGGCTGGCCGAACTGGCGAAGTCGAAGGAAGTCATCCCGACCCAGCTCACCTTCGTCGATATTGCCGGGCTGGTCCGCGGCGCCTCGAAGGGCGAGGGGCTCGGCAACCAGTTCCTCAGCCATATCCGGGAAGTCGACGCCATTGTCCATGTGCTGAGATGCTTCGAGGATGATGACATCACCCATGTCGACGGCCGCATCGATCCGGTCGCCGACGCGGAGACGGTCGAGACGGAGCTGATGATCGCGGACATGGAGAGCCTGGAGAAACGCCTGACGCCGTTGCAGAAGCGCTTCCAGTCCGGCGACAAGAGCCTGAAGGCCGACGTGGAAGTGATGCAGGGCGCGCTGGATCTGCTGCGCGAGGGCAAGCCCGCGCGCCTGTTGGCGGTCTCGGCGGAAGACCGCAAGCGCTTCGAGATGCTGCAGCTTCTGACCGCGAAACCCGTTCTGTATGTGTGCAACGTCGCCGAGGCGGACGCGAAGGACGGCAACGAACACTCGGCCCGCGTGGCCGAAAAGGCCGCGGCCGAGGGCGCCACGGCGGTCGTCATCTCGGCGGCGATCGAGGCGGAAATCGCGCAGCTCACCGACCCGGACGAGCGGGCGATGTTTCTCGATGAGATCGGCCTGGAGGAGACCGGCCTCGACCGCATCATCAGCGCCGGTTACGGCCTGCTGGATTTGATCACCTTCTTCACGGCGGGTCCGAAGGAGGCGCGGGCCTGGACCGTTGAGGCGGGCGCCGCCGCGCCGCAGGCCGCCGGCGCGATCCACACCGACTTCGAGAAGGGCTTCATCCGCGCCGAGACCATCGCCTATGACGACTATGTGAGCCTCGGCGGCGAACAGGGCGCCAAGGATGCCGGCCGCATGCGGCTGGAGGGCCGCGAGTACGTGGTCCAGGACGGCGACGTGATGCATTTCCGGTTCAACGTCTGAGGGGAGCGACGTAGATGGGGGAGGATGGCCGACGGTTCTGGGAGGAGATCGAGGTCGGCGAGGTGCACCGCCACGGCCCGCACCGGGTCACGGAGGACGCCATCGTCCGCTTCGCCGAGCAGTTCGATCCCCAGTATTTCCATCTGAGCCGGGAGGGCGGCGAACGCGGTCCGTTCGGCAAGCTGTCGGCCTCGGGCTGGCACAGCTGTTCCATCGCCATGCGGCTGATGGTCGACGGCATGCTGACCACCATGGTCAGCCAGGGCGCACCCGGCGTGAAATCCGTGCGCTGGCTGAAGCCGACCTTCGTTGATGACGAGCTGACGCTGGTGACCGAGATCGCCGGCAAGTTTCCCTCGAAGAGCCGGGCGGATATTGGCTTCTGTCATGCGAAGCACCGCCTCGAGGACCAGGACGGTGCGGCGAAGATGGTCATGGAGAACAACTTCATGATCGGCCGCCGGCCCGCATAGCCGCCGTCAGCCCGGCACCCTCAGCTCCTCCACCGTGTAGGCGTGGGTCAGCGACCGGCCCAGCATCGGGTCGGCAAGTTCCATGCGGAAGTTCGCCGCCGGGCGGATGCCGCCGATGGCGGAAGGCGCGCCGCCGAACATGATCGTGCCGTCGGGCAGGCCATCCGCGCCGAAGCCCCTGGCGATCAGTTCCGCCGGCTCCCGCATCGCGTCCAGCGTGGCCTGCTGGTAGAGGACCTCGCCCTCGCCGAAGTCGCACCAGGCCGAGAGCCGGAGCCGGTCCCAGTGCGGCGCAACGTCCTCCAGGCGCCAGAGCGCAGCGGCCAGGGGCTTGTCGCAGATCTGCTTCGACAGGGTCACCGAGACGGATTCCAGATCCCGGTCGGTGTGGTCGGAACCGAGTCCGACCCAGGTCTCGCCGCCATGGCTGAGCAGGAAGTACTCGACTTCGCCGCTGGTGCCGGGACCCGAGACGTGGATCCGGCCGGCCTGCGTCAGGCGGTCGGGCGAAAGCGGATAGAAGACGGGAACCGAGGCCGGCGGCTTGACGCCGAGTTCCTTCAGTTCCTCGATATGAGCGAGCACCGCGGCCTCGTCGCGGCCGGTCCAGCCTGCCATGACGAGACGGCCGATCCTTGCATTGACGCTCGCTGCGCCGCTGTCCGCCGCGACGCGGAATGTCAGTTCCCTCAAGCCATCGCCTCCCTGCGCCGGCGCTTGCGCGCGCCGCGGACCATCATGACCGCCCCGACGACGGAGGCAAGGAAGGCGACGGAGCCGAACAGGAAGGATTCCTGGAAGCCGAAGGTCGCGGCCTCCACCTGAAGGGCGCGGGAGAGGTGGTCCAGCGCCACTGCTTCGGCCTGCATGTCGGAGATTCCGCCGCGCTCGGCCATTTCGGCGACGGTCCGGACATAGGCCTCGGTGGCGCCGTTGGCCGGAGTCTGGGTCGACGTCACGTGGTCGGAGAAGTAGCTGATCTCCCGGTCCAGCATCACCGCCAGGATATTGACGCCGAAGGCGCCGCCCAGCTGGCGGGTGAAGTTCATCGTCGCCGAGCCCTGCTGCAGCAGGTTCATGGGCAGGAGGCGCACTGAACCGGCGCTGAGGGAGGGGAAGATGAAGCCCATCCCCGCGCGGCTGATCAGGATGTAGACGGCGAGGGTCAGGAACGCGGTGTTGGGGTCGGCGAAGGACATCAGGAAGAAGGAGACGGCGAACATGAGCAGACCGAAGCCGACGGTCATGCCCGGTTCGAAGCGGTCGGCCATCCGGCCGGAGAAGGTGGTGATCAGCATCATGGAGATCCCCGCCGGCAACAGCAGCAGGCCCGACAGCGTCGGCGTCAGGTTCTGCACGGTCTGGGCGAAGAGCGGGATCAGATAGGTCGAGCCGAACAGGCCCGCGCCGAGGATGAGACTGACGACCACCGCGCCCATGAAGCCCGGTTGTCGATAGACCGTCATGTCCATCAGCGGGTGTTCCGCCTGATGCTCCCACCAGATGAAGAGCAGGAAGGCCGCTCCCGCCACCAGGAACCGGCCCATCACGGAGATGCTGGCCCACCCCAGGTCCTGACCGTCGGCGAAGGCGGTCAGCAGGCTGATCAGGAAGACGATCAGAAGACCGAAGGCGAACCAGTCGAAACGCGGCCGGATCTCGCTCAGCCGGCCCGACGGCACGAACAGGTTGGTCAGGACCAGACCCAGGAAACCCATGGGCACGGCAATGTAGAAGGTGTAGCGCCAGCCCAGTCCGTCCACCAGCAGACCGCCGAGAAACGGCGAGGTGCCCGGCGCCATGACCACGCCGAGGCCGTAGATGCCCATGGCGAAGCCGCGCCGTTCCGGCGGGAAGACCTGGAAGACCACGACCATGGCCAGCGGCTGGATGATTCCGGCCGATGCGCCCTGCAGGATGCGGGAGGCGATTGCGGCATCGGCCGTTTCCGCCAGGCCGCCCATCAACCCCCCGGCCAGGAAGATTCCCAGCGCGATGTTCATGGTCGCCCGCTGGCCGATGGTCTTGGTCAGGAAGTCGATCAGCAGCATCGTGGCGGTCATGGCGGCCAGGAAGCCGCTGGACAGCCATTGCGCGGTGACCTGGTCGATGCCGAAGGCGCCCATGATGTCGGGGATGGCGACATTGACGATGGTCGCCGAGAGGACCGCGGCCATGGTGCAGATCATCGCCGAGGACAGCGCCAGCCAGCGATAGGCGGAGCCATAGCGTTCGGTCAGGATCTCGACGGTCTGCGGCATCAGTCCCGCTCCGCGTCGATCGCCACCTCGACCATCATGCCGGGCCGGAGCCCCTCCTTCGCGCCCTCGAGATCGATCCGCACGGGCACGCGCTGCGTCACCTTGGTGAAGTTGCCGGAGGGGTTGGGATTGGGCAGCAGCGCGAACACGCTGGAGGCGGCCGGCGCGATCCATGTCACGCGGCCGGTGATTTCGCGCCCCGGGAAGGCGTCGACCCTGACAATGGCGCGGGAGCCGACGCGGAAGCGGCCGAGCTCGGTCTCCTTGATGTTGGCGGCGACCCAGACGTTGTCAGGATCGTGGATCATCAGCAGACGCTGGCCGGGGCGCACATATTCGCCGGCCTCGATGAAGGTCTGGTCGACCACGCCGTCGATGCCGCTGGCGATGTCGCGGTCGTCGCGGCGGGTCTGAAGCTGATCCAGCCGAGCCTGGAGGGCGGGGCGTTCGGCTTCCAGCAGCTCGATCTGGCGCGCCAGCACATCGATGCGATCGCGCTCGGCCTCGGCCTGGCGCTGTTCGGCCCTGGCGGCCAGCACGGCGGCGCGCGCGCGCAGCATTCGCCCTTCCAGGTCGGCGAAATCGGCCCGGGCGTCATCGACGGCCCGGGAGGACACCACCTTGCGCCGATAGAGCTGCTCGGCGCGTTCGAGTTCCCTGGTGGCCTGCGCCATCAGAGCCTCTACGGATGTCCGTTCGGCCTCGGCGACGGCAATGCGCGCCCTGGCCGCTTCGGTAGCCGCCTCGACCTGGCGGCGGGTCAGCGCCATCTCGGCTTCCAGCCGCGCCCGGTCGACCGGCAGGCGCGACATCCGGGCCAGCACCTCCTCGATCTGCAGGTCCAGTTCGCGGTGGTCGATGCGCACCAGCACCGCGCCGCGCCGGATGACGTCGCCGGTGCCCACCGGCAGTTCGGTGATCACGCCCCCGTCCTGCGCACCGATCGTGATGATGTCGGAAGCGATGCGGGAATCGATGACGTAGACATGGGTCTGACGGCGGACCACCCAGTCCTGTACGAAATAGGCGGCGAGACCCAGAACAGCCAGCAGTGCGCCGTAGCGGACGATCCGCCGGCGCGCGCGACCGGGGCGAGGCGGCAGGCTGGCCTCCTCAGTGCTCACCGTGACGCCTCCGCCAGTTCCGTCAGCCGCTGGTCGATCTTGCGGAAGACGCGGACGCAGGTCGCCAGTTCCTCGTCGTCGATGCCTTCTGTCAGCTCCAGCCGGAGCCCGTGAGCGATCTCCTCGATGCGTCCGACCAGCGGGCGCGCGGTATCGGTCAGGTGCACGGTCTTGGCGCGTCGGTCCCGGGTGTCGGGCCGGCGCTCGATCATGTTCTGGCGCTCCAGCGAATTGAGGATGTGCACCAGCGTCGGTCCCTCGATGCCGATGAACTCGGCGAGCTGACGCTGCGAAACCCCTTCGCGGCGCTGGATCTGCAGCAGCGCCGCCCAGCGCGCCTGGGTCAGGCCCAGATCCTGGAGACGGCTGTCCAGCCGCCAGCGCCAGCGGCGGGCGAGTTGGACGAGAGAGACGGTAAAGGTCTCCCGGATGTCGCGGGCGGGTCGATCCATCCGCATATCATTAGCTTGCTAACGATATGCGGAGAAATGCGGATTGCTGGGGGCTCGCATGCTGCGAAGTCGCAGGCGGTTGATCGCCGGATCGTTGAACGCATGTGAGCTGTGAAATCGCCGCCGCCGGCGCGGCGGAATTCCAACTGGAACATCAGCGAGGAAGACCTCCCGGTCGTTTCCTTCCAGGTTCCAACGGCTCAGGAGAAAGCCATGATTGTCGAAAAGATCAAGACCGACGGCCTCGCTCATCTTTCCTATTTCGTGGGTTCCGGCGGCGACGCCGCCGTGATCGACCCGAGACGGGACATCGATGTCTATGTCCGGCTGGCGGACGCCCATGGCATGCGGATCCGGCACGTGCTGGAAACCCATCGCAACGAGGACCTGGTGTCCGGCGCGCCGACCCTTGCGCGCGAGACCGGCGCCAGGATCTGGCACGGCCCCAACCCGGTGGCGCCCGTGAGCTATGCCGAGACCGTACGCGAGGGCGACAGCTTCGATCTGGGTGACGCCCGACTGGAAGTGCTGGAGACTCCGGGTCACACCGACGACAGTCTCTCGTTCGCCCTGTTCGACCGGGACTTCGGCGAGGGCGCGGTCGGCGTGTTCACGGGCGATGCGCTTTTCATCGGCGATGTCGGGCGGACCGATTTCTATCCGGACCGCCCGCGCGAGGTCGCGGGACTGCTCCATGACAGTCTGCGGAAGATCCTGGGGCTGGGTGATCAGGCGCTGGTCTACCCGGCGCACGGCGCAGGTTCCGTCTGCGGCTCCGGCATGGCGGACCGGGAGTTTTCCAGCCTGGGCCATGAACGGCGCAACAACCCGATGCTGCAGATCGCGGATCGCGAAGCCTTCATCGACGCCAAGGTGTCGGAGAATCATTACCAGCCGCCGTATTTCCGGCTCATGGAGCGATTGAACTCCGAGGGCGGGTCGGCGATGCAGCGTTTCATCATGCCGCCCCGGCTGCCGGCAGACGCGCTGACGGACGGCGCGGAAGCTCAACTGGTCGATGTACGTTCGATTACCGCCTTCGCCGGCGCCCACCTGCCGGGTTCGCTGGCCATTCCCGACGACATGCTGGCCGCGTTCGCGGGCTGGCTGCTCGATCCGGAGCGCGAGATCCGTCTGCTTGCCGAGGATGGACGGCAGGCCGAAGAGTCGGTTCGCACGCTGGGCCGCATCGGTTTCGACGGGGTGAGCTGCTACGCCGCCGGGATGGTCGGCGGCGCCACCCAGGGCGTTGTTTTCCGGACATTGCCGATGGTCGACACCGAAACCGTTCGCCGGCGTCTCGGCGACGATATGCCGAACTGGCAGCTGCTCGACGTTCGTTCGATCGACGAATTCGAAGCCGGCCACATAGACGACGCCATACATGTCTATGTCGGCCAGTTGCCGGAAGAACTCGGCCGGCTCGATCGGGATCGCGCGGTGACGGTGTATTGCGGCAGCGGCAAGCGGGCGGCCATTGCGGCGTCGGTACTGCGAGCCAACGGCTTCGGCGAAGTCGACGTCTATCTCGGTTCGATAGCGGCCTGGAAGGCCGACGGTCTGCGCCTCGCCGCGTGAAGCCGGCCTGGATGCGAGCAGCTTCTACCGGGCGGCGATGGTGAAGCGGCCGGGGCTCTGTTCGATGGTCAGAACCAGGCCCTCGACATCGGCCAGCTTGCGGGCGAGGAAGCTCTCGATGATGCGCGCGTCCTCGCCGCCGGCGGCCTCGCGACGGCCCTCCAGCGCCTCGACCACCGCATCGGGCAGGGCGGCCCGGTCGTGCACGCCGGTGACAGTGAGAGAGTCGTTGTCCACACTCACCGTCAGCTCGCCGCCGCGCACCAGCCCCGCCGCGCCGGCCATGGTCAGGTTCAGCGCCAGGCGGATGCGGCCCTTGGCCGGCTCCGCGCTCCCGGCATCCGGCCAGATGAGCTCCAGGCGGTGGTCGGTGAAGAAGTCGAGCGCGGCCTGACGGGCGTCGCGGACGGGCAGGGGCAGTTCGTCGCCGCCCGAGGAGCCGAAGGCGAAGCGCAGGAACTTCAGCCGCCGCGAGGCGTTCGCCGCCGAATGCTTCAGCAGGTCCAGCGCGTCCTTCATCATCTCCGGCTCGTCCTCCATCTCCATCAGCTCGATGCCGTTGGAAATGGCGCCGACCGGGCCGACGAGGTCGTGGCACAGCCTGGAGCAGATCAGGGATGTGAAATTGAGATCGGCGGACATGGCGACACTCTCTGCGACGATCGGAGGACATGCGGGGCGATGTGCGGTCGGCGGCGGCCTGTCCCGCAAGATGGCCACGGCGGCGCCGACAGGAAGACCACTTTGCCCGGATTCGGTTCAGGAACCGTGAACGGCCGGCTGCCCCGGAGGGAAGCCGGCCGCTGGCCGGTCAGTCCTTGATTTCCGGCGAGTGGATTACCGTCATCTTCTGGATCTGCATCTCGTGCATGGAATGCGGTACGCCGCCGACCCCGTGGCCGGACTGCTTCAGGCCGGCGAAAGGCATCCAGTCGACGCGGAAGGCGGTGTGATCGTTGACCATGACGGCCGAGGCGTCGAGCCGGCTGGAGACCCGCATCAGCTTGTCGATGTCCTGGCCAAAAACGGCCGCCTGGAACGAGAACGGCAGGGAATTCGCCCGGTCGATCGCTTCGTCCATGTCGTCATAGCCATAGACGCAGACCACGGGCCCGAAGATCTCCTGCACCGACACCTTCGCATCCGCCGGCGGATTCAGTAGCACCGTCGGCTTGTAGGCGGTGTCGGTGAGCTTCTCGCCGCCGCAGAGAACTTCCGCCCCGGCGGCCTTCGCCTCCTCGACCCACTGGTGGACGCGGTCGACCTCGCCGGGGGTGATCAGCGGCCCGATCTCGGTATCCGCCAGGGTGGGGTCGCCGACCTTCATCTTCTTCGCCGCGTCGGCCAGCCGGGTGGCGAATTCCCTGGCCATGGCTTTCGGCGTGAACACGCGCTGCACCGACACGCAGACCTGGCCGGCGTGATAGAAGCCGCCCTTGGCCAGGGACGGGACGGCGCGGTCCAGGTCGGCACCCTCGGTCACGATCACCGGCGCCGCGCCGCCGTGCTCCAGCGCGCAGCGCGTGCCCGGCGCGAGCTGGCTGCGCAGCGTCCAGCCCACCTTTGCCGAACCGATGAAGCTGAAGAAGCCGACGCGCTCGTCGGTCACCATGGCGGTCGCGTCCTTGCGGTCCGCGGTGACCACGGCCTGGCACCATTCCGGCGGCAGGCCGGCCTCACGCAGGATCTGCACGAAGCTCAGGCAGGACAGCGCGGTCTTGTCGGCCGGCTTGACGATCACCGGACAACCGGTGGCGACCGCCGGCGCGACCTGATGCGCGATCAGGTTGAGCGGGTGGTTGAAGGCGCTGACGGCGACCACGACGCCGACCGGCTCGGGGCGGGTGAAGGCGACGCGGTTCTTTGAGCTCTCGGTAATGCACATCGGAATCACCTCGCCGGCGCGGCTGCGCAGCTCGTCGATGCAGATGTGCACGCTGTCGATGGCGCGGTCGACCTCGATCAGCGAGTCGGCCAGCGGCTTTCCGCCTTCGCGCGCGGCGTCAGTGGCCATTTTTTCGCGGCGTTCGCGCATGATGCCCATGGCGCGGGTGAGAATCTGAACCCGTTCCCGCATGGGCAGCCAGGCGTCCCGGTTGCGGTAGAGCGCATAGGCGTTGGCCAGCGCCTTCTCCACCGTGGCGCTGTCGGCGCGGGCGACGGTGGCGATGGGCGTCAGATCCCAGGGCGCCGAAACGGTGACGGACGTGGCGCTGCTCTCGATACCCGGAACCAGCAAGGGAATGTGCGGCAGTTCGGCGGACATGGTCTGGAGACCCCCTCTTCCAGTTTTGGACGGGCCTCCTGCGGCCCCGTTCGCGCTCGGGCAATTCTCTACGAGCGCCGGGCGGAATCATAGACCCGATATCCGGGTGCGAAGCGGGGCTGTCGGCGTGGTCACGACCTGCGGGCCATGGCGCGGCCGAGCCTGCGCCATGGCGCTGCGAACGTCGATGGCAGAAGGGGATGGCGGGCCGGTCCGAAGACCGGCGGCGCATCATCAGTCGGCGGCGTCCTCGGTCGCCGCCTCGCGGCCGCCGTCATCGTTGGACTTGCCGCCCTGCTCGTCCTCGTCGCGGGCGCGGCGCGGACGCCGTGCGCGGGTGCGGCGCACCGCGCGCTCCAGGCCGGCAGTCTCGGACTCGCCGCCGCTCTCGTCGGCGCTTTCGTCGCGATCGCCGCTGTCGCCGCGGGCTTCGGATTGAGCCTGATCGTCCTGGTCGCGATCGTCGCGATCGGCGCCGCCGGAGCGTTCATTGCGGCCGCCCCTGCGGGAGCGGGATTCGCTCTGGCCCTGCTCGTCCTGATCGCGATCGTCGCCGCCGGAATCGCCGCCCGACCGGTCATTGCGGCCGCCCCTGCGGGAGCGGGATTCGCTCTGACCCTGGTCGTCCTGATCGCGGTCGTCGCGGTCGGAGCGGTCGTTCTGATCGTTGCCGGAGCGGTCGTTCTGATCGTTCTGGTCCTGGCCGTCGCCCGACTGCTGGTTCTGCGGTCGGTTGTTCTGCTGCATCGACATCATGATGCGGTAGTAGTGCTCGGCGTGCTGCCAGAACCCTTCGGCCGCGACGAGGTCGCCGGTCGCGGCGGCGTCGCGCGCGAGCTGGCTGTACTTGTCGTAGACCTGATTGGCGTTGCCGCGAATCTTCCCGTCCGGCCCGTTGCTTTCGAAGCTGCGATTCGGATTCGGGGGACGCCTGTTCGTGCGCCCGCGCGCCCGCTTGTTGTTCGGTGCTCTCATGTTCCTGCCAAAGGTCTGCTTCGTGTAAGGCCCATCCTCAACATACGGATGGGCCGGATTCGCTCGTCGCTTTGCGATTGATACGAAATTTGGGACTGCCGCAGCCGCGGCTTTCGCCGCCAGGCGCTGTCCTGATCCCGAAACTAGACGTCCAACCTGCCGTTTCCAAGTGTTTTTTTCGTTAACCTGCCGTGACAAAGGCCATGGCGCGCATGTGGCCGCCCAGATCGGCGGCCGTTTTCGCCAGATCGAAACCGTTTGCGGCGGCGATCCCGGCGACGTCGTCCTGCTGACCGCAGCCGATCTCGACCACCACGCGGCCTCGCGGGGAAACTACCCGTCCCGCCTCGGCGAAAATCGCGCGGTAGGCCGCCAGCCCGTCTCCGCCGCCGGCCAGCGCCTGGTGCGGGTCGTAGTCGCGGACTTCCGGCATCAGCGTTGCGATCTCGTCTTCCGGTATATAGGGCGGATTCGAGATCACGAGGTCGAAGCGGTCTTCGATCCCCGTCAGCCAGTCGCCCTGCCGGAAGGTGGCCCGGTTCCCGAGTCCGAGACGGCGGGCGTTTTCCGCGGCGGTGGCGGCGGCTTCGTTCGAGATGTCGACGCCCAGACCGGTGGCTTCGGGTCTTTCGGCCAGCAGCGTCAGCAGCAGGCATCCGGTGCCGCTTCCGACATCGAGGATATGGTCCGTGCCGCCCAGGCATTCAAGCGCCAGGTCGACCGTGGTTTCGCTGTCGGGACGGGGCTCCAGAGTGGCGGGCGACAGGCGGAAGACGCGGCCGTAGAACTCCCGCCGGCCCAGTATCCGGGCCACGGGCTCGCGCGCCGCGCGCCGGCCAAGCAGGGCGGCGTAGCGTCGCTCGGTCTCCCGTTCCACCGACCCGGTTTCGCCGGGCAGCAGACTCGCCGGTTCGCGTCCCAGGACGGCGGCCAGAAGGATCCGCGCGTCCAGCCGCGCCGTTCCGACGCCGGCCTGCCGCAGCCGCGCCGCGCCCCGGCTCAGCAGATCCTCGACGGTCGGCGCCTCAGCGATCATCGTTCAGCGCCGCCAGGCGGCGGGCCTGGTCTTCGGCGATCAGCGAATCCACCACTTCGCCCAGCGCCTCGCCGGAAAGCACTTCGGGCAGCCGGTGCATGGTCAGGTTGATGCGGTGGTCGGTGACGCGCCCCTGCGGAAAGTTGTAGGTGCGGATGCGCTCGGAGCGGTCCCCCGAACCCACCTGGCCGCGCCGGTCCGCAGCGCGTTCGTCGGCCAGCCGCTGCCGCTCGGCTTCGAACAGGCGCGCGCGCAGGACGCGCATCGCCTTTTCCTTGTTCTTGTGCTGGGACTTCTCGTCCTGCTGGATGACGACGACGCCGGTCGGCAGATGGGTGATGCGAACCGCCGAATCGGTCGTATTGACCGACTGTCCGCCGGGACCGGAGGCGCGGTAGATGTCGATACGAAGGTCCTTGTCCTCGATCTTCACGTCCACTTCCTGGGCTTCGGGCAGCACCGCGACCGTGGCCGCCGAGGTGTGGATGCGCCCCCCCGATTCCGTTTGCGGTACGCGCTGGACGCGATGGGTGCCCGATTCGAACTTCATCCGGGCATAGACGTCGGGGCCGCCGATCTCGGCGACGCCTTCCTTCAGACCGCCCAGATCCGTCTCGGTCATGTCCATGGTCTGGAAGCGCCAGCCGTTGATTTCCGCGAAACGCTGATACATCCGGAACAGCTCCGCGGCGAACAGCGCCGCTTCCTCGCCGCCCGTACCGGCGCGCACTTCCAGAATGGCGTTGCGGGCGTCAGCCTCGTCCTTCGGCAGCAGCATGAGCTGGACCTTGCGCTCCAGCGCCGGCATGGCCTCGTCCAGTTCGTCCAGTTCCGCCTCGGCCAGTTCGCGCATTTCCTTGTCCGAGCTGCGGTCGGCGGCGAGTTCGCGCAGTTCCTCGCGCTCCTTCTCGCGCGCCTCCAGTTCGTCGATCGTCTCCACGACCGACGCCAGCTCGGCATACTCCCGGGAAAGACTGGCGAAGTCGCCCCGCCCGGCCGCGCCCGGATCGGCCAGCAACGAGGCCAGTTCGTCCTGGCGCGCCTTGATCTGGCGGAGTCGATCGCGTGGAATCACACTCGTGAATCCCCATAGATCTGCAATGCGCCGGCAAGCTCGCCCAGCGGTGTTTCGTTCTGCTCGCCGCTGGCCAGGTCGCGGAGCGTGACCGTGTCGCGCGCCAGTTCCTCTTCGCCGAAGATCACGGCGCAGGCCGCGCCGATACGATCCGCGCGCTTCATGCGCTTGCCCAGGTTGCCGCGGAAGGCGAGGTCGACGATGAAACCTTCGCGGCGGAGCGTCTGAGCGATTTTCAGCGCTGCCTTGGCTGCGTCGTCGCCCACTGGCACCAGCGCGACCGGCTTGCGCGGCTGACCGGTCGCGCCCGACAGCATGGCGAGCCGTTCGATCCCGCCCGCCCAGCCGATGCCGGGGGTCGGCGAGCCGCCAATCTGCTCGATCAGACCGTCATAGCGACCGCCGGCGATCACGGCGCCCTGCGCACCCAGCGCGTCGGTGACGAACTCGAAGGCGGTGTGGGTGTAGTAGTCCAGGCCGCGCACCAGCCGTGCGTCGAGGTCGTAGGCAATGCCCAGCGTGTCGAGGCCTGCGGTCACCTCCGCGAAGAAGTCCCGGCTCAACTGGTTCAGATACTCGCCGAAGAGCGGCGCGCCCTCGACGATGGCGCGGTCGCCCTCGTCCTTGGAATCGAGGATCCTGAGCGGGTTGCGGCCCAGCCGGTCCCGGCTGTCCTGCGAAAGACGGTCGCGGTGATCGGAGAAGTATTCGACCAGCGCGCCGCGATAATTCTGACGGCTCTCCGGATCGCCCAGCGTGTTGAGCTTCAGCGACGTCTTTTCCAGCACGCCGAGGCGGTCGAGAATCTCCGCGCCGAGGGATATGACCTCCACGTCCGCCGCCGGCTCCGGCGCCCCGATGACCTCGATGTCGATCTGGTGGAACTGCCTGAGCCGGCCCTTCTGCGGCCGCTCGTAGCGGAACATGGGTCCGTTGGCGAAGGCCTTCAGCGGCGCCGACTGCTGCAGGCCGTTGGAGATGTAGGCCCGGCAGATCGCGGCGGTATATTCGGGCCGGAGGGTGATCGAATCCCCGCCCCGGTCGGCGAAGGTGTACATCTCCTTGGAGACGACGTCCGAGGTCTCGCCCATGGAGCGCGCAAAGATCTCCGTGAACTCGAAGATCGGCGTCGCCATCTCGCGATAGCCATGCGCGGTCGCGACCCGGCGAGCGACGTCGATGACCGCCGCGTGGGCGGCGAAGTCGTCAGGCAAAAGGTCATGCGTCCCGCGTACGGGCTGGGGCTTGGCCAAGAATGTTCTCCCGGATGGGGCTCAGGCCGCGTCGGCCTTCTCCGCCTCTTTGGCGGCCTCGATGGCCGCCGCCTTCTCCTCGACCATCGATACGATGTGATCGACCAGCTTGTCATCGTCGATGTTGTGGTCGGCGATGCCGCCCACATAGACCTTGTGGCTGCGGCCCCTGGAGCCGCCGGTCAGGCCGATATCGGTCTCGCGCGCCTCGCCCGGGCCGTTGACCACGCAGCCGATGATCGACAGCGACATGGGCGTGGTGATGTGGGCCAGGCGCTGTTCCAGCACTTCGACCGTCTTGATGACGGGGAAGGCCTGCCGCGCGCAGGAGGGGCAGGAGATGATCTGCACGCCGCGATGGCGCAGCCCCAGCGATTTCAGGATATCGAAGCCGACGCGCACTTCCTCGACCGGGTCCGCGGACAGCGAGACCCGGATGGTGTCGCCGATGCCCGACCAGAGCAGCATGCCCAAGCCGATGGACGATTTCACCGTGCCCCCGATCATGCCGCCGGCCTCGGTGATGCCCAGATGCAGGGGATAGTCGCAGGCCTCGGCCAGTCCCTGATAGGCGGCGACCGCCAGGAAGACGTCGGACGCCTTGACCGAGATCTTGAACTCGAAGAAGTCGTTGTCCTCCAGGATGCGGGCGTGGTCCAGCGCGCTTTCCACCATCGCCTCCGGGCAGGGCTCGCCGTACTTCTCCAGCAGATCCTTTTCCAGGCTGCCGGCATTGACGCCGATGCGCATGGAGCAGCCGTGATCCTTCGCCGCCCTCACCACGTCGCGCACCCGTTCGGCCGAACCGATATTGCCGGGATTGATGCGCAGGCAGGCGGCGCCGGCTTCCGCGGCCTCGATGGCGCGCTTGTGGTGGAAATGGATGTCGGCGACGATCGGCACTTCCGTGGCCCGGACGATGTGTTTCAGCGCCTTCGTGGAGTCCTCGTCGGGGCAGGACACCCGGACGATGTCGGCGCCGGCCGCCTCGGCCGCCCTCACCTGCGCGATCGTGGCCTCCACGTCGGAGGTCAGCGTGTTGGTCATGGTCTGGACGGCGATCGGGGCGCCGCCGCCGATGGGCACGGATCCGACGTGGATCTGGCGGCATTCGCGGCGGTAGATGTCTCTGTAGGGACGGACGCTCATGGGTGCCTTCCTTGGGGATACGCGGGGTTCCAGCCTCGCGGCTAACATGATCGCATGAGCCGGCCCGATCAAGGCGCGCCGGGGACGCAGCCCGGGCCGCTGCTACCGGGCCAGCGACCGGAGGATTTCCGGGGTCAGCGCCAGGGCCCGGGCCGGGGCGGCGAGGACGCCCGCGCTGCCGATCGACTTTCCGTCGAGGAAGATTTCCAGATTGTCGATGTTCTCGCTTTCCAGGATCACCCCCCTGGTGTCGGGCACGCGGTAGCTGTCGCCGGGCTGCATCATCCGGTGGGGCAGCAGGGTGCGTCCGCCGCTCTGCTTGACGATGATCTGCGCCGGCGCCACCGCGCGGACGACAATGCGGGCGTCGCGGTTGGTGATGCCGAAGACGCGGGGCACATAACCGTCGCGGCGCGCCGAGGGCGGCAGCGGCGGCGGCGTCAGCCGCGCCAGCCGGTCATCCTCGGATACCGCCGCCGGTGCCGCGGGCTCCGCCGTGACCGACGCCGTTTCCGTAGTCTCCTGAGCCGGTGCGGGCGCGACTTCGACCGGCTCCGGCTCGGCAGCGGCCAGATCGGGCGGGGTAGCGGCATCCACGGTCTCGCCGCCCGCAGGCGCCTCGTCGGATGCCGCGGCGCTTCCCTGGCCGTCCGAGGCCGTGGAATCCTCAGCCGTCTGCGCCGCGGCAGTCGCTTCCGCGATTGTCGTGGTCTCGTTCGGGGTCGTTTCGACCGAAGCTGACGTCTCCGGGGCGGGCGCTTCCGCATTCGTCGGCGGCTCATTTCCGGCCTCGGCGGCGGTTTCGCCATCCTCCGCCGGCGCGTCCCCGGCGGCAAACGTCTCGGCGGTCACCACGTCGCTTTCGGCCCGATCCTCGGCCGGCCTCTCGGAGGCGTTGGCGCCGACGATGGAATCGCTGCTGCGGCTTGCCGGCGCGCTCTGTTCGACGAACCGCTCGGGCACGGCAGGGACGGTCTCGGCCAGACGGTCGCCCTCGTTGCTGTAGACGTACCAGCCGCCATAGACCAGCGCGCCCAGCAGCAGGGACACTGCCAGGGTCATCATGCCGGGGCGGCGGTTCTCGATCGGCGGCGTGGGGAAGGACAGCCTGCGGCTATGACCGTCCGGGCCGACCTCGTCCTTGAAGATCCGCACGCAGACATCGCCGTCGGCGCCCAGGAACTCGGCGTAGGAACGCACGAAACCCAGCGCATAGATCCGGCCCGGCAGGTCGCCGAAGCGCCCCTCCTCAATGGAATGGAGATGCTGGACCCGGATCCTGAGCCGCTGGGAGACGTCCTCCAGGCTCAGGCCGCAGCGCAGGCGCTCTGCCTTCAGCTCCGCGCCGATGCCGGTGTAGCGGCCTTCGGCGAATGTATCGTCGATGTTGTACGACGCCTCGTCGGACGAGTTGCGGTCGTTTTCGAATCTGTTCGACATGCCACGACTTCTGTCAGGCTGGGAGCCACGGGCGGCCGCTTCATCGACCGCCGGCGGGCTCCCGCGGGTGCGCGAATCACGTGAAGCCCGTTTCGACTCAATTGCACTGGGGCTTCTCTTAACGCATTCGCGCGCGTCATCAAAGGCGGTATTTCACCCAAGCCTTTGGGAAGCCGTGGTATTCGGGGGCAATTGTCAGGGCGTTCTGAATACGCCGCGTCTGGCCTTCACGGCATCTCCACCAGCGCGAACACCATGTCGGCGCCCTGTTCCCGGATCGGGATCAGCGCCTGGTACTCGGCGCTGTTGTACCAGCGCCGGGCGGTCTCGGCGTCGGGGAACTCGATCATGGCGACGACGTCCAGGTCGGCGTTGCCCGAGAGCACCTCGGTCACGTTGCCCCGGACGATGAACCGCCCGCCATGGGCGGCCACGGTGGCGGGCGCCTGGCTGGCATATTCCTTCAGCTTCGCGCGGTCCTTGATCCTGATCTGGACGCTGACATGGGCGGTCATCGGTCTCTCCTTCGCTCAGTGGCTCTCGCGCGGGACGGGCGCGCCCGATCCGCCGGCCAGGAAGTCGAGGTCGCAGCCCTCGTGCGCCTGGGTCACATGGTCGTGGTAGAGCCTGACCCAGCCGCGTTCCAGCGGCGGGGGCGGCGCCGTCCAGGCGGCCCTGCGCTTCTCCAGTTCCGCGTCGGAGACGTCCAGGTGCAGGCGGCGGTTCTCGACGTCCAGCTCGATCATGTCGCCGGTGCGGACCAGCGCCAGCGGCCCGCCGGCCGCCGATTCCGGGCTGACATGCAGCACCACCGCGCCATAGGCCGTGCCCGACATGCGGGCGTCGGAGATGCGGACCATGTCGGTGACGCCCTTGCGCAGGATCTTGGCGGGCAGGGGGAAATTGCCGACTTCCGGCATGCCGGGATAGCCCTTCGGCCCCGCGCCCTTGAGGACCATGACGCAGCTTTCGTCGATCTCGAGATCGTCGTTCTCGACTTCCCGGCGCAGTTCCTCGATGGACTCGAAGACCACGGCGCGGCCCCGGTGCTTCAGCAGTTCCGGCGTCGCCGCCGACGGCTTGATGACAGCACCGTCGGGGCAGAGATTGCCGCGCAGCACGGCGAGGCCAACATCCTTGTTCAGCGGCTTGTCGAAGGGCCGGATGACCTCCTCGTTGTAGTTTCGGGCGCCCTTCGAGTTCTCGATGATGGAACTCCCGTTGACCGTCACCGTGTCCGCGTGCAGCAGGCCGGCCCCGGCCAGGCTGTCGATCACCACGGGCAGGCCGCCGGCGTAGTAGTAGTCCTCCATCAGGTACTCGCCGTTGGGGCGCAGGTTGACCAGCAGCGGTACCCCGCGCGCCAGCCTGTCGAAATCGTCGATGGAGAGATCGACGCCAAGGCGGCCCGCCATGGCGATCAGGTGGATGATGGCGTTGGTAGAGCCGCCGATGGCGGCGTTGACGCGGATCGCGTTCTCGAACGCCTTGCGCGTCATCACCTTCGACATCCGCAGGTCCTCGTGGACCATCTCGACGATACGCCGCCCGGCGAGGTGGGAGACCCGGTAGCGGTTGGCGTCGACGGCCGGAATGGCCGAGGCGCCGGGCAGGGTCATGCCGAGGGACTCGGTCAGCGAGGCCATGGTGGAGGCGGTGCCCATGGTCATGCAGTGCCCGTTGGAGCGGGACATGCAGTTCTCCGCCTCCATGAAGTCCTCGAGCGTCATCTTGCCGGCGCGCATGTCCTCGGAGAAGCGCCAGACGTCGGTGCCGGACCCGATGTCCCGGCCCTGGAACTTGCCGTTCAGCATCGGCCCGGACGTGATCACCAGCGTCGGCAGGTCGCACGACGCCGCGCCCATCAGCATGGCCGGCTGGGTCTTGTCGCAGCCCGACAGCAGCACGATGCCGTCCAGCGGATAGGCGCGGATCGATTCCTCCACGTCCATCGACATCAGGTTGCGGAACAGCATGGTCGTCGGCCGCATAAGGGTCTCGCCCAGCGACATGACCGGAAACTCCAGCGGAAAGCCGCCGGCCTCGTAGACGCCGCGCTTCACCCGCTCCGCCACATCGCGCAGATGCGCGTTGCAGGGCGTCAGTTCCGACCATGAATTGCAGATGCCGATCACGGGCCGGCCGTCGAACTGGTCGTGCGGTCGGCCCTGGTTCTTCATCCAGGAGCGGTGGTTGAAGCCGTCCTTGGAACCGGCGCCGAACCACTCCGCGCTGCGGTACTTCTTCTTCTCGTCGCCCATGGCGCACCCCTCCCCGTTTGCCGGGAAGACTAGGCCCGGCTGTGACCGCGGGCAATCCGTTCCGGCTGGTCAAGGACCGATGCCGGGACCATATGCAGGGGATGAGACCGACCGCATTCGCCTTGCCGGCCTTCCTCTGCCTCGCCGCTGCCGCCCTGCCGGCGCAGGCGGACAACGCGCTGGACTACCTGCCCGGCGGCTCGGCCGGATCGGTCCATCTCTCGAAGCCTTCCTATGATCGGGCCGATCAGCGCCGCTCGCCCGCTCTCCGCCACAACGAGCAGATGCGCCGTTACTGGGAGAACCGCGCCGAACAGCGCGCACGCGCCGAACGAAGCTATGACGGCGTGGAACTGGCGCCGGCGCCGCAGGAACGCCTGCCGGTCGTCATCCGGCCCACGGTGTTCAGCTACAGCGCGGCGCTGGAGAACGTGCTCAGGATCGCGGTCGGCGACAGGGTGATCTTCCGCACCGCCGAGCGCACCGGTCATCTGGAACTGCTGGAGATCGGCGCCGGGGCGGATGGCGCGACCTGCCGCCGCTTCCGTCAGGAGGTCCGCGGCCCCGGCGGCCCGGAGGTCAGCTTCGGCAGCGCCTGCCGCATGCGCGACGGCGCCTGGCGGTTCTCGGAGTAGACGGCGCGGGCAATACATCGCCGACAGACCGCAAGGCTCGTCTTTCCCTCGATTTCGCGCCGGGCTAGGCTCCGCCACATCGGAGATACACATGAACGGGGAGCGATGCGCGATGGAAGTCGGCCTGATCCTGGGCACCGGTGACGCCCAATACTCGATCGATCTGGAAATGATCAAGGCGGCGGAGGCCATGGGCTTCCACTCGGTCTGGACATCGGAGGCCTGGGGCGCGGACGCCATTTCCTCGGCGGCCTGGATCCTGGGCAATACGACGAAGATCAAGGTCGGCACCGGCATCTGCCAGATGCAGGCCCGAACGCCGTCGCTCATGGCGACCACCTCGATCACCCTGCAGGAGCTTTCCGGCGGCCGTTTCATCCTGGGTCTTGGCCCGTCCGGCCCGCAGGTCATCGAAGGCTGGCACGGCCGCCCCTATGGCAAGCCGCTGGAGCTGACGCAGGAATACGTCTCCATCGTCCGCAAGGTCATCGCTCGCGAGGAGCCGTTGACCCATGAGGGCGAGCACTACCAGATCCCCTATAAGGGTCCCGGCGCGACCGGTCTCGGCAAGCCGCTGAAGACCATCCTGCGGCCCCGTCACGGGCTGAAGATCTATTCGGCTTCCGTCTCGCCGGGCGGCATCCGCAACGCGGCGGAAGTCTGCGACGGCGTCATCCCGGTCTACATGGACCCGTCCAACTACGACGCCATCGGAACCTACATCAATCAGGGTTTCGAGAAGGCCGGCGGCGGCAAGAGCCTGGAGACCTTCGATGTCTGCCCCTTCGTCACCGTGGTGCAGAACGATGATATCGAACAGGCGCGCAAGCCGGTGAAGGAGAACATGGGCTTCTACATCGGCGGCATGGGCGCCAAGAAGAAGAACTACTACAAGGAATACGCCAGCCGGCTGGGCTACGCCGATCAGGCCGAGGCGATCCAGGACGCCTTCCTGGGCGGCCGCCGGGCCGAGGCCTTCTCCATGGTGCCCGACGAACTGGTCGACAAGGTCGCGCTGGTCGGCCCGCAGGGCCATATCCGCGAGCAGCTCTCGGTCTGGAAGGAAGCCGGCCGCAAGCGTCAGGTCTCGGCCATGCTCTGCCGCGTCTCCTCCAGGGAGGCGATGGAGACCCTGGCCAAGGAACTGCTGTAGCGCGATCCTCGGAGAGATTGAACGTCACCGCAGCTTTGGTGTCATGCCCGCCCCGTGCGGGCATCCGGTCAATTCACGGACAGGCGGCAAAGCCGCTCCGGACCCCCGCACAAAGGCAGGGGTGACTCGCTGAGCGAGTGGCGGCGTTGCCGTAAGATGACGGAACGATCAGCTGTAGCCGGTCGGCTTGATCTCGCCGAGGCCCTCCTTCAGCACGCCCTGGCCGGGCACGTAGTTCACCTCGAATCGGATGCCGTCCGGATCCTCGAACAGCACGTAATAGTAGCCCGGCGCCCAGTCGCCATCCATCGGCCCGCGGACCATGTTCGCGCCAAGCTCCTGCGCCAGCGCCGCCGTGCGGTCCACGTCCTCGCGGCTCTTCGCGCGCAGGCAGAAATGGTGCAGGCCGACGCGCTGCTGGACGAACCGGTCCTCGGGGTCGTCCAGCTCGCTGCGGGAGATGGCGATCGCCGTCCGCGCGCCCACGTGGTAGAAGAACTTCTCTCCGTCGAAGACCTTCTTCATGCCCATTTCCGGCAGCAGCCGGCCGTAGAAGGCCTTGGCCTCGTCCCATTTGCGGACGGTCAGGACGATATGGGCCATCCCGTTGATGTCGATCATGGTTTTCCTCTCCCCCAGTGCAGTTCGATCATGAACGGATAGTAACGCGCGTCAGGCTTTCCGCCAGCGGTCGAGGGCCCAGACAGCGCCGCCGGCCAGCAGGCCCCAGAACGCGCCGCTAATTCCGAAGAAGGCGAGACCCGAGGCGGTCACGATGAAGGTGATTACCGCAGCCTCCCGGCCTTCCGGTTTCTCCACCGCGCCGACCACCGCCCCGGCGAAGGCGCCGAGCAGGGCGAGGCCAGCCACCGCCTCGATCAGCACCGGCGGCGCCGCGCCGATGAAGGCCGTCGCCCAGCCCGCGGTGAACGCCAGCAGCACGTAGAACACGCCCGACATGATCCCGGCCCAGTAGCGCCTGGCCGGATCGGGGTGTGCGTCCGGGCCGGCGCAGAGCGCCGCCGTGATCGCGGCGAGGTTGACCGCATGGGCGCCGAAGGGCGCGGCGGCCAGCGTGAACAGCCCCGTGCCGGTGAACAGCGGCCCGGGCGCCGGGCGGTAGCCATTGGCGTTGAGCACGGCGATGCCGGGGATGTTCTGCGAGGCCATGGTGACAAGGAAGAGCGGAAGGGCGAGCCCCAGCGCTTCCAGCGTGAACTGCGGCGCAATCGGCATCGGCGTCGCCATGACCGGTCCCAGGTCGTCGGCGCTCACCTCCGTCTGCGTGACGATCAGCACAGCGGTGACCAGCACCGCCGCGGGGACGGCGAACAGCCGGTTGATCCGCGCGACGGCGATCCAGGCCAGCACGATCAGGATGCCGGCCAGCGGCTGCTCGGCGATGGCGCGGACCGGCGCCAGGCAGAGCCCGAACAGGACGCCGGCCAGCATGGCGTTGGCCAGCGGTCCGGGAATACGCTGCACCGCGCGGCCGAAGGGCCGGAACAGGCCCGCGGCGATGATCAGCAAGCCGGAGATGACGAAGGCGCCGACGGCCTCGGCGAAGCCGCCGTCGAGGGCCGCCGAGGAGGCCAGCAGCGCGCCGCCCGGCGTCGACCAGGCGATGGAGATCGGCTGCTTCAGCCAGGCGCTGAACAGGATGGCTGGCAGGCCCATGGCGAGCGACAGCGCCATCAGCCCCGACGCGGCCTCCGCGGGGCTCGCGCCCACTGCGGTCAGGCCGGCGAGGATGACGGCGAAGGAACTGGCGAAGCCGACGACCGCCGCCAGCAGCCCGGCGCCGACCGCCTGGGCGGAGATGTCTCGGAACATGTGAATTGCGTCTCCAGACTGTCACGCCCGCTTCATGCGGGCATCCGGGCATTCGTCAACCTGACGGCGAAGCCGCACCGGGCCCCCGCACAAGGCGAGGGCGACAAACAGGCGGTTCTCAATCGTCCCCTGAACCTTCCTTCGCCGCCTTCTTCAGGTCGGGCTCGTGGTGGGAGCCGAGCGGCGTGTTGGGGCCGGCGGAGTGTTTCAGCGCCTCGGCCGCACGCGGGTTTTCGTTGATCTTGGCAAGGATCGCCTGGCCGGCGCGCTCGAAGCTGTCGCGGTGGGCGACGACGTACTCCCGGCTCTCGCGGTAGGCGTCGAGCATGCCGTTGAGTTCGGGCACCACATAGCGGGCGACCAGATCCCAGCTCTTGCGCGTGTTCTGGCGGCTGGCCCAGTCGTGGACGAAGCCGATGGCGACGCCGAAGCCGCCGGTCAGCTCGATCAGGTCGCGCAGGCGCTGGACCAGGTCGTCGGGCGTGCCGATGACCGCGGTGGCGCCGTCGGCGAAGGCGGTGAGCTCGACGGCCTCGTCGCGGTCCCTGAAGGCCTCGACGCCCGGGCGCATCAGGGTGCCGACATTGTATTCGTTGTGCCAGCGGAACAGGCCGTCCCGGGCCTCCTCGATCGCCTTTTCGCGGGTCTCGGCGATGTGCCACATCAGCACGATGCGCCAGTTCTTCCGGTCGACCGTGTTGCCGTGCCTGGCCGCCGATTCCTCGGCGAAGCTCCACTGGGTCGAGAGGTTCTGCAGGCCGGCCGTCGACATGGAGCCGATGGAGAGGACGCCGGTGCCGTGCTTGCCGGCCAGCGTCATGCCCGAGGGGCTGATCATGGAGGCGACGGCGAAGGGCATGTCCTCCTGCAGCGGCAGCAGCTGCAGCTTGGCGTCGCGGATGGTGAACCAGTCGCTCTCGTGGGTGACGCGCTCCTCGCCGCGCAGCAGCTTGCGGATGACGCCCACGGCCTCGTCCTGGCGGTCGCGCTGGGTCATCGGGTCGATGCCCATCAGCCAGGCGTCGGACGGCAGCGCGCCGGGCCCGGAGCCGAAGATGGCCCGGCCGCCGGTCATGTGGTCGAGCTGCACCATGCGCTGGGCGACGATGAACGGGTGGTGGTAGGGCAGGGAGACGACGCCGGTGCCGAGCCTGATGCGGTGGCTGCGCTGCCCCGCGGCGGCAAGGAACATCTCTGGTGAGGCGATCACCTCCCAGCCGGTCGAATGATGCTCGCCGCACCAGAATTCCTCGTAGCCCAGCTTGTCCAGCAGTTCGACGAGTTCCAGGTCGGCCTGGAACTGCAGCATCGGATGCTCGCCGATCGGATGATGGGGCGCCAGGAATGCGCCGAACTTCAGGCCCGCCATGTCGGTTTTCCCCCTCCGGGTCTCGTTGTTTGCAGAAACTAGATCAGTTCCGCGCGCATGGGAATGTCGCGGGACAACCGCCGATCCGAGTATGGCGGGCGTGCCCCCGATGGCCTAGGATCGCGGCCATCGACGCATTCCGGGGAGGAGAAGAACATGGGCATGCTGGACGGCAAGGTCGCCATCGTCACCGGCGCGGGCCGCGGCATCGGCCGTGAGATCGCAACGCAGCTCGCCGGGCACGGCGCGAAAGTCGTGGTCAACGACCTGGACGACGCGCCCGCCAACGAGACGGTGGACGCCATCAAGGCCGCCGGCGGCGAGGCGATCGCCTATGCCGGCAGCGTCACCGAGAAGGACTTCGCCGAACGCTTCGTGCAGAAGGCGATCGACACCTGGGGCAACCTGCACATTATCGTCAACAACGCCGGCTACACGTGGGATGCGGTGATCCAGAAGATGTCGGAGGAACAGTTCGACGCCATGATCGACGTCCACCTGAAGGCGCCGTGGCGGATCTGCAAGGCGGCCTCGGAATTCATCCGCGTGAAGTCCAAGGAGGAGGCGGAGAAGGGCGGCGTCACCGTGCGCAAGGTGGTGAACATCTCGTCTGTCTCCGGCACGCGCGGCAATGCCGGCCAGACCAACTATTCGTCGGGCAAGGCGGGCGTGGTCGGCCTGACCAAGACGCTGGCCAAGGAGTGGGGCCGCTATCAGGTCAACGTCAACGCGGTGGCCTTCGGCTTCATCCAGACCCGTCTGACCGAGGCGACCGACGAGAAGAAGATGATCGACGTCGAGGGCAACAAGGTGCCGATCGGCGTGCCGACCCAGAACATCGCCGCCATCGAGCGCATGATCCCCATGGGCCGCGGCGGAACGCCGGCCGAGGCCGCCGGCGCGGTGGTCATGCTCTGCCTGCCGCTGTCGGACTATGTCAGCGGCCAGATGCTGGAAGTCACCGGCGGCAACTGACCGGCGAACCGGACGAGGGAGGAGCGAATGGCGCCGAAACAGCGCATGGCGGTGACGGTCCCGGCGGGACCGAAGCTGGAGGATACGGCCAAGCGCCTGCAATGGGCCGAGGCGAACGGCTATGACGATGCGTGGTTCTCCGACTCGGGCGCGCCGGATTCGCTGACGGCCATCGCCGCGCTGGCGCACCGCGTCGAGCGGCTGCGCATCGGCATCGCGGTCACGCCGGTGTTCTCGCGGACCCCGGCGGTGCTGGCGGCGACGGCGAACGTGCTGGGCCAGGCGCTGCCCGGCCGCTTCGTCTTCGGCCTCGGCGCCTCCAGCCAGACCATGATGCAGAACTGGCACGGCCTGGAATACGAGAAGCCGCTGACCCGGGTGAAGGAAACCGCGGTCATGGTCCGCTCCATGCTGGCCGGCGAGAAATCGGACTTCGACCTGGAGACGCTGAAGAGTCACGGCTACCGCCAGCCGCCGTCCGATCCCATGGTGCCGCTCTATCTCGCGGCGCTGCGTCCTAAGATGATCGAGATGGCCGCCGAGGTGGGCGACGGCGTCGTCTTCAACCTCTGGCCCCGCAAGGCGCTGCCGAAGATGGTGGAGCACGTCCACACCGGCGCGGCGCGCGGCGGCAAGGACGGCGCCGGCGTGGAGATCGTCAACCGCTACATGGTGCTGGTCACCGATGACAAGGCGGAGGCGCGCAACCGCTTCCGCGCCGCTTTCGCGCCCTACTACGCGACGCCGGTCTACAACAGCTTCCTCGCCTGGGCGGGCTACGAGGACGCCGCCCGGCAGATCCGGGAAGGCTGGGCCGAGAAGGACCGGGCCAAGACCACCGGCGCGCTGGAAGACGACCTGATCGACGACATCGCGGTGATCGGCAACGAGGACGAGTGCCGCGAGCGCATCCGCTGGGCAGCGGAGACGGGCATCCACACCCATATCGTGGCGCCGCTGACGCAGGATCCGGCGGAGGTGGAGCGCACCTTCGCGGCCTTCCGCCCGGAGGTGTTCGACCTGGCGGCCTGAAAGAGAAGGGCAGAACCATGAGCGAAAACAGGGTGGCGCTGGTCACCGGGGCCGGCTCGGGCGTCGGACAGGCCGCGGCGGTGGCGCTGTCGAAGGCGGGCTACGACCTCGTGATCTCCGGGCGGCGCACGGAGAAGCTGGACGAAACCGCGGCGGCGATGGGCGCCGGCGACGACCGGGTGCTGAAGGTGCAGTGCGACGTCGGCGACCCCGAGTCCGTGCGGCTGATGTTCGACGCCTGCGTCGACCGTTTCGGCCGGCTGGACGTCCTGTTCAACAACGCCGGGACCGGCGCGCCGCCCGTGCCGATGGACGAACTGACGCCGGAACAGTGGCTGACCGTGGTCAACGCCAATTTCAACGGCGTCTTCTACTGCACCCAGAACGCCTTCCGGGTGATGAAGTCGCAGACGCCGATGGGCGGACGGATCATCAACAACGGCTCGATCTCGGCCCATGCGCCCCGGCCCTACTCGGCCCCCTACACGGCGACCAAGCATGCGGTGACCGGGCTCACCAGGTCGACCTCCCTGGACGGCCGCGAGTTCGACATCGCCTGCAGCCAGATCGATATCGGCAATGCGGCGACACCGATGACCGCGCGCATGCCCGAAGGCGTGCCGCAGCCCGACGGCTCGGTCCGCGCCGAGCCGGTGATGGACGTCCAGCACGTGGCCGACGCGGTGGTCTACATGGCCAACCTGCCGCTGGACGCCAACGTGCTGTTCATGACCGTGATGGCGACCAAGATGCCCTATGTGGGGCGGGGGTAGATGATCCTGCCCGTCACCCCCGCCCTGTGCGGGGGGTCCGGTGCGGCTTCGCCGCGAGTCCATGCATGACCGGATGCCCGCATGAAGCGGGCATGACGCTGATGCACGGCGACCAGACTACACCGCCAGCGTCACCTTCTCGTGGTCGTTGACCGCGTAGCAGTAGAGGCATCCGTGGGCGCAGCTGTCATAGCGGCCGATATCGCGCGACTCCGCGCATTCGCAGCCCGGCCGGTTGCCCTTGCGCTTCGCGCGGAACGCCGCCCCGCCGATCCGCGCCAGCCGTGCCGCGTCGACGCACTTCGCCGGCTTCAGGTTGTCTGACAGCAGATGCGGCTGACTGCAGAGCGTCGCCGTCATGTTGCGCGCCGCGGCAATAGCGCCAAGATCGCCCAGCAATCCGCGCTTCTCTTCATCGGGCGGGTCGTCGACGGCGAGCGCCGGGGCGTGGCGCTTCAGGTTCCGCCGCGACTTGGCGTAGAGCGTCGCCGCCGAGAGCGTGACTTCGTCCGTCACGCCCGTCAGCGCATCGGCCAGACGGGCGAAGTTCTGGCGGTGGAAGGCGGCGTCCGTCTCGCTGGTCCAGATCACGGGATCGTAACGCCAGACCACCGTGCCCGGCCCGAAATCGCCGACGATCCGGCGCATTTCCGCGATGGCATGGTCCGCGGGCGGGACGCCGCGCTCCAGCGTCTCCGGGTATCCGGTGACGGTGTACTGGACGACGAAGGGCGCGCGCTTGCCGGCCGCGGCGAGCCCTTCGCGGAAGGGGCGGGCATTGCGCGTCCAGAAGATGAAGCCGTCGACGTCCGTCGCTTCCAGGGAAACGCGATAGGGCCGGCTGCCATAGGGGTTCGGCACGTCGGCGAAGCCGGCCCGGAGCTGTGACAGGAAGCGCGGCCCGTGAAAGGCCGGAACGTCGCTGCGGTAGCTGGCCGATACGATCAGTGGTTCGGGTTGCGCTCGGCGAACGCCTTCTGCTGCTCGGGGCTGGCCTCGGACTGATGCTTCGCCTTCCACTCCGAATAGGGCATGCCGTAGATGATCTCGCGGGATTCCTCCTTCGACATCTCGATGCCCTTGTCCTCGGCGGCTTCGCGGTACCAGTTCGACAGGCAGTTGCGGCAGAACCCGGCGAGGTTCATCAGGTCGATGTTCTGCACGTCCGTGTTCTCGCGCAGATGGGAAACGAGACGGCGGAATGCGGCCGCCTGCAGCTCGGTTTCGGTCTTCTGATCCATGGCCGATCCTCCATTGTTCCGCATCAGATGTGGTTCATCGCCCGGGCGGAGTAAAGCGCTCAGTCGAGGCCTTCGGCGCTGTGCGCGATCAGTTCGTCGACCACGGCACGGAAGGCGGCCGCCTCGCCGTCGCCGGCAGCCAGCCGCTTCTCGAAGGTCGCCATCTGCAGGTCGGCCGAGGTGCCGCGCATGGCGATGTTGCGGGCGTGGCGGACCTCGGCCTGACAGCCAAGCGCTTCGGCGTCCTCGGCGGTCAGCTCCAGGATTTCCTCCAGCAGGTCGGCGAAGGGCACCTGTTCGCCGATGCCGAAGTCGACCAGCGCGCCGCGCGCGCCGTGACGCATCGCCAGCCAGCGGTTCTCCTTGATCAGGGCGGCCGGGTAGATGCGCCAGCGCTGATTGCGCCGTTTCAGCCGCCAGAGCATGCGCAGCAGGCAGGTGAAGAGCGCGGCCACCGCGATCGCGTCGTCCAGCCGGGTGCAGACGTCGGTCACGCGCATTTCCAGCGTCGGAAACTTGGCGCTCGGGCGGATGTCCCACCAGAGCTTTGTGGCGTCCTCGATGACACCCGCGTTGATGAACTGGTGCACCAGACGCTCGTATTCCCCGTAGCTGGAGAAGGTTTCCGGCATGCCGGTCCGGGGCAGGGCGTCGAAGACCGTGAGGCGGTAGGAACTGAGCCCGGACCGCCGACCCTGCCAGAAGGGAGAGGACGTCGTCAGCGCCAGCAGATGGGGCAGGAAGTAGCGGACCTGGTTCATCAGGTCGATGCGCAGATCCTCGTCGTCGATGCAGACATGGACGTGCATGCCGCAGATCAGCAGCCGCCTGACCACCGCCTGCAGGTCCCGGGCGAGGGTCTCGTAGCGTTCCTTGCGGGTGGGGTGCTGGCGCGTCCACTCGGCGAATGGGTGGGTCGAAGCGGCCGCGAAGGCCAGCCCCTCCTCGGCCACGGCGTCGCGTACGGCGCGCCGCAGCTCGGTCAACGCCGTCCGCGCCTCTCCGACCGTCCGGCAGACCCGCGTGCCGACCTCGATCTGGGCGCGGAGGAATTCCGGCGTGACGAGCTGGTCCGGCGCCAGCTTCTGCGCCCGCTCCAGGATGGATTCGGGGGGGTCGGCCGCGAGGTCACGCGTCTCGGGGTCGATCAGGAGGTATTCCTCCTCGATCCCGATGGTGAACTGCGGCTCCGCGGTCATGCGGCCGTCTGCTCCGGGAAGGCCCGGTTCGGCGCCAGCGCCTCGCGGAACGCCCGGGCGATGATCACGGCCCAGCGGTCGGCGGCTTCCTCGGTCTCGATCAGGTCCTGGCGGATCTCCAGCGCGATGTAGGGCCGGCCCGCGTCGATGGCGTGTTCGTAGATCGAGTAGGACTTCGGGTCGTCCACCGAATAGGGCTGGTTGTCGCCGACGGCGATTTCCGGGTCGGCGCGCAGCACGTCCACCAGCCGCCGGCTCTCCGCGCTCTGTCCGTCGTGCAGGACGCCCAGGTGCCAGGGCCGCTGGGTGCCGCCGATGCGGGGCGTGAAACTGTGGATGAACAGCAGCACCGGCGGCTCCGGCCGGCTCATCGCGGCGATCCGGCGGGCGACCTCGTCATGGTATTGCTGGTGGGCAGCCAGGCGGTGGGCGCGTTCGTTGTCCCCCAGGTTCTCGTTGCCATGCACGACCGTGCCGTCGGAGAAGCTGGCGATGCAGGTCGGATCGTCGGAGTAGCGGTTGAGGTCGACGAACAGCCGCGACAGCCCGGCCAGAATCGCCGGCGCATCGAGCAGTTCCGAGAGCCGGCGGGTGACGGCGGCGGCGCCGACGTCCCAGGCGATGTGCTCGAACATCTTCTCCTCGGCGATGCCCAGGCTGCCATAGCCGCGGGGCAGGGCGTTGGAGGCGTGGTCGCAGATCAGCAGCGCCCGCGCTGGCGCGCCGTCATTCAGGATATGGAAGGCCGGGGGCTCGGCGTCGCCCGTTGGTCTCAATGTCATGGGATCGAACATGACCCGGATGGATAGCGCGGACAGGCCTGCATTTACAGGGTCTTGTTGCGCTGCAACGAGGGATCAGACGCTGCCGGTCCAGTCCTCTTTCGACAGCGGCAGGTCCCGCACGCGCCGGCCGGTCAGGCGGAACAGGGCGTTGGTCACCGCCGGCGCGATCGGTGGCGTGCCCGGTTCGCCGGCGCCGCCTGGCGCCTCGCCGGAAGCGACGATGACCGTCTCGATCTCGGGCATGGTGTCCATCCGCACGACCTCGTAGTCGGGGAAGTTCGATTGCACGACCCGGCCCTTGTCGAAGTTGATCTGGCCCCAGAGCGTAGCCGAAAGACCGTAGACGATGCCGCTCTCCATCTGCGCGACCAGGGTATCGGGATTGATCACAGTGCCGCAATCGACGGCGCAGACGACCCGGTGGACGCGGGGTTGCCCGTCCTCGATGGAGACCTCGGCGACCTGCGCGACGATGGCGCCGAAGCTCTCGTGCAGGGCGATGCCGCGGGCGCGGCCCTGTGGCGGCGGGCTGTCCCATCGGGCGGCGTTTGCGGCGGCGTCCAGCACGGCCACGTAGCGTGGCTTGTCGCGCATCAGGTGGCGGCGGTAGGCGTAGGGGTCCTTGCTGGCCTTGTGTGCCAGCTCGTCGATGAAGCTCTCTGAGAAGAAGGCGTTGTGGGAATGCCCCACCGAACGCCAGAAGCCGATCCGCATCGGCACGCGGCTCAGCACGTGCTCCACGCGGACATTGGGCACGGCGTAGGGCAGCCAGGCCGCGCCGTCCACGGTGGTGCGGTCGGGCCCGGCGTCCGACATGAAGGACATGTAGCGCAGCGTCGCCTGGCCCGAAACGGAGGGACCGACGACCTTGTTCAGCCATGCGGTGGGATAGCCGTCCGCGTCCAGGGCGGCGCGGAAGTGCGACAGACCCGCCGGACGGTAGGTGTCCTGGCGGATGTCTTCCTCGCGCGACCAGATCAGCTTCACCGGACGGCCGGGTACGGCGTTGGCCAGCTTCACCGCCTGCCGGATGAAGTCGGGCTCCGCCCGACGGCCGAAGCCGCCGCCCAGATAGGTCACGTGGACGGTGACGTCTTCCTCCGGCAGGTCGGCTTCGCCGGCGGCTACCCACTGGCTGACCATCGGCCCCTGTGTCGGGGCCCAGATCTCCAGCTTGTCGTCCTGTCTGAGCGCGGTGCAGTTGATCGGCTCCATCGGCGCGTGCGCCAGGAAGGGCGCGCGGTAGGTCGCTTCGATGACCTCGCCCGCGGTTTCCAGCGTGGCTGCAGCGTCGCCGTCGTCCTGATAGCCGAAGCCGTCCTCGGCCAGCGCCGTCTCGAAGTCCGCGAAGATGTCGGCGTCGGAAAGCTCGGCCGCCTCCGACATGTCCCAGGCCACGTCCAGCGCGTCCAGGGCCCGCCACGCGCGCCAGGGCGCATCGGCGATCACCGCGACGCCGCCGGGCACCGCCATGATGCGGTGGACGCCCGGCATCCGGGCGACCTGAGCGGGGTCGAAGCGCTCGACCCTGGCACCGACGACCGGTGGATGCTTCACCGCGGCGTAGAGCATCCCCTCCAGCCGGACGTCCATGCCGAACACGGCCGATCCGTCGACCTTGGCCGGAATGTCGAGGCGCGGGCGCGGCGTCCCGATGATGCGGTAGTCGGAGGGGCTCTTCAGCGCCGGGCTCTCCGGCGGGCTCTGCCGCGCGGCGTCTTCGGCGACGTCGCCATAGTCAAGGGTGCGGCCGCTGCCGGCATGGGTGATCACGCTGTCGCGGGCCGTCAGTTCGCCTACCGGGACGTTCAGCCGTTCGGCCGCGGCGGCCAGCAGCATCGCCTTCGCCGCCGCGCCGGCCTGACGCATCGGTCCCCAGGCCGCGCGCACGCTGGTGGAGCCGCCGGTCGCCTGAACGCCGATCAGTGTGGAGAGCCAGGCGCCCATGGAGCGCGCCTGGCGCGCCATGAAGCTGTCGTCATGCGGGCCGAAGGGAAAGCCCTCCGGCAGCATCACCTCGTTGGTGTAGATCGTATCGATCTCGGCGTCGGCGAAGGTGACCTTGGCCCAGTCTGCGTCCAGTTCCTCGGCCAGGATCATGGGCAGGGCCGTCTGCACGCCCTGGCCCATTTCGCTCCGCGGGACCGCGACGGTCACCGTGCCGTCCCAGGCGATCTTGACCCAGCCGTTCAGCGCCGCCTCGTTGGCGGCCGGGTTCATCAGTTCCTCGGGCGTGCCCGATTCCCCGGGCGTGAGATAACGCCACCCGACGACCAGTCCGGCGCCGGCGACCAGCGCGCCGCCGATCAGGAAGCGGCGGCGGCCGCGATTCTTTGGCTTTCCTATCTTCTTCGCCATTGTTCCGCTCCGGCTCAGGCGCGCGCGGCGCGGTGGATCGCGCGGCGGATGCGGCTGTAGGTGCCACAGCGGCAGATGTTGGTGATGGCGGCGTCGATGTCGGCGTCGCTCGGCTCCGGGTTCTCGTCCAGCAAGGCCGCCGCGGCCATGATCATGCCGGACTGGCAGTAGCCGCACTGGGGAACCTGCTCGTCGATCCAGGCCTGCTGCAGGCGGTGCAGCCGGCCGGCCCGGCCGATACCTTCGATGGTGGTGATCTCGGCGCCCTCGACGGCTTCGACGGGCAGAACGCATGTCGGGGTCGCAACGCCGTCGACATGGACGGTGCAGGCGCCGCATGCGGCCACGCCGCAGCCGAATTTCGTGCCGGTCAGTCCCAGGGTCTCGCGGATGACCCAGAGGAGCGGGGCGTCGCCCTCCACGTCAACCGTCACCGGTTCGCCATTCAGGACGAAGCTCGCCATTCCCGCCTCCCGAGATGCCGGCGATACAGCCGGTGGAGATTCAACGCTTCAAATTTAACTGACCAAGGGTCAGTTATCAAGAACCGCGGCGAGCAGGGCGGCGAGGCCGGGGCGGACCACCGTCTCGAAGTCCGGCCGGAGGTTCTGGAATTCGGCCCGTTTCATGACGTTGCGCGCCGATTTCGGCGGATCGGAGACCTGCCATAGGCCGATGACCAGCGCGTAGACCTGCAACAGCAGGGCCGGCCCGTCGCCCGGACCCAGCTTCGGAATCCGCCCCTCGGCCAGCGCGCCGAGCTCGGCGAGGGCGCCGGAAGTCGCCTGCTTGAAGGCGAGTACGGCATCCTCCGCAACCTGGCGCTCCAGGGTGCCATGACACTGGGCGGCCAGCCGCAACATCACCGTGCGGCTCCGCAGGTCGGCGGTCATCCACTCCGCGATGCCTTCCGGGCTCGGCGTGGCGCCTTCCAGCGAGGCGGCGATGGCGTCGACCCAGGCTTCCAGCTCGTCGGTGAACAGGGCGAGGAAGATTTCCTCCTTGGCGCCGAAATAGAGATAGACCGTGCCCTTCGCCAGGCCGGCCCGCCTGGCCACCTGGTCCACGCTGGGAAGCTCGCCGTCGGTCTCCACGAACAGATCGCGGGCCGCGGTCAGGATGGTCTGACGGCGTTGTGCCTTCTCGATGTCGCCGCGGGCGCGTCTGGGTCTGGTGGTGTCGGCCATAGCTGACCCAAGGTCAGCAATGGCGCTGCCCCTGTCAAGCGGCGGACGCGGCTGGCCGCCCATGCATGCGCCACTGCGGACAGCGCAATGGATCGGCGGGGAATTCCGGCATAATCTCCCGCGATGCCTGCTCACGACCATCCCGAACCCCTGCCGCACGAGAAGGCCGAGGAAGCCCGCCTGCGCAATCGGGGGGTGCTGGTCGGCATGGGCTATCTGGTGCTTTCGGGCCTGCTGTTCGCAATCTTCACGGCCATTGTCAGGTGGGTCTCCAGCGACCTTCACCCGGCGGAGACCGCCTTCATCCGCTACCTTTTCGGTTTCCTCTTCCTGCTGCCGATCTTCATGGGCGCCCGGCGGCGCGAACTGAAGACGAAGCGGCCGGTGATGCACGTGTTGCGCGGGCTGATCCACGGTACGGGCGTGCTGCTGTGGTTCTACGCCATCGCCAAGATCACCCTGGCGGAAGTGACCGCGCTGGCCTTCACCGCGCCTGTCTGGGCGACGCTCGGTGCCTTTCTCTTTCTCGGCGAGACGGTCCGGGCCCGGCGCATCGCCGCGGTGCTGATCGGCCTGCTCGGCGCACTGATCGTGCTCTTCGGCATTCCTTCCTCCCAGGCGGAACTGATGGCGAATCTGAGCGGCATCGGCCTGGGGCAGTTCGCGATCCTCGTCGCCGCGCCTCTGTTCGCCTGCTCCAAGCTGATGACCAAGCGGCTGACGGATACCGAGAACACGACGGCCATCGTCGCCTGGCTGTCGCTGACGGTGACGGTGGTGCTGGCCATACCGGCGATCACGGTCTGGCGCATGCCGTCGCTGGAAGAATGGCTGTCACTGGCCGCGGTCGCGGCGCTGGCCACCACCGCGCACATCTGCATGACCCGCGCCTGGCAGGCCGCCGACATCTCCGTCACCCAGCCGGTGGAGTTCCTGCAACTGGTCTGGGCTTCCCTGATCGGCATCTACATGTTCGGCGAGACGCCGACCCTCGGCATCTGGATCGGCGGCGCGGTGATCGTCGGCTCCGCCAGCTACATCGCGCACCGCGAGGCGCTGACGCGGCGCCAGGAGCGGACGGCGGAAGCGGTTGCGGCCCGGCCGCATGCGACTTAAACCTTGCTCCACGGGTCAATGAGGGAGCATCCGATGGCGGACCAGAACCAGCAGTTCATCGACGGCGTGTTCAACGTCGGCATCCAGGATGGCGCCGTCCGCGTCGACTTCTTCACCTATTCCCCCACCCAGAAGGATGCCGAAGGCAAGCCGGCACGGCAGTTCACCCAGCGCCTGGTGATGAGCCCCCAGGGCTTCCTGCAGACCTATTCGGCGCTCGACCAGCTCGTCCGCCAGCTCGAGGAGCGCGGTCTGGTGCAGCGCAAGGACGGCGCCGCGAAGACGACATCCGATTCACTGCCCGACACCGACGGCAAGGACTGAACCGTTGGCGGTCCGGGTGACGGCAGGGGAGGGCCGGTCACCATGCGCGATCTGATCGAGGACCTGGAGCGGCGCCGCGCGGCCACGCTGGGGCATGGCGGCGTCGAGCGCGTCGAACGCCAGCGCAAGGCCGGCAAGAACACCGCGCGCGAACGCGTCGGAATGCTCCTCGACGCCGGCAGTTTCGACGAGATCGGCCAGCTCGCCACCCACGCCTATACCAAGGTGACGCCGGTCAAGAACAAGGTGACCCCTGCCGACGGCGTCGTCACCGGATTCGGCACCGTCGACGGCCGGCCTGTCGGCGTGGTGGCCGAGGATTTCACAGTGCTCGGCGGCTCGCTCGGCCTGATCAACTTCGAGAAGAAGTGCCGGATGATGGAGCTGGCCGAACGCGACCGCGTACCGCTGGTCTGGCTGTTCGACGGCGCCGGCGCGCGCACCGACGAATATGTCGGCCAGGGCCTGGCGCCGATGCACCACTTCATGATCCAGGCGCGGCTTTCGGGCACCGCGCCCCAGGTGGCGGCGGTCATGGGACCGAGCGCGGGCGATTCCTCGCTGCTGGCCGCCATGATGGAATTCATCGTCATGGTCCGCGGCACGTCGATGCTCGCCGCCGGCGGCCCGCCGCTCGTCGCCTCCGGCACCGGAGAGACCGTGGACAAGGAGGAACTGGGCGGCGCGGATCTGCATTGCGGCCACTCCGGTGTCGGCGACAACGCCGTCGACACGGAGGAAGAGGCGATCGCCGCGGTGAAGCGCTACCTCTCCTACCTGCCCACCAATGCCTGGGCCTGGCCGCCGTCGATCGAATCCACGGACCCGGCCGACCGGGCCGAGGAGGCGCTGCTCGACATCATTCCGGAGAACCGCCGCCGGCCATACGACATGAAGAAGGTGATCGACCTGGTGGTCGACCGCGGCAGCTTCTTCGAAATCAAGCCGGACTACGCGAAGATGATGATTACCGGCCTGGCGCGGCTGAACGGCCATCCCGTCGGCATCTGCGCCAACCAGCCCAAGGTGCTGTCGGGCGCAATCACCGCGGCGGCCGGCCAGAAACTTCGGCATTTCATGGACATCTGCTCGGCCTATCATGTGCCGCTGGTCTTCCTGACGGATACGCCGGGCGTCATGACCGGGCCGAAGTCGGAGCGGGAGGCGGCGCTGCGCGTCGGCATGCAGGTCGCCTACAGCTTCGCCTTTGCCGACGTGCCGATCCTCACCTGTGTCGTGCACAAGGGCTTCGGCTACGGCGCCGCGGCCATGGGCGGCTATGGAGCCGGCCAGTCGGCGGTGCTCGCGTGGCCGACCGCCGACTTCAACGCCATTCCGCTGGACAGCGGCATCACTGCGGCCTACCGCGCGGAACTGGCCGCCTCGCCGGATCCGAAGAAGCTGCACGCCGAACTGGTGGCGGAGTACAAGGATGTCATCGGCGCGGTGCCCGCCGCCGGGCAGATGAAGATCGACGACGTGATCGACCCGCGCGAGACGCGTCTGCGCCTCATCCGTGCGCTGGAGCGGGCGCTCAACCGGCGGACCGAACCGCCGAAACGAACCGTGCGGCATGGCGTGCTGCCATGACCGCCGCGAAGGGGAGGACAGAATCATGGCACTGAAGATCGACTGCCAGCTCCGCGGGCTGGATTTCCGCGAAGTGGGCCAGCACGCCAGACTGATGGAGGACATGGGCTTCGACGCGGCCTGGACCTTCGAGGCCGGCCAGGACGCCTTCACGCCACTGACGCTGGCGGCTGCGGCGACCGAGAAGATCCATCTGGGCACCAATATCGCCGTCGCCTTCGGGCGGAGCCCGTTTTCCATGGCGCAGACCGCCTGGGACATGCAGAAGCTCTCGCGCGGGCGCATGCATCTGGGTGTCGGCACCCAGGTCCGCGCCCATATCGAGCGCCGCTTCTCCATGCCGTTCGACCGGCCGGCGGCCCGGATAACGGATTACATCCGCTGCATGAAGGCGATCTTCGACACCTTCCAGAACGACACGAAGCCCGACTATCGCGGCGAGTTCTACCAGTTCACGCTGATGAACCCGTTCTTCAATCCGGGCCCGGTCGACAATCCCGATCTGCCGGTCTACCTGGCCGGCGTGAACCCGCGCATGTGCCGCGCCGCAGGCGAGGTCGCCGACGGGTTCCACGCGCATCCGATCCATACGGTCGGCTATCTGAAGGACGTGGTGAAGCCGGCGATCGACGAGGGCGCGAAGACGCGCGGCAAGTCGGTCGACGACCTGGAAGTCCAGACCATGGTGCTGATCGCTTCCGGCGACACGCAGGCCGAGATCGACAAGGCGGTCGAGGACGTGCGCTTCCAGATTTCCTTCTACGGTTCGACGCCGAACTATCGCCCCGTGCTGGAGCACATGGGCTATGGCGATCTGGGCAAGGAACTGAGCCAGATGATGCGTTCCGGCCAGATGAAGGAAATGCCGAAGAAGATCCCGGACGCGATCGTCGAGCAGGTCGCGGTGATCGGCAAGCTGTCCGAAGTCGGCAAGGTGGTCCGCGAGCGCTACGAGGGCGTGCTCGACCGCGTCGCCTACTACTATCCGATCCCCGCCGACCAGCCGGTCGAGAAGTGGAAGGCCTTCACAGACGAGGTCAAGCGCGCCGCCTGAACGGCGTCAGGACCGGCCGTTCATCCTCCCGCCGCCCGCCTTCCCTGACGTCAGTTTCGGGGCGGGCGGCGGGATTTCGCCTTGAAATGACCCCGGCGAGCGCATCAAGTGTGCCTTAGCGGCATGCGAGGCCGCCGACGACATTTCCGGGAGGCAACGATGAACGAGCAATCGCCGATGGGCGCACCGGCCCTGGGACTGAAGGATGGCAGGCTGTTTCGCGAGCAGTGCTATGTGGGCGGCGCCTGGAGCGATGCCGACAGCGGCGCGAAGATCGACGTCGTCAATCCGGCCACGGGTCAGGCGATCGGCACCGTGCCGAAGCTGGGCGCCGGCGAGACCCGCCGCGCCATCGAGGCCGCGAAGGACGCCCTGCCGGGCTGGCGGAAGAAGACCGCCAAGGAGCGGGCCGCCGTGCTGCGCAAGTGGTTCGACCTGATCATGGAAAACCAGGAGGATCTGGCGCGGCTGATGACCGCGGAGCAAGGCAAGCCCCTGGCCGAATCCCGGGGCGAGATCGCCTATGCCGCCAGCTTCATCGAATGGTTCGGCGAGGAAGGCAAGCGCGTCTACGGCGACACCATTCCCAGCCATCGCGGCGACGCCCGCATCGTCGTGATCAAGGAACCGGTCGGCGTTACCGCCGCGATCACGCCGTGGAACTTTCCGTCCGCCATGATCACCCGCAAGGCCGGTCCGGCGCTGGCGGCGGGCTGCACCATGGTCGTCAAGCCGGCGACCCAGACGCCCTATTCGGCGCTGGCGCTGGCGGAACTGGCCGAACGCGCGGGCGTGCCGAAGGGCGTGCTGTCGATCATCACCGGTCCGGCGAGCGAGATCGGTGGCGAGCTGACCGCCAACCCGGTCGTGCGCAAGCTGACTTTCACGGGCTCCACGGATGTCGGCAAGAAGCTGATGGCGCAGTGCTCCGACACGTTGAAGAAGCTGACAATGGAACTGGGCGGCAACGCGCCCTTCATCGTCTTCGACGACGCCGATCTGGATTCCGCGGTGGAGGGCGCGATCCAGTGCAAGTTCCGCAACATGGGCCAGACCTGCGTCTGCGCCAATCGTATCTACGTGCAGTCCGGCGTCTACGACGCCTTCGTCGAGAAGTTCTCGGCTGCCGTGGCGAAGCTGCGGGTCGGCGACGCGCTGAAGAACGAAGTCGACCAGGGACCGCTGATCGACCAGAGCGGTTACGACAAGGTACGCGAGCACATCGACGACGCGCTGTCCAAGGGCGGCAGCATTGTCCAGGGCGGCAAGCCGCATGAACTGGGCGGTCTGTTCTACCAGCCGACGGTAATCCGCGACGTCACCCAGGAAATGAAGGTGGCGAAGGAGGAGACCTTCGGCCCGCTGGCCCCGGTCTTCCGCTTCGAGACCGAGGAAGAGGTGCTGGCCAAGGCCAACGATACCGAGTTCGGTCTCGCCTCCTACTACTTCACCCGCGACATCGGCCGCATCTGGCGAATGTCGGAGGGGCTGGAGTACGGCATCGTCGGCATCAACACCGGTCTGATCTCCTCGGAAGTGGCGCCCTTCGGCGGCATGAAGGAGTCCGGCTTCGGCCGCGAGGGCTCGAAGTACGGGATCGAGGACTATGTCGAGGTGAAGTACCTGCTGATGGCGGGCATCGACAAGTAGCCGCCAGCCGGTCCGCCCGTGATTGCTCTGGACTTGGCTTACCGCCCGTTGTGACTATCTGACCGCAGGTTGGACAACACGAACGAGCGGGGCCTTTCCATGAGCAATTACGACTTCGACCTCTTCGTCATCGGCGTCGGTTCCGGCGGCGTCCGCGCGGCGCGCATGGCCGCTTCGAACGGCGCGAAGGTGGCGGCCGCGGAGTCGAGCTGGCTGGGCGGCACCTGCGTCAACGTCGGCTGCGTGCCCAAGAAGCTGCTGGTCTATGGCAGCCATTTCAGCGAGGACTTCGAGGACGCCTCGGCCTATGGCTGGGACGTGCAGGTCGGCGGTTTCCACTGGGACCGTCTGATCGCCAACAAGAACAAGGAGATCTCGCGGCTCAACGACGTCTACCGACGGCTCTGCGACAATGCCGGCGTCAGGCTCTACGAGACCCACGCGGAGATCATCGACAATCACACCATCCAGGTGGGCAACGAGCGGGTGACCACCGACAGGCTGCTGATCGCGACCGGCGGCTGGCCGTCCATGCCGGACGTGCCGGGCATCGAGCACGCCATCTCGTCCAACGAGGTGTTCTTCCTGGAGAAGCGGCCCGAGCGGTTCGTGGTCGTCGGCGGCGGCTACATCGCGCTGGAGTTCGCCGGCATCATGCATGGTCTCGGCAGTCACGTGACCCAGATCTACCGCGGCGAGCAGATCCTGCGCGGCTTCGACCAGGACGTCCGCGACGTCGTCGGCCGCGAGGTCCGGAAGAAGGGCGTCGATCTGCGCACCGAGGTCAATGTCTGGGAGATCGACAAGCGCGGCGAGAAGCTGGTCGCCAAGCTGACCGACGGCACCGAGATCGAGGCCGATTGCATCATGTACGCGACCGGCCGCCATCCCAGGATCGACGGCTACGGACTCGAACGGCTCGGCGTCGAGATCAGCGCCGAGGGCGGCATCAAGGTCGACGACTATTCGAAGACCAACATCGACAATGTCTGGGCCATCGGCGACGTGACGCACCGCATGGCGCTCACGCCCGTGGCGATCCACGAGGCGATGTGCTTCTACCGCACCGAGTTCCTGGGCGAGCCGGAAAAGGTCGACCACGACAACGTGCCTTCCGCCGTGTTCAGCCAGCCGCCGGTGGGTTCGGTCGGGCTTTCCGAAGCTCAGGCCCGGGCGGTCCACGGGGAGGTCGACATCTACCGCTCCGCCTTCACGCCGATGAAGCACACCATGACCGGCCGCGACGAGAAGACGATGATGAAGCTGATTGTCGCCCGGGACAGCCAGAAGGTCGTCGGCGTCCACATGGTCGGTCCAGAGGCGGGCGAGATCATCCAGGGCATCGCCATCGCCGTGAAGATGGGCGCCACCAAGGCCGACTTCGACCGCACCATCGGCATCCATCCGACTGCGGCCGAGGAGTTCGTCACCATGCGCCAGAAGGCGGCTTAGCGGCAGGCGAGGCAGGCGCGCCGTTCTGTCCACTGCCGAGTCCCGAGCGAACCGCAGGTTCGACTCGGGACCCACGCCTGGGCAAATCCGGTCGCACCTTTTCCGGCGGAAAGGCTCAGGCACGGGCCCCGGGCGCCGGCTGAAGCCGGCCCCAGGGCTCGGGGGCATTCTCGAACGGTTCAGGCGGCCTTGACGGCCTCCGGCTCCGGCGTGACGGCGTGCGCGGCGGCGGCGGGTTCGATCAGATAGAAGGCGGAGCGGAAGCCGACCTGCAGGTAGGCGATGCTGAGCAGCTTCAGTTTCAGGGACTTGGGCGGCATGCGGCGGAACTCCGCCACCCTGAGACCATGCTGTCCGGCGAGTTTCTCGATCTTCGGCCGGAACCAGGCCGGGAACTGCACCAGCAGCCGCCCGCCGGGAGTCAGGTGGTCGGCGGCCTCGGCGAACAGGATCGGCAGATAGCGTACCGAGGTGGCGAACTGCGCCTCCTCATCGGCGAAATCGGCGGCTATGTAGGGCGGGTTGGCGAGGATCAGGTCGAAGCGCCCTTCGACATTGTCGAACATGTCGCTGACCAGGGCGCGCACGTTGGTCAGGCCCAGGCGGCGTGCGTTCTCCGCGGTATTGCGGACCGCGACCTCGCTGATGTCGACGGCGATGACCTCGCGGGCGCGCGCCGCCGAGAAGATGGCGTTGACGCCGCAACCGCAGCCCAGATCCAGCACCCGCTCGCCGGGCCGGCAATAGGCGGCCGAGGCCTGCTCGTTCTCGATCGGCTTGTAGACGCCCGGCAGGATGACAAGCTCCCGGCCCTCCAGCGTGATCTTCGGCCAGAGCGCGTTGAGTTTCCGGACATACCAGTACCAGAAGGTCATCAGGCCGCGCTTGTAGAGCGTATAGGGATGCATCGGCTTACCTCTCGGGGTTTGCCGAAGTGTCCGCGCAAATGCCTAAGGAGTCGTTTCCGTATGCCTACCGGCCCGTGAAGTCCGGCGCCCGCTTCTCCCGGAACGCCGCAGCGCCCTCGGCGAAGTCCGACGAACTGCGGATCGCCTCCAGGTCGCGCCGCGCCAGCCCGGCCCGCTCCGACGGTCCCTTGGGCAGCATCTCGGCGACGTGCCGCTTCAGCGTCGAGAGCACCATCGGCGCGAGGCCGGCGAGCTTCTCGGCATAGTCCATGGCGGCGTCCATCACCTCCGCCTGCGGGACGACGCGGTTGACCATGCCCGTCTCGTAGGCGCGGGCGGCGGTCATCGGCTCGCCCAGCATCATGAACTCCATGGCGATCTTGTGGGGCACGCGCGCGGCCACCGAGGCGATCAGCCCGCCGGAGAGCCCGACCTTCGCCTCCGGATAGACGAAGGTCGCGTCTTCGGCCATGACGCAGAGATCGCAGAACTGCACCAGGATGAAGGCGCCGCCGACGCAGATGCCGTTGACCGCGGCCACGACCGGCTTGTCGACATGCACCCCGACGCTCGGCGCGAAGGGCCAGATCTCGGGCGGGTCCCGCAGGTCCGCGCCGACGGAGAAGGCGCGGTCGCCGGCCGCGGTCAGCACCGCCGCGCGCTCCGGCCCGGCCTGAAAGCGCGTCCACGCCTCGGCGAGTTCCGCGCCGAGTTCCTTCGAGAGAGCGTTCAGCTTGTCGGGACGGTTCAGGGTGATCACCGCGACGCGGCCGCGGACCTCGTAGAGTACGGTGCTCATGGTTGCGCCTCCGGCTGCCGCTTCTTCACCAGGTACTTGTGCTCGCCCTCCAGCACCAGAACGCCGTCCTGGTTGTGGATGGTGGCGCGGCAGGTCACGACCCCTGTCGTCCGGCCCGGCTTCAGTTCGGTGATCTCTAGCTGCGGATAGAGCGTGTCGCCGGCATAGACCGGGGCCATGAACTTCGCCGACGCCTCGATGAAACCGATCAGCGCCTCGCCGATGACGTGCGGAAAGACGCCGGCGCCGGCGGCGGTCTGCGCCATGACCTGCAGCCCGTGGGCCAGCAGGCCCCGGTGGCCCTGGCGTTTGCAGTATTCGACATCGTAGTGGATCGGATGGTTGTCGCCGGAGGCGAGCTGGAAAGCGGAGAACAGGGCGTCCGTCTGGGTGCGGGAGTTGATGTAGAAGGTCCGGCCAACCTCCAGGTCCTCGAAATAGGAAGCTTCGCACATACGGTGTTCTTCGGGTCTGAACTCGCTCATGTGGTCTTCTCCCCCAGAAAGACGGCGCGCTTGGCCGCCATATCGGCGATCTCGTCCGGCGCGTAGCCCAGCTCGGCCAGGATCGCGTCGCCATGCTGGCCGATCCCCGGCGCGTCGCCGATGTCGGCCGGCGATTGCGGTGCGCCGGGCACCCGCGCCAGCGGGCTTTCGCCCACGCCCGGCTGATCGGCGGCAGGCGCGGCCTGCACGGCGCGGACATGCTCGTCGGCCAGCCAGTCGTTGAAGGTGTTGACCGGCTCGCAGAGAATGCCTTCCGGCTTGAGGATCGCCATCCACTCGGCCGTGGTCTTCTCACGGTAGCGCGTCCGGAGCTGATCCATCAGTTCATCCAGGTGTTCCGCGCGGTTGGCGAAGGTCTGAAGACGCGGGTCGTCGGCCAGGTGCGGCAGGCCGATCAGCCGCGCGGTCTTCACGAATTCGGCGTCGCGGACCAGCGTCACGGCGATCCAGCCGTCCTTCGTCTCGAAGTTGCCGGCCGGCGGATTGAAGGCCTGCGGCGTGCCGCCCTGCAGATGCGCTTCCAGGATCTTGGGCGCCAGGATGGCCGCCGCGCCCTGCATCAGGCTGACGTCGATGTGGCGGCCCTCGCCCGTCTGGCCGCGGGCGTAGAGGGCCGTCGCGACGGCCTGGTAGGCGAACAGGCCGGTGATGGAATCGACCAGCACCGCGCCCACCTTCACCGGCGCGCCGTCATTGCCCGTGTTGACGCTCATCAGGCCGGAAAAGGCCTGGGCGACGGTGTCCGTGCAGGGACGTTCGCGGTAGGGGCCTTCCTGACCGAAGCCGCTGACCGAAAGGTAGAGCGCCCGGCGGTTGATGCGGCGGATATCCTCGTAGCCGATCTTCAGCCGGTCGGCGACGCCGGGCCGGAAGCTCTCGATCACCACGTCGGCGTCGCGGGCCAGGCGGTAGATGATCTCCAGCCCCGCCTCCGACTTCATGTCGAGGGCGATCGAGCGTTTGCCGCGGCTGTAGTAGACGCCGTGCGCCGAGTGCTGGCCGTAGCGCACGCCGATCGGCCGGATCCAGTCGCCGGCTTCCGGCTCCACCTTGATGACGTCCGCGCCGTAGAGCGCCAGCAGCATGCCGGCGTGCGGGCCGGCCACTCCCTGGCTCATGTCGAGGACCTTCAATCCCCGATAGGGTCTCGCATAATCGGTCATGCCCCTCACGTTCCTCCCCTCGTTCCGCGTGCGCCGGCTTCAGACCGGTCTGGCCGGTTCCCGCACCGGCGGCGATTTGCCCGTGATCTTACGTTCCCTGTAGGCGATGTAGAAGCCGCCGGCGAAGATCATCACCGATCCGATCCAGACCCAGAGGTCGAGCACCTGGGCGAAGAAGAACCAGCCCAGCAGCGCGCTCCAGAACAGCTTCGAGAAATCGAAAGGCAGAACGGCGGTGGCGTCGGCCAGCCGGAAGGCCTGGGCGAACGCCATCTGGGAAAAGGTGCCGATGACGCCAATGGCGGCGAGCCAGATGAACTGCTCCGCCGTCGGCCAGGTCCAGACGAAGGCGGCGGCGATGCCCGAGATCGGCGTCAGCATCAGCACCATGTAGAGCGATACGGTGATCGCCGAGTCCGTGTCGGTCAGGCGCTTGATGATCGTCATCGCCACGCCCCACATCATCGCCGCCAGCAGGATGTAGACCGCGCCGGGTTCGATGGCGGACATGCCGGGGCGCAGGATCACCAGCGTGCCGAGGAAGCCGATGGCGAGCGCGGTCCAGCGGTGGGCGCGCATCTTCTCGCCCAGGAACAGCACCGCCAGCAGCGAGGTGAACAACGGCGCGGTGAAGCTGAGCGACTGTACGAGGCCCAGCGCGATGCCGGTCGTGATGCCATAGAAGAACAGCAGCATGGCGACCGCGTTCACCGCGCCGCGGGCGAAGTGGAGCTTGATCTTGGTGGTGCGGAACGGCTCAAGCCCGTAGCGGATGAAGATCGGCGTCAGCGCGACGATGCCGAACAGGTTGCGGAAGAACGCGATCTCGAAGCCGTGCAGGCCCTGCTTGCCGAGATACTGGATCATGGCGTGCATGACGCTGAAGCCCATCGTTGACAGCACGACCAGCGCCGCGCCGGCCAATGTCGGAGACAGCTTCACGCAGATTTCCCGATGGAGCGGGTAGAGCGCCGGCGATCCCCCGTCCCGACCTTCCCCCTTGGGCAGGGGGGAGGGAGGACCCGCGTCATGCGGGTCGGGAGGGGGATCGGGACAGGCAGATTCGTCTGGTTCTGCACTCGATCAGTGCCGGAAATGGCGCATGCCGGTGAACGCCATGGCGAGACCGGCCTCGTCGGCTGCCGCGATGACCTCGTTGTCGCGGACCGAGCCGCCGGGCTGGATCACCGCCGTCGCGCCGGCCTCGACCGCCGCCAGCAGGCCGTCGGCGAAGGGGAAGAAGGCGTCGGAAGCGACGACCGAGCCTTTGGTCCAGCTTTCGGCGTCGCCGGCGGCCTCGCGGGCGTCCTCGGCCTTGCGCGCGGCGATGCGCGCGGAATCGACCCGGCTCATCTGGCCGGCGCCGATGCCGACCGTGCGCTGGCCGCGGACATAGACGATGGCGTTGGACTTGACGTGCTTGGCGACGCGGAAGGCGAAGATCATGTCCGCCATCTCGGCGTCGCTCGGCGCGCGCTTCGTCACGATCCGGAGGCCGGATTTGGTCACCCGGCCGTTGTCGCGCGACTGGGCCAGCACGCCGCCGGCCAGCGCCTTGTAGGCCAGGCCCGGCGCCGCCGGGTCGGGCAGGCCGTCGGTCAGCAACAGGCGCAGGTTCTTCTTCTTCGCCACGATCTCGATGGCTGCTTCCGAAGCGCCGGGGGCGATGATGACCTCGGTGAAGATCTCCGTGATCTTCGCCGCCGCATCCGCTTCCAACGGCCGGTTCAGCGCGATGATGCCGCCGAAGGCGCTGACGGGATCGCAGGCCAGCGCCCGCGCATAGGCCTCGGCCACGCTGGGTCCGGTGGCGACGCCGCAGGGATTGGCGTGCTTGATGATGGCCACGGCCGCCGCGTCGCGGGCGTCGAACTCGGCGACCAGTTCATAGGCCGCGTCGGTGTCGTTCAGGTTGTTGTAGCTCAGCGCCTTGCCCTGGAGCTGGCGCGCGCTGGCGACGCCGGGACGCAGATCGCCGGAGGGGTAGAAGGCCGCCATCTGGTGCGGGTTCTCGCCATAGCGCAGCGGCTGGGCCGGGCCTGCCGAGACGGCGAATCGGCCCGGCATCTCGTCGGACTGGCCGGCGAACCAGGCGGTGATCGCGGAATCGTAGGCGCCGGTCCTGGCGAAGGCCTTGGCCGCCAGATGCTCGCGGAAGTCCAGCGTCAGCCCGCCTTCGTTGCGCCACTGCTCCATCAGCCCGTCATAGTCCGCCGGGTCGGTGACGATGGCGACGAAGCGGTGGTTCTTGGCGGCCGACCGGATCATCGCCGGTCCGCCGATGTCGATGTTCTCGATCGCGGTCGTACGGTCGGCGCCGGCGGCAACGGTCTGTTCGAAGGGGTAGAGGTTGATGATGACGAGATCGATGGGGGCGATGTCGTGGTCCTTCATCGCCTTCACGTGGCTCTCGGCGTCCCGCAGCCCCAGGATGCCGCCGTGGATCTTCGGGTGCAGCGTCTTGACGCGGCCGTCCATCATCTCCGGCGAGCCGGTGTGATCGCTCACCTCGGTGACGTCGCAGCCCATGTCGGCGAGCGCCCGGGCGGTGCCGCCGGTGGACAGGATTTCCACGCCCTTCGATTTCAGGAACCGACCCAGCCGGTCCAGCCCCGACTTGTCGGAAACCGAGATCAGCGCGCGCTTCGGCGCGAACGTAGTGTCGGTCATAGTTCCAGGCCCTCCTGCGCGGCTTCTTCCTGTCCCTCGGGGCCGTCAATCAGCCCGAAAGCCCACTGCACCGCAACCGATTCTTCCGCAAGGCTGCCCGCCAGCACGATCTGGGTGCTACGGCGCGGCGAACCATCGCCGAGATGGATACTTTCCTCGAGCTGTGGCGCCGCGCCCGCCACACGGAACCGCCAGCCGCGGCCCGATTTCAGGCTGAGAATCACCGCCGTGCCGCCCTGCGAGAGCGAGGCCCGGACCAGGGGGTGCAGGTGGAAGCGGATGGCAAAGGGCGTAGGTTGGCCGGTTCTGCGCTCCAG